>NZ_JACBZA010000001.1:1247015-1558769 GCF_013408535.1 Actinopolymorpha cephalotaxi
GGGGGTACGGCGACGGCGGTCGGCTCACGTCGTTGTGCTTCGCCGGCGCCAACCTCGTACCCGTCGCGGCCACGCCGGCCGCCGTCACGGCGTTCGCCGAGCTGGCCCTGCGGTACGGCCGTAACTGCTCGTCGGTGTGGGGCCCGCGCGACGCGGTGGCGCCGCTGTGGGACGCGCTCGCGCCGACCTGGGGACCGGCCCGCGGGGTGCGCGGCGACCAGCCGTTCCTCACCACCCGCGACCAGCCCGCGGTGCCCGCCGACCCGGCCGTGCGCCGGGTCCGCATCGACGAGCTCGACCCGCTCTACCGCGCCAGCGTGGCGTTCTTCCACGAGGAGCTCGGGGTGAGCCCCGAGGATCGCGACGGCGGGGCCTACTACCGTGCCCGGGTCGCGGAGCTCATCGCCCGGGGGCACGCGTTCGCGCGGTTCGAGGACGGCGAGGTCGTCTTCAAGGCCGAGATCGGTGTGGCCACCCCGCGGGCGTTCCAGATCCAGGGCGTGTGGGTGCGGCCGGACCGGCGGGGCGAGGGACTGTCCGCACCCGGGGTCGCGGCGGTGACCGCGGCCGGGCTGCGTGACGTGGCGCCGGTGGCTACGTTGTACGTCAACGACTTCAACCACGCGGCACGGCGCACCTACGAACGCGTCGGCTTCACCCATGCCGACACGTTCATGACCGTGCTGTTCTGAACAGCGGTAGGGAGCGGTTTGGCACGCGGGACAGTGGGCGCGGGTTGGCAGTTCTGGATCGACCGGGGCGGCACGTTCACCGACGTGGTGGCCCGCACCCCCACCGGTGCGCTGGTCACGCACAAGCTGCTCTCCGACGATCCCGCCCGCTACGCCGACGCCGCGGTGGCCGGCGTCAGAGCACTGCTTGACCGGGCCGGTGAGGCAGCGGGTGCGCGGCCGACCGGCGAGGCGATCGAGTCGGTACGCATGGGCACCACCGTCGCCACCAACGCGCTGCTCGAACGCCGCGGCGAGCGCACCGCGCTGGTGATCACGCAGGGGTTCGCCGATGCGCTGCGGATCGGCTACCAGAACCGCCCGCGCATCTTCGACCGGCACATCGTGCTGCCGGACATGCTGTTCGAGCGGGTCGTCGAGGTCGCCGAACGCGTCGCCGCCGACGGCACCGTCCTGCGTCAACCCGACCTTGACACGCTGGAGGAGCAGCTGCGCGAGGTGTACGCCGACGGCATCCGCGCCGTCGCGGTGGTCTGTCTGCACAGCTACCTCCACCCCGCCCACGAGCGACAGATCGGCGAGCTGGCCGAGCGGATCGGCTTCCCGCAGGTGTCGCTGTCCAGCGAGGCCAGCCCGTTGATGCGGGTGGTGCCGCGCGGTGACACCACGGTGGTGGACGCCTACCTGTCGCCGGTGCTGCGGCGCTACGTCGAGCACGTGGCCGACGAGCTGTCCGGCGTACGCCTGATGTTCATGCAGTCCAACGGCGGGCTGGCCGAGGCGGGGCACTTCCGCGGCAAGGACGCCATCCTGTCCGGACCGGCGGGCGGGATCGTCGGCATGGTGCGGATGTCGCGGCTGGCCGGGTTCGACAAGGTGATCGGCTTCGACATGGGCGGGACTTCCACCGACGTCTCGCACTACGCCGGTGCGTACGAACGCGTCTTCGACACCCAGGTGGCGGGGGTGCGGCTGCGCGCGCCGATGCTCGACATCCACACCGTCGCGGCCGGCGGCGGGTCGATCCTGCACTTCGACGGCAGCCGTTACCGCGTCGGGCCCGGCTCCGCGGGCGCCGACCCCGGGCCGGCCTGTTACCGGGGTGGCGGCCCGCTCACCGTCACCGACGCCAACGTGATGCTCGGCCGGGTGCAGCCGGCGTACTTCCCGCACGTCTTCGGCGCCGGCGGCGACCAGCCGCTGGACGTCTCGGTGGTGCGATCCGGGTTCGCCGACCTGGCCGAGCGGATCGCCGCCGACACCGGTGACGACCGGACACCGGAGCAGGTCGCCGCCGGCTTCGTGGCGATCGCGGTCGCCAACATGGCCAACGCGGTGAAGAAGATCTCGGTGCAGAAGGGGCACGACGTCACCGAGTACGCCCTCACCACGTTCGGCGGCGCGGGCGGCCAGCACGCCTGCGCGGTGGCCGACGCCCTCGGCATCCGCACGGTGCTGGTGCCGCCGATGGCCGGCGTACTCTCCGCGCTCGGCATCGGCCTGGCCGACACCACCACCATGCGCGAGCAGTCCGTGGAGTGCGGGCTGGACGCGGACGGCCTGAAGCGGGTCGAGGCGGTGGCCGACGACCTCGCCCGCACCGCGCGCGAGGAACTCCTCGCCGAGGAGGTGCCGGCCGAACGTATCGACGTGGTCCGCCGGGCGCACCTGCGTTACGACGGAACCGACACCGCCGTGCCGGTGACGCTGGCCGAGCCGGCCGACCCGGCCGCGATGGTGGCGGAGTACGAGGAGGCCTACCGGCGTACGTACTCCTTCCTGATGGACCGGCCGCTGGTCGTGGAGGCGGTGTCGGTCGAGGCGGTCGGCGCCACCGTTCCGCCCGACCTGGACGCGCTCGCTCCCGCCGGCCCGGGCGCGGACGCGGCGGCCGGGGAGCCGACCGTACGCATGTACGCCGGTGACGGCTGGCACGACGTACCCCTCCTCCGCCGCGACCGGCTCCCCGCCGGCGCCACCGTCACCGGACCGGCGATCGTCACCGAGGCCAACTCCACCACGGTGGTCGAGCCCGGCTGGGCGGCGACCGTCGCCCCCACCGGCCACCTGCGGATCGAGCGGGTCAGCGCCCGTGCCGACGTGGAGAACGTCGGCACCGACGTGGACCCGGTGCTGCTGGAGATCTTCAACAACCTCTTCATGTCGATCGCGGAGCAGATGGGCGCCCGGCTGTCCTCGACCGCGCAGTCGGTGAACATCAAGGAGCGGCTGGACTTCTCCTGCGCGTTGTTCGACCCCGACGGCAACCTAATCGCCAACGCGCCGCACATGCCGGTGCACCTCGGCTCGATGGGCGCGAGCGTGCAGGAGGTGATCCGCCGGCGGGGTTCGGCGATGAAGCGCGGCGACGTCTACGCGGTCAACGACCCTTACCACGGCGGCACCCACCTGCCGGACGTGACCGTGGTGACGCCGGTGTACGACGAGGCAGGGGAGAAGCTGCTGTTCTTCGTCGCCTCCCGCGGTCACCACGCCGAGATCGGCGGCCTCACCCCCGGATCGATGCCGGCCACCAGCCGATCGGTCGAGGAGGAGGGCGTGCTGTTCGACAACTGGCTGCTGGTGGAGAACTCCCGGCTGCGCGAGGAGGAGACACGGCGGCTGCTCGCCGAGGCGGCGTACCCGTCCCGCAACCCCGACACCAACCTCGCCGACCTCCGCGCCCAGATCGCCGCCAGTGAGAAGGGCGTGGAGGAGGTCGGGAAGATGATCGACCACTTCGGGCTGGACGTCGTACAGGCGTACATGCGGCACGTGCAGGACAACGCCGAGGAGGCGGTCCGCCGGGTCGTCGCCACCCTGGAGGGCGGGTCGTACAGCTACGAGCTGGACTCCGGCGCCCGGATCGAGGTGCGGGTCGAGGTGGACCGCGCCGCGCGTACCGCCACCATCGACTTCACCGGCACCTCGGCCCAGCTCGACACGAACTTCAACGCGCCGGCGTCGGTGGCGACCGCGGCCGTGCTGTACGTCTTCCGCACCCTGGTCGACGACGACATCCCGCTCAACGACGGGTGCCTGCGCCCGCTGCGCATCGTCGTACCCGAGGGCAGCATGCTCGCGCCGAGGTTCCCGGCGGCGGTGGTCGCGGGCAACGTGGAGACCTCGCAGGCGGTGACCGGTGCGCTGTACGCCGCGCTCGGCGTGCAGGCGGAGGGCTCGGGGACGATGAACAACGTGACGTTCGGCAACGAGCGGCACCAGTACTACGAGACGGTGGCGTCCGGGTCGGGAGCGGGCGACGGCTTCGACGGTGCGGCCGTGGTGCAGACGCACATGACCAACTCCCGGCTGACCGACCCCGAGGTGCTGGAGTGGCGGCTGCCGGTGCTGCTGGAGAGCTTCACGATCCGGCGGGGGAGCGGCGGTGCGGGCCGCTGGCGCGGCGGTGACGGTGCGGTGCGCCGGCTGCGGTTCCTGGAGCCGGCGACGGTGAGCACACTGTCCGGCCACCGCCGCGTTCCGCCGTACGGCATGGCCGGTGGGCAGCCCGGCGCGCTCGGCCACAACCGGATCGAACGCGCCGACGGCACGGTCGTGGAGCTGGCCGGCGCCGACTCCGCCGAGGTGGGTACCGGCGACGTGCTGGTCGTGGAGACACCGGGCGGCGGGGGGTACGGGCCGGTTGGTCCCGCCTGACCTGTCTGGTCCGGTTGGCCCGGTTGGTGGCGCGGGTCCGGCTGGTCCGGTTCGTTCCGGCTGATCGGCCCGGCCCGCACACGGAAGGTGTGCGACCTACCATGTCCGGCGTGCTGCATCTGCGGGTGACCTCACCGTCGGAGCGAACCGAGAAGGCCGTCGCGCTCCTCGAGGACTGCGTCGGCGTCGCCAACCTCGCGGTGGTGCCGGGCGCGTCGATCCGGCCCCCCGGCGACCTGGTGTTCGCCGACATCGCCCGCGAGTCCGTCGAGGGGGTGCTCGGTGGCCTGCGCGACCTCGGCCTGGAGGCCGACGGGACGATCGCGATGGAGGTCGTCGACACCGCGATCTCCGAAGCTGCCGAACGCGCCGAGCGCGCCGCGCCGGGCGAGGGCGCGGACGCGGTCATCTGGGAGGAGGTCGTACGCCGTACCTCCGACGACGCCGCGCTGTCGTGGACGTTCCTGTCGTTCCTCTTCCTCGCCACCGCTCTCGCCGCGATCGCGGTCGTGCTCGACTCCTCGATCCTGGTGATCGGCGCGATGGTGGTGGGGCCGGAGTTCGTCGCGCTGGCCGCGATCGCGGTCGGCATCGTGCACCAGCGGGCGGGCCTGCTGCGCCGGGGTTTGTTCACGCTGGGCGCCGGCTTCGCGGTGGCGATCGCGGGCACCACGGTGCTGTGCCTGGTCGCGCGGGCCGCGGGCTGGATCACCCTCGCGCAGATCGATCGGCCGAGACCGCTGACCGGGTTCATCTGGACCCCGGACAGGTGGTCGTTCGTGGTGGCGTTCATCGCCGGGATCGCCGGCGTGCTGTCTCTGACCGCCTCGAAGTCCGGCACCCTCGTCGGGGTGTTCATCTCGGTCACCACCGTGCCCGCGGCCGGCAACCTCGCCGCGGCGCTGGCGCTCGGTGACCTGGCCGAGATGGCCGGCTCGGCGGCCCAGCTCGGAATCAACATGGGTGCCATCGTGCTGGCCGGGGTGGCGACCCTGATGCTGCAGAAGGCGGTGGGCAGACCGGGCGGACAGGATCGGATCCGACGGCTGAGGGACGCGCGGCGTACGTCCAGCCGATGATCTCGCCGATCGTCGTCCGGATCGGAAACGATCACCCGCGTGGTCAGGCGGTCGGGGTGTCCAGCGACTGGCCGAAGCCGCGGACGAGGGCGTCGAGACCGGCCTCGAACTCGTGGTCCGGGCCGAGGACGGCAACGTCGGCCGCGAGTTTCGCCAGGTGCAGGGCGTCCTTGTCGGTCCGTTCGGCGGGGAGGTTGATCGAGGTGCCGTCGCGGGCCGTCTGTTGTTCGAGGGCGGCGCCGATGGTGTAGCGGGAGACGGCGATGAAGACCAGGATCGCGTCCGGGCCCGCGAAACCGCTGCGTTCGAGCAGGGCGACCTGGGCGATCGAGTTGTCGACGTTCGGACTTCGGGGGCCGCCCGTCGCGATCAGGCGGGCACCGTCGCGGACCGAGAGCATGGCACGGCGCAGGCTGCGAGCGTTCCTGACCAGGAAGTCCTGCCAGGGCTCCTGGTCGCGGGGAAGGCGGTCGGTGTGCCAGCGGTCGAGCACCTCCGCCGCGACGTCCGCGAGCAGGTCGACCTTGCTGTCCACGTGGCGATAGAGGGCCGGTTGGCGCACTCCGAGACGCGCCGCGATCGTCCGCAGGGACAGGGCGTCGAGGCCTCGCTCGTCGAGCACCTCGATCGCTGCCGACACGATCGCGGCGCGGTCGATGCGCTTGGGGTGCGGCATGGTGAGACGGTACCCACACCCCGCGAGGCCGGACGCTCCTGCGCGGCGGGAGCCCGGACCGAGGGCGGGTCCGGCCGCGTCCAGCCGGTATTCTCGGCCCGGTCCCGGCGGTGTGACGACGCCGCCCCGTCCCCCGCCATCGGAGGAGATCCCCGTGATCCTGCGCATGTCGACGTTGTTCCTGCGTACGCTGCGCGAGGATCCGGCCGACGCGGAGGTCCCGAGCCACCGGCTTCTCGTCCGCGCGGGCTACATCCGCCGGGTCGCCCCGGGCATCTACTCCTGGCTGCCGCTGGGCTGGCGCACCTACCTCAACGTCGAGCGGATCGTCCGGGAGGAGATGGACGCCGCGGGGTTCCAGGAGGTCCACTTCCCGGCCCTGCTGCCCCGTGAGCCGTACGAACGCACCGGCCGGTGGACCGACTACGGCGACGACATCTTCCGGCTCAAGGACCGCAAGGGCAACGACTACCTCCTCGGCCCCACCCACGAGGAGATGTTCACCCTGCTGGTGAAGGACCTCTTCTCCTCCTACAAGGACCTCCCGCTGTCGATCTACCAGATCCAGTGGAAGTACCGCGACGAGCCGCGTCCGCGGGCGGGCATCCTGCGGGGCCGGGAGTTCGCGATGAAGGACTCCTACTCCTTCGACGTCGACGACGCCGGGCTGGAACGCTCCTACCACCGGCACCGTGAGGCCTACGTCCGTACGTTCGACCGGCTCGGGCTGGACCACGTGATCGTGAAGGCGATGGCCGGGGCGATGGGTGGCTCTCTCAGCGAGGAGTTCCTGACTCCCACCGAGGTGGGCGAGGACACCTACGTACGCTGCACCTCCTGCGACTACGCGAGCAACACCGAGGCGGTGGAGGTGCCCGCCACCGACCCGGTGCCCCACGCCGGCCTGCCCGCCGCGCACGTGGAGGACACCCCGGACACCCCGACCATCGAGTCGCTGGTCGCCCTGCTGAACGACCGGGAGAAACTCCGCCGCGACGACCGTCCCTGGCAGGCGTCCGACACGTTGAAGAACGTCGTCGTGAAGGTCGTCCACCCCGGCGGCGACGCCGAGCTTCTCGCCGTTGGCGTGCCCGGCGACCGGGAGGTGGACGTGAAGCGGCTGGAGGCGCAGGTCTACCCGGCCACCGTGCAGGCGGCGACCGAGGAGGACTTCGACGCCCGGCCGGAGCTGGTGCGCGGTTACATCGGACCCGACGCGCTGGGCGCGGACAAGCCGGCAAAGGTTCGCTACCTCGTGGACCCGCGGGTCGCCTCGGGCACCCGCTGGGTGACCGGCGCCAACGAACCCGGCCGGCACGTGGTCGATCTGGTCGCCGGCCGCGACTTCACCGCGGACGGCACCATCCACGCCGCCGAGGTGCGCGACGGCGACCCCTGCCCGCGCTGTGGCAGCGAGCTGGCGTCGGCCAAGGGCATGGAGATGGGGCACGTCTTCGCGCTGGGCCGCAAGTTCGCGCAGGCGCTCGGGCTCACGGTGCTGGACGAGAACGGCAGGCAGGTCGTGGTGACGATGGGTTCCTACGGCATCGGGGTGAGCCGAGCTGTCGCCGCGATCGCGGAGAAGAACCACGACGCCAAGGGGCTGATCTGGCCCCGCGAGATCAGCCCGGCCGACGTGCACGTCATCGCCACGGGCAAGAACGACGCGCCGTTCGAGACCGCCGAGCAGCTCGCGGCCGAGCTGGACGCCCGGGGCATCCGGGTGCTGCTGGACGACCGGCGTGGGGCGAGCCCGGGGGAGAAGTTCAACGACGCCGACCTGGTGGGCATCCCCACGATCGTGACCTGCGGCCGGCGGATCGTGGACGGCAAGGTGGAGATCAAGGACCGGCGTACCAGCGAGCGCATCGACCTGCCGATCGCCGAGGTCGTCGACCACCTCGTGGAGGTCTGCGCCTCCTGACCCGTGGGCGCCTGAGTGGGCGCCTGACCAGTGGGGCGCCCGTGCCGTCGGCTCCCGGCCTGCCGTTGGTTCAGCCGAGGGGTACGTGGTTGCGGGTGGTCGCCGAGCGTGGCCGGTAGGCCGAGGGCACCAGGCCGGTGAACGCCCGGAACTCCTTGACGAAGTGCGCCTGGTCGAAGTAGCCGGTGCGGTGGGCGATCTCGGCCCAGTCGACCGGCCGGTCGTGGGGGATCGCTGCCAGCGCCCGCTGGAAACGGCGTACCCGGGCGAAGCGTTTCGGTGTCAACCCCACGTTGTCGGTGAACCGCCGGGTGAACGCCCGGCCGGTCAGCCCGCAGTGCTCGGCCACCTGCGCGACCGGCCGGCCCCGGTGGAGTTCGCCCACCGCGAACGCGAGTCCCGGATCGGCCCGCAGCGGACGAACCGCACGGCGCAGCAGGACCTGTTCCACCAGGTCCAGCTTCGCCCCCGGCGTCGGCGCCGCCGCCAGTCGTTCGCGGAGGTCGGCGCCCGCGTTCGCACCCCAGAGCACGTCGAGGCCGAGCAGTTGCTCACCGGCCCGGCCGGCCGGGCCGGCGAAGAACGCGGCCGCGCCGCCGGGGCGGAACGCCACCCACACCGTTTCCCGCTGGTCGGCGGTGTCGATCACCTGTACGTGGGACCGAGGTCCGGACAGCGCGGCCCCGCCGACGAACGTCGCCGGCCGCGCATCGCCGGCTCCGTCGTACACCCGGAACCTGTCCTCGGCCAGGTTGACCAGCAGCTGCGGGACCCCGGTCGGCAACGCGCGCTCGCGGCCGCTGCCCGCGTTCCCCTCGGCGTACCCGAGGTGACGGACGAACGGCGCGAGCGCCGCCTGCGGCGTCCGGCTGACGTACTGCATGCGCCGAGCCTAGGCCCGGCGCATGCGGTAGGTCAGGAGTGCCGTACGCCAGGAGTGCGGTACGTCAGCCGGGCTGGAGCGCCTCCAGCCGCTCGTCGTATCGCCACGCGGGACGCGTGCCGGTCAGGTGGACACCGCCGATCCAGCGGTCCACGCCGTTGAGCTCGGCATGGTCGGCCCGGCCCGCGAGCACCTCCCGCCCCGTCGCGGTGAGCACCACCTCGCGGTCGGCGTACGGTCCGTCGTCCGTGGCGCCCGGGCTCACCGCAAGCAGCGGTTGACGGGCGCCGGCGAGTTCGGCGATGCGGTCGTGGCAGGAGGTGTCGCCGAGGTACGGCCGGCGTTCCCGGCGACGCACCTCCGCGAAGACAGCGCCCGCCGTGCCCGCGCCGCCCTCGACGGCGAGCAGGATCCGGCGCTGGGTCAGGGAGAGTCCGTCCGAGCGCGCGGGGTACTCCTGCGCCAGCCGCCCGAACGCCTCCGCGAGGTGACGCAGGACGGGGGAGGAGGATTGTGCGATCCCGGCCAGCCCGGCTGGGTCGGGGGCGGTGAAGGCCGCCCAGGCGGCGACCGCGAGCTCGTACGCCTCCGCGGTCAGCGGCAGTTCGTCCCCGCGCAGCCGCAGCAGGTCGGCGGGTGCGAGCTCGCCCAGCCCACCGAAGTGCGCGACGCCGGGGAACTCGCCTGCCGACACCAGCGACACCGACTCCGGCGGGACCCCGGCCCGGTGCAGTCGGTCGAGCACCTGCACCACCTGCAGTTGGTCGTACAGATCGGCCTCGAACCACAGCACGACGCGACCCTCGTGCCGGGCGGCCACGGCAGCCAGCGTCGCGTCCCGGGCGTCGAAGTCGGCGCGTACCGCGGCCGGATCCAGCCCCCCGCCGGCGATGAAGTCCGCGCGTACGGCGCGCAGTTCGGCGTCGGTGAGCCCGACGGGCACCGGGCCGTCGTGCAGGACGTCCCGCCACGGCAGGATCGGCTCGGTGAGGCCGGCCGCCCGCATCACCTCCGCGGCGCAGTCGCCGTTGGTGACGTGCAGCAGGTGCTGTACGTGAGTGGTGTCGCCGGCCTGCGCGGCCGGCTCGTCGGTGGTCCGGTCGTCCACCTGGGCCCGGGCGGCGGCGTACCGCTCACCCGTCCTTGCCATCCGGGCACGGACACGGCGTTTGAACGCGGCGTCTCGGGTCATGTCGAACCTGTCCCTTCGCGCCGTGCCGGCGCCCCCCCAGCGGAGCCGAGCACGACAGCGGTGACAGGTGATCATGCCCGCTGCCGAGGTCGGTTCCCCTTTGCCTCCCTGGCAGATCCCGCTGGGGTGGATCGCGGAGGTTGGGCGCGGCAGGGCGCCGGGGCCCAGACTAGGCGAGCGTCCGCGCTCCTGTCACCGGCCGACGGCGTAGTTCTGCATCCCGCGCGGGTTGGCGCCTGCCGACAGGACGCCGGTCCGCGGATCGCGGGCGACCGCGCACAGCCGGCCCAGGCTCCAGGGTCCGGACCGGCTGACGACGTGGCCGCGGCGTTCCAGCGCGCCGATCACCTCCTCGCCGAGCCGGTCCTCGACCACCAGGCCGCGCGGCTCCATGGTCCGGGGGTAGAACGACCCGGGGAAGCTCGTCGTGTGCCACGCCGGCGCGTCGATCGCCTGCTGGAGATCCTGCCCCGCGCCGAGGTGCCGCAGCAGGAACAGCAGCTGCCACTGGTCCTGCTGGTCGCCGCCGGGGGAGCCGCAGGCGAGGACCGGACGCTCGTCCGCGAGCACCAGCGTCGGCGACAGGGTCGTACGGGGACGGCGCCCGGGCACGAGCGAGGAGGACAACCCCTCCTCCAGCCAGAACATCTGCGCCCGGCTGCCCAGGCAGAACCCGAGCGAGGGGATGGTCGGCGAACTCTGCAGCCAGCCGCCGCTCGGCGTCGCGGAGATCATGTTGCCCCAGCGGTCGACGACGTCCACGTGGCAGGTGTCGCCGCGGGTACGGCCGGTGAGGTCGACGGTGGGTTCGCCGGTGTCGCCGGCCCCGCGTCCGGGTCCGCCGGCCGGCGCGTTCCCGTCCGGGTCGGCGTGCCGCGCGGGCAGTCTCGGCGTACGACCGTCCGGTGCGCCCGGGCGCAGGTCGCCGGACGCCCGGTCGCCCACCAAGGCGGCGCGCTCGGCGGCGTACTCCTTGGCCAGCAGCGCGGGCAGCGGGGAGTCGGGCAGGTCGCCGTACCACGCCTCCCGATCGGCGAGGGCGAGCTTGAGCACCTCGGCGGTCAGGTGGACGCCGAGTTCGCCGCCGCGGTCTGCGCCGGCTGCGTTGTCGAGGTCGGCCGGGGCGCCCAGCGCGTCCAGCAGGGCCAGCGACTGCAGCAGGACCGGGCCCTGGCCCCATGCCTGGGTCTTGGCCACCGTCAGGCCGTTCCACTCCAGGGTCGCGGGCTCCTCCCAGGACGCGCACCAGGACGCGAGGTCGTCACCGGTGAGCAGGCCGGCGTGGGCCTCACCGCTTGAGTCCCGGTGCGGCTGCCGGGAGAACGCGGCGATCTCCTCGGCGACGAAACCCTCCCGCCAGGCCCGGCGGGCGGCGTCGAGCTGGGCCTCCCGGCCGGTGCCCGCGGCCTCGCCCTCGGCGGCCAGGCGTTCCAGGGTGTCGGCGTACGCGGGGTTGGCGAACATCGCGTTCGGCGCCGGCGGCTTCCCGTCGCGCAGCCACAGAGCCGCCGAGGTGGGCCAGTGTTCGGCGAACATCCGCTCGACGGTGGCGACCGTCGTCACCGCGCCGGACACCAGCGGATGACCGGCTCGGGCGTACCCGATCGCGGGCTCGAGCACGTCGCGCAGCGGCCAGGTGCCGTGGTCGCGGAGCAGCAGCAGCCAGGCGTCCACCGCGCCGGGGATGGTCGCCGCCAACGGGCCGGAGCCGGGTACCAGGTCCAGGCCGAGGTCGCGGAAGTGCCCGATGGTGGCACCCGCCGGTGCGGGTCCCTGCCCGTTCAGCACCTTCGGCGTGGGGTCGCCGGCGGTGGCCACCACGGCCGGCACCTCGCCACCCGGGCCGTTCAGGTGCGGCTCGACCACGTGCAGGACGAAGCCGGCGCAGGCGGCCGCGTCGAAGGCGTTGCCGCCGCGTTCGAGCACACCCATGGCGCTCTGCGACGCCAGCCAGTGCGTGGACGCGACCATGCCGAAGGTGCCCCGGAGGGTCGGGCGGGTGGTGAACGTCATGAACCGTCCTCGTCGTCGAAGGAGCGAGCCGGCCGGCGGTCTCGGACACGGCGGCGGCGACGTGCGGGCGCGACCGGTGGGTGTCGCCGAGGCTAGCGTGCCCGGGACCACCGACAGGCCGCGATGCCGATCCCGGCACCCGCTGATCGCCGACCGGCCAGGAGACCACTGGCGGGGAGTACGCCCGAAACCGCCTGTCGGTGGCCGCTGGCACCATCCCGGCATGACAGCGACGACTGGGACGACCGCGATGACAGAGACAACGGTGAGTGCGGTGATCTTCGACTGGGGCGGCACGCTCACGCCCTGGCACACGGTCGACCTGCACGACCAGTGGCGGCACTACGCCCGGGCCTACGATCCGGCGCACGGTGAGGAGGTGTCGGCGGCGCTGCGGGCGGCCGAGGACGAGGCCTGGCGGCGGGCCAGGGAGGAGCACCGCGCGACCGCCTTCGACGCGATCGTCCGGGCGGCCGGACTGGAGCCGTCCGGGCCGGCACACCAGCGCGGGGTCGAGGCCTACCGCGCCTGGTGGGAGCCGCACACGCTGTCCGACCCGGACGTCGCACCGCTGTTCCGTGCGCTGCGCGAGCGGGGGATCCGGGTCGGGGTGTTGTCCAACACCGTCTGGCCGCGCGACGACCACGAGCTCGTCTTCGCCCGCGACGGCCTGCTCGACCTCATCGACGGCGCCGTCTACACCAGCGAGATCGCGCACACCAAGCCACATCCGGAAGCGTTCCGCGCCGCCATGGCCGCGGTGGGTGTCGACCGGCCCGAGCACTGCGTCTTCGTCGGCGACCGGCTCTTCGACGACATCCACGGCGCCCGCTCGGTGGGGATGCGGGCGGTCCACGTGCCGCACAGCGACATCCCCGCCGTCCAGCGCGGGCACACCGACGGCGAACCCGACGCGGTGGTCCGGCGACTGGCCGACGTGCTCCCGCTCGTGGACGCGTGGCGATCGGGTTCGCCCCGCCACCGATGACCGTCGTATGGGGGAGGACCCATGCCCATGAGCACGCGACGACCCCGCGGCGGTGGGCGGACGACGTATGTCTTCGGTCGGCAGTGGCACCGCCGGGAACCAGTCCTAGCGAGAACTCCCGGCGCCGGAGGCGCGGCGGGAGGCGGACGGTGACGCCGGACGCGTGGGTGCGGGCGCCGCACCGGGTGGATCGGCGACGCCGGGGAAGGCCACCGGGTCCGCGCCCCACTCCAGGCGCCGGCGGGCGCAGTCGACGAGCAGGTCGGCGCCCATGATGCGCACACTGGAACTCGTCGCGGCGGACACCAGGTCCGCGAACACCCCGGCACATCCGTCCTCGAGGTACGCCGCGAGCCGCCGGGCGCTGCGGTCACCGGTCACCTGGAACGGCAGCCGGTAGCCCGGGTCGGCGGCCACCGGGGTCGCCTCACGTGAGCGCAGCAGAGTCCGCAGGCGTTCCCGCAACCCGCGATACAGCTCGATCGAGCTCTCACCCCGACTGCGGTCGTCCGAACCCAACTGGGGCGTCAGCACCTGATAACCCCAGATCGCGGCGTGCACACCGGCCAGCGCCTCCTGCAGGCCGGCGACCTCGCGGTCACTCATCGGTCAGCCTCCCCCGCGGCGGCGGACAACATCGGCGTGGAAGATCGGTGTGGAACCTCACGCCATCGACCCCAACGTCCGCACGTGGGTGGACTCGCAGGCGCCGATCGAGGCCAGGATCCGGGCGTGGTCGGGATCGCGGACGACCCTGACGTTGGTCCGGCGGGCGGCGGTAGCGGCCTTCTCCAGCCCGAGCAGGCCAGCGACCGAGTCCGCGCCCGCGTCGGGAACGACCGTGCTGCTCGGCCCGGGACTCGCGGTCCGGCCGGGCGTGGGGGAGGGGCTGGCCGTCGACCCGCCGGCACGCCGGGTCAGCGCGATCAGCGCGGCGAGGTGCTCCTCGTGCCGGGCGACGTACTCCGAGAGCTGCTTGCGCAGATCGGGGTTCTTGGCCGCGGTCGCGGCGTAGGCGGTCAGCAACGCCCGCTCCTCGGTCAGTGCCGAGGTGAGCACCGGAAGGTCCGGGTCGGGCGTGGGTGCCGCGGACGCGCCGTGGCCGCCGCGCCCGGACGCCCCGGGACCGTTGCCGCGGCCGGTGGTGCACGCCGCGAGCAGCCCTCCGGTCAGGCCGAGGACACCGGCCCCCAGGGTCGTGCGCAGCACTCCACGCCGGGTCGGCGACGTCTCGTCGTACGCCGGGGACGCCGGGGACGGAGCGTTGGTGGGCGCGTTCACGAGCGTGACGTTACCGGAGCGAATTCGGGCCTCGGCACGTTACGTCCCCCTTCTCCGTCCTGGGGAATTCCGGCCGATGGGGGGCCGTCGCGAGGGAGATCGAACGGCACCCGGGCCGGGGCGTGCCGCCGTTTGAAGGGCAATTCCGGGGACGGGTACGCTGACCACGCCGAGGCCGGGTGACGGTGGCCACAGGACACCCCGGCCGGCCCTCGGTTCGCACCAGTTCGTACCAGCTTCGCGTCAGTCAGCGGGGCGGCCGGGCCGGCACCCGGGTGGTCGCGACGTCGCCGCTCATCGCGGCACCCGACACCCGGTTGGCGTCGTGCCCGCACCGTCCGCACAACTAGAGAGGGAGGCAACCGTGGCAAGCGGCGCTGCTGCTCGTGACCAGGTGGCCGACCTTCTCGCGCCGGTGCTCGCCCAGTCCGGACTCGACCTCGAGTCCGTCGACCTCACTCCTGCCGGCCGCCGCACCGTCCTGCGCATCGTGGTGGACGCCGACGGCGGCGTCACTCTGGACCAGCTCGCCGACACCTCGCGCACCGTCGCGAAGCTGCTCGACTCCGGCGACGTGATGGGCGCGGGCGCCTACACCCTCGAGGTGACCTCCCGGGGCGTCGACCGGCCGCTCACCGAGCCCCGCCACTGGCGTCGCAACGTCGGCCGGCTGGTCAAGGTGGTGCACGCCGACGGCAGCCAGCTCGTCGGGCGGGTCACCGCGGCCGGCGAGGAGAGCGCCGACCTGGACGTCGACGGAACGCCCCACCAGGTCGAGTTCGCCCGGGTGGCCAAGGCGCGGGTGCAGGTCGAGTTCGCCAAGATGGCGCCGGCCGACGACGCCGAGCCGGGCGAGGACCTCGACGACGACACGTACGACGGCCACGGCGACGACGACAAGACGTACGACGACACAGACAAGGAGGGATAGGCACATGGACATCGACATGGCGGTCCTGCGCGCTCTGGAGCGTGAGAAGGACGTCCCTCTGGAGGCCGTCTGCGAGGCGATCGAGCAGGCCCTGCTGATCGCCTACCAGCGGACCGAGGGAGCCCAGACGCACGCCCGGGTCGAGCTGGACCGCAAGAGCGGGCACGTGATGGTCTACGCCACCGAGCTCGACGAGGACGGCAAGCCGGCGCGGGAGTGGGACGACACCCCGACCGGGTTCGGCCGGATCGCCACGACCACGGCGAAACAGGTCATCCTGCAGCGGCTGCGTGACGCCGAGGAAGACCACATGTTCGGCGAGTTCGTCGGCAGAGAAGGCGACATCATCTCCGGCGTGATCCAGCAGGGCAAGGACCCACGGCTGGTCTACGTCAACCTCGGCCGGGTGGAGGGTATGCTCCCGCCGCAGGAGCAGGTGCCGGGCGAGCGGTACAGCCACGGCGACCGGATCAAGTGCTTCGTGGTGGCCGTCCGCAAGGGCTTCCGCGGCCCGCAGATCACCCTGTCGCGCACCCACCCCAACCTCGTCCGGAAGCTGTTCGCGCTGGAGGTCCCCGAGATCGCCGACGGCACCGTCGAGATCAGCGGGATCGCCCGCGAGGCCGGGCACCGCACGAAGGTCGCGGTGCACTCGCGCAACCCGTCGGTCAACGCCAAGGGCGCGTGCATCGGCCCGGTGGGTTCGCGCGTACGCAACGTCATGAACGAGCTGCACGGCGAGAAGATCGACATCGTCGACTGGTCGGACGATCCGGCGGAGTACGTCAAGCAGGCCCTGTCGCCGGCCCGGGTGCGCAGTGTCGAGATCGTCGACCTCGCGGCCCGGTCGGCTCGGGTGGTCGTACCCGACTACCAGCTCAGCCTCGCCATCGGCCGGGAGGGCCAGAACGCCCGGCTCGCCGCCAGGCTGACCGGCTGGCGGATCGACATCCGGTCCGACACCGCCGAGGCCGAGCCGGCACGGGACGCCGCACCGGACACCGCCGGCGGGGACGACGACTCGGTCGAGGCGTCCAACCCGGCCGAGGCAGGCGCGGCCGGCGACCAGCAGTAGACAGGCCGCCCGGGACGCCGGTCGGAACTCGACCGGCCCCGGCCGGTGGCCGACCGGCATCGGACCGACCGGCACCAGACCGGTCCGACCCGCCCTGACCAGGCGAATCCGGCCGATCCGGCCGGAAACGGACCCTCCTCCGATCCGGATGAAGAGATCCAGCGCCCGCCGAGTCCGGCGGTCTGGGTACACTCTCACGAGGTGGGTCGTACAGGTCTGGAACCAAACACACGTCCGCACGTGGTGCGCACGTGTGTGGGGTGTCGGCAACGTACGGCAAAGTCTGACCTGCTCCGGGTCGTCCTCGCACGTGACGAGACCGCCATGCGGTTGGTCGCGGACGTCTCCGGCCACGCGCCGGGTCGTGGGGCGCATCTGCATCCCACGAGAGAATGCCTCGGACTCGCCGAACGCCGACGAGCGTTCGCGCGCGCCTTGCGTGCGCGGGCACCGATCGACGTCGGCCCGCTCCGGCGTCATGTCGAGCAGCAGGATCCAGTCGACACCGGCCAGGCGGATGCCACCGCTTCGGCCAGCAACGCACCGAACACCGGCGACGCCCAGCGCGACCAGGGGCGCCGCCCAGGCAAAGAAAGTGGGTCGAGCGGCTCATGAGCACTCGATGAGAACCGAGCAATGAGCACGCCTAGTTACTAGCGGCCTGGACCCACAGGGGGCCCGGGCCGGCAAAGGAGAGCAGTGGCAAAGGTCCGGGTCTACGAACTCGCCAAGGAGTTCGGCATCGAAAGCAAGGCCGTCATGGCCAGGCTTCAGGAGCTGGGTGAATTCGTTCGCTCCGCTTCGTCAACCGTCGAGGCACCCGTAGTTCGCAAGCTCAAGGAGTCGTTCGCGACCGAGTCCGGCGGCAAGGCCGGCGGACGGGGATCGGCGCGCAAGTCCGCGAGCAAGCAGGCCGCACCGGCATCCCCGGCGCAGGCCGCATCGGGCGCTTCGGCCCCCACGACACCCAAACCGACTCCGGTCCCCGGCGCGAAGCCCGCGCCGCCGCGACCGGCTCCGGCGAAGCCTTCCCCCGAGCCCGTCGAGGTGGTTCGCGAGGCTGTACCGGAGGTGACCGAGCGCCCGGCGGCCACGGCCCAGCCGAGCGCACCGGCACCCGAGCGGTCCGCACCCCAGCCGCAGGGGCCCCGTCCGGGGCCGCGGCCGGACGGCGGACGTCGTACCGACCGTCCCGAACGCGCCGACCGTCCGGAACGCACCGACCGTCCGGAACGCGGCGACCGCCCCGAGCGCGCCGACCGTCCCGAGCGTCCGGCCGCGTCCGGTGCCAGGCCGGCTCCTCCCGGGCAGCGCCCCACGCGCCAGTCCGGTCCCGGCGGCCCCAGTGGTCCCGGTGGTCCCGGTGCCGCTCCGGGTGGACGCGGTGGCCAGGGTGGCGACTCCCGGCAGCGTCCGTCCGGCCCGCGTCAGGGTGGGGCTCCGCGTCCGGGCAACAACCCCTTCACCTCCACCACCGGCATGCGCGGCCCGCGCTCGGAGCGGCCCGGACAGGGTGCTCCCCGTCGTGACGGCGAAGGCGACGGCGCCGGCCGGCAGGGCGGCGGCGTCCCCGGCGTTCCCCGTCCCAACCCCGGCACGATGCCGACCCGGCCGGAGCGCTCCGGCGACCGTCCGGGTGGCCCCCGTCCCAACCCCGGCATGATGCCGTCGCGTCCGGCCCCGCGTGCGGGTGGCGGACCCGGCGGCCGTACCGGCGGTCCCGGTGGCCGCACCGGTGGTCCCGGCGCCCGTACGGGTGGTCCCGGTGGCCGCACCGGCGCACCCGGCCGTGGCGGTCCCGGTGGCGGCGGAGGTCGTCCCGGTGGCGGCGGAGGTCGTCCCGGTGGTGGCGGTGGCGGTGCTCCCGCCGGCGCTCCGCCGCGTGGTGGCTTCGGCGGCCGTCCCGGTGGGGCGCGCGGTCGTGGTGGTACAGCCGGTGCCTTCGGGCGTCCGGGTGGACCGGTGCGCCGTGGCCGCAAGTCGAAGCGGCAGAAGCGCCAGGAGCTCGACAACATGCAGGCGCCGTCGGTCGGCGGTGTGCGCGTTCCCCGTGGTGGCGGCCAGACGGTCCGGTTGCCGCGAGGCGCCAGCCTGACCGACTTCGCCGAGCGGATCGGTGCGGACGCGGCGTCGCTGGTCCAGGTGATGTTCCACCTGGGCGAGATGGTGACCGCCACGCAGTCGGTCAGCGACGAGACGCTGCAGCTGCTGGGTGCCGAGCTCGAGTACGACATCCAGGTGGTCTCGCCCGAGGACGAGGACCGCGAGCTGCTGGAGTCGTTCTCCATCGAGTTCGGTGAGGACGAGGGCGAGGACGCCGAGATCATCGCCCGGCCGCCGGTCGTTTCGGTGATGGGTCACGTCGACCACGGAAAGACCAAGCTGCTGGACGCGATCCGCAACGCCGACGTCGTGGCCGGCGAGGCGGGCGGCATCACCCAGCACATCGGTGCCTACCAGGTCGCCACCCAGGTGGACGGAAATGATCGCAAGATCACGTTCATCGACACCCCGGGCCACGAGGCGTTCACCGCCATGCGTGCCCGTGGTGCGCAGTCGACCGACATCGCGGTGCTCGTGGTGGCGGCCGACGACGGCGTGATGCCGCAGACCGTCGAGGCGCTCAACCACGCCAAGGCGGCCAACCTGCCGATCGTGGTGGCGGTCAACAAGATCGACGTGCCCGACGCCGACCCGACGAAGGTGCGCGGTCAGCTCAGCGAGTACGGCCTGGTCCCCGAGGAGTACGGCGGCGACACGATGTTCGTCGACATCTCCGCCCGGGCCCGGACCAACCTCGACGGGCTGCTCGAGGCGATCGTGCTCACCGCGGACGCCTCGCTGGACCTGCGGGCCAACCCCCACCAGGACGCGCAGGGTCTCGCGATCGAGGCGCACCTGGACAAGGGCCGCGGCCCGGTGGTGACCGTGCTGGTGCAGCGCGGCACGCTGCGGGTCGGCGACTCGATCATCGCGGGTCCGGCGTACGGCCGGGTGCGCGCGATGCTCGACGAGAACGGCCAGTCGGTGGACGAGGCTCCGCCGGCGCGTCCGGTGCTCGTACTCGGTCTGTCGGCCGTTCCGCGCGCCGGTGACACCTTCATGGTGGTCGCCGACGACCGGATGGCCCGGCAGATCGCGGAGAAGCGCGAGGCGCGCGAGCGCAACGCGTCGTTCGCACAGCGCACCAAGCGGGTCAGCCTCGACGACCTGTCGAAGCTGCTCGAGGAGCGCCAGTCGCTCAACCTCGTCATCAAGGGCGACGTGTCCGGGTCGGTCGAGGCCTTGGAGGACGCGCTCGCCAAGATCGACGTGGGCGACGAGGTCGACCTGCGGATCCTGCACCGCGGTGTGGGTGCGGTCACCGAGAACGACGTCAACCTCGCGACGATCGACAACGCGATCATCATCGGCTTCAACGTCCGGGCCCAGGGCCGGTCGGTGGAGCGGTTGGCCGACCGCGAAGGCGTGGAGATCCGGTTCTACTCGGTGATCTACCAGGCCATCGACGAGGTGGAGGCGGCCCTGAAGGGCATGCTGAAGCCGGAGTACGAAGAGGCGCGGCTCGGTACCGCGGAGGTGCGGGACGTGTTCCGTTCCAGCAAGTTCGGCACCATCGCCGGCTGTCTGGTCACCAGCGGGACCATCCGCCGCAACTCCAAGGCGCGGCTGCTCCGCGACGGCGCGGTCGTCGTGGAGAGCAGCGACATCGCGTCGCTGCGCCGGTTCAAGGACGACGCCACCGAGGTTCGCGAGGGTTACGAGTGCGGCCTCACCCTGCACAACTACAACGACGTGCGGGTCGGTGACGTGGTCGAGACGTACGAGATGCGGGAGAAGCCGCGCGGCTGATCCCGACCCCGCTCGGCCGGCTGGCCTGGAACCCCAGGTCGGCCGGCAGGTCGGGACCGATCGTTGGACGAAGCCCCGGAGCGACTCCGGAGAGGGACCGCACAGGACGCCTGTGTGGATCCTCGCCGGGAAGCTCCGGGGCTTCGTTTCGGCCCGGGCCACCCGGTAGCCACCGGGTCGGCGCGGGAGTGGTTGGCTGTGTGCTGCGGGTCCGGTGCCGGCGACGCCGGCGGGCCCGGACCGGTAGAGCCGTCGATGTCCTACCCGCCGGAGGATGCGAGCCGATGTTCACCGGAGCACTCTGCGCCGACCTGAGGCTCGGCGACGTGCATTCGCTGAAGGAGAAGCGTTCGGTGGTCCGGCCGATCGTGGCGGAGATCGCGCGCCGCCACGCCGTGTCCGTCGCCGAGACAGGGCACCATGACCTCTACCGTCGGGCGGAGATCGGTGTTGCCGTGGTGAGTGGTGAGAGCGTGCACTGTCGCGACGTTCTGGACGCGGTGGAGCGGCTGCTCGCCGAGCGCCCGGGCGTGGAGTTGCTGCAGGTACGCCGGCAGTTGTTCTCCGTCGACGACGAGTAGGACCGAGCAGGACGCGTAGGACCGAGGCACGACGAGCAGGACCGAGCAGGACGAGCAGGACGAGTAGGACAGTGAGCCGGCACGAGGTACGAACCCGGACCGGCGGGGACGACCCCGGTCGGGTCGCCCGCCGGCCGAGGAGAGGATGGCGATGAACCAGACACGGGTGAACCAGCTCGCGGACCGGATCCAGGTGATCGTCGCGGAGATGCTGGAGCGCCGGGTGAAGGACCCCAGGCTCGGCTTCGTGACGGTCACCGAGGCCCGCCTGACCGGTGACCTGCGCGAAGCCACCGTGTTCTACACCGTGCTCGGGGGCGACCAGGACCACACCGGGACCGCCGTGGCGCTGGAGAGCGCGAAGGGCCTGATCCGCTCCGAGGTCGGCCGCCGGCTCGGGCTCCGGCACACGCCGAGCCTGGCCTTCGTCCCCGACGCCGTACCCGAGAACGCCCAGCACATCGAGGACCTCCTGCGCCTCGCCCGCGACTCCGACGCCGAGGTGGCCCGCCGGGCCGCGCAGGCGAGCCCGGCCGGCGAGGCCGACCCGTACCGCGTGCCCCGCACCGACGAAGACCTCGACGACCTCGACGAGCTCGATGCCCCCGGCGACGAGGACGGCAGCGACGGCAGCGACGGCAGCAAGGGTGGCGACAACCGGTCCGGCCCCGGCGGTCACGGCGGGAGCTGACGTGACCCCACCCGACGTGACCCGACCTGATGTGCCCCGACCTGCTGAGACCCGGAGCGGCATCGTCGTCGTGGACAAGCCCTCCGGCTGGACCTCCCACGACGTGGTGGGCAAGGTCCGCCGGCTGGCACACACCCGGCGGGTGGGCCACGCCGGCACCCTCGACCCGATGGCGACCGGCGTGCTCGTCCTCGGCATCGAACGCGCCACCCGGTTGCTCGGCTATCTCACCCTCACCGAGAAGGCCTATGACGCGACGATCCGGCTCGGGGTGTCCACCCGTACCGACGACGCCGAGGGGGAGGCGATCGCCCAGGCGTCCGCCCGGGACGTACGCCGGGAGGACATCCAGGCGGGGGTCGCCGCGCTGACCGGCGAGATCTCCCAGGTGCCGTCGGCGGTGTCGGCGGTGAAGGTGGCCGGCGAACGCGCCTACCGCAAGGTGCACAAGGGCGAGGACGTCGAGCTGGCACCGCGCCAGGTGGTGGTGCGCAGGTTCGAGGTGACCGACGTCCGGCCGGTGGGCGAGGTCGTGGACGTCGATGTGGTGGTCGAGTGTTCGAGCGGGACGTACGTCCGGGCGCTGGCCCGTGACCTGGGCGCCGGACTGGGCGTCGGCGGCCACCTCACCGCGCTGCGGCGTACCCGCGTCGGACCGTACGCACTGGATCAGGCCCGTACGATCGAGCAGCTCGAGGGCGGCTTCGAGGTGGTCCCGATCGCCGACGTGGCGGCCCGGACGTTCGCCCGGTACGACGTGGACGAGCACACGGCGCGGCTGGTCTCCTTCGGGCAGAAGCTGCCCGGCGTGCGGGTGGGCGGCGGCCCGGTGGGCGTGTTCGGCCCCGACGGCGCGTTCCTCGCGCTGTACGAGGACGTCGAGGAGGGCGCCCGGCCGGTCGCGGTGTTCGCGAGCTGACGGCGGGTTGGGACGACCCGTGACGCCCGGGTTGCCGGATGCCGGGACCGGAGCGAGGGTCCGCGGGCGACCGTCTGGCACTCTGTGAGGCAGGCGTATCAGGACGGAAGGGCGACGAGGACACGATGCAACGCTGGACAGACCTGACCGGGGTGGATCCGCGGTTCGGGCCGACGGTCGTCACGATCGGCGTCTTCGACGGCGTGCACCGCGGTCACCAGCGGGTGCTCGCCCGCACCCGTGAGCTGGCCCGCGAGCACGGCGCCCGCTCCGTCGTGGTGACGTTCGACCCGCATCCTGCCTCGGTGGTCCGCCCGGAGGCGGTACCGCCGCTGCTGGCGACCGTGGAGCGCCGGCTGGAGCTGTTCGAGGCGTACGGCATGGACGGCGTGGTCGTCGTGCCGTTCGACAAGGAGCGTTCCCGCGAGCCCGCCGAGGAGTTCGTCCGCGAACTCGTCCGCGCGCTGCGTCCGGTGGCGGTGGTGGTCGGCGACGACTTCCGGTTCGGGCACAAGGCGGCCGGCAACGTCGACCTGCTGCGCACGCTGGGCGCCGAGCTCGGGTTCGCCGTCGAGGGCCTGACCCGCGCGGCGAAGGTCCCCTCGACCGCCGAACCGGCCGCCGCGGACCCCGGCGATCCCGCCGCCCTCGATCCCGCCGCCCTCGATCCCGCCGACCCCGCCGGCGTCCCCGTCGACGCCGTGTCCTCCACCGCGGTCCGGGACCGGCTCGCGGCCGGCGACGTGGCCGGCGCCCGGGCCCTGCTCGGGCACACCTTCCGGGTGGACGGCCTGGTCGTCGAGGGCGCCCACCGGGGACGCGAGCTGGGTTTCCCGACCGCCAACGTGCCGGCGTCGACCGCCCTGGCGCTGCCCGCCGACGGCGTGTACGCCGGGTGGCTGCGAGTAGCCGACGTGGACGCGCCCGGCCCGCAGGTGCTGCCCGCGGCAATCTCGGTGGGCACCAACCCGCAGTTCGGCCACGAGCCGCGCCGGGTCGAGTCGTATGTCCTGGATCGCGACGATCTGGACCTGTACGGCCGGCCGGTCGCGGTGGAGTTCGTCGACCGGGTGCGCGGGCAGGACACCTACGACTCGGTGGACGCCCTGGTCGTCCAGATTCGTGCCGACGTGGAACACGTACGCCGTGTCCTCGCCGCCGACCCCGGCTGACCGGTGGCCCACCGGCGGGCTGGTAGCCTGACCACTGCCGTACGCCGGCCGCGGACAAAGAGTGCCCAGGTGAACCCGCCCTGGCGCGCCGCGCAACGGATCCCGAAAGGAGCCTCGTGTCGCTAGACGCTGCGACCAAGAAGCAGATCATCACCGAGTACGCGACCAAAGAGGGCGACACCGGTTCGCCCGAGGTCCAGGTGGCGCTGCTCACGCATCGGATCACTCACCTGACCGAGCACCAGAAGGCCCACAAGCACGACCACCACAGCCGTCGCGGTCTGCTGCTCCTCGTGGGTCAGCGCCGCCGGCTGCTCAACTACGTCATGAAGGAAGACATCCAGCGTTACCGCTCGCTGATCGAGCGGCTCGGCCTGCGCCGATAGCTGGAAAAGCTCCGGGAGCGGTCGCCTTCGTGGCGCCGCTCCCGGTACACAACAAGGACCGGAGCGGTCCCCGCGTGAGGCGGTAGCCAGGCCGCCGGTCCTCGGTAGTGGCTTCCGGGAGTCCTCCGGGCGAGATCACCACAGACGCGATCACCCCGAGACGTACCCGAGAGCCTCGATCGAAGACCGGCACATCCTGTACCCCACGCACCCCGCGGCAGATCGCTCCCCGATGTCATGAGGAGGGAGCCCCGTGGAGGGTCCCGGAATTCACACCGCCGAAGCCGTCATCGACAACGGCCGCTTCGGCACCCGAACGGTCCGGTTCGAGACCGGACGCCTTGCCCGCCAGGCCAACGGAGCCGTCGTCGCCTATCTCGACGAGGACACGATGGTCCTGTCGACAACGACGGCCGGCAAGCACCCCAAGGAACAGTTCGACTTCTTCCCGCTGACGGTCGACGTCGAGGAGCGGGGATACGCCGCCGGCAAGATCCCCGGCTCGGTGTTCCGCCGCGAGGGCCGGCCCAGCGAGGACGCGATCCTCACCTGCCGGCTGATCGACCGCCCGCTGCGCCCGTCGTTCGTCAAGGGCCTGCGCAACGAGGTCCAGGTCGTCGTCACCGTTCTGTCGCTCAACCCCGACGTGCTGTACGACGTGCTCGCGATCAACGCCGCGGCCTCGTCGACGCAGATCGCCGGCCTGCCCTTCACCGGCCCGATCGGCGGCGTTCGCGTCGCGCTGATCGACGGCCAGTGGGTCGCGTTCCCGCGGCGCGCCGAGCTGGAGAACGCCGTGTTCGACATGGTGGTCGCCGGCCGTGCGCTCGAGGACGGTGACGTGGCGATCATGATGGTCGAGGCCGAGTCCACCGACCACACCTGGGACCTCGTACGCGGTGGCGTCCAGGCGCCGACCGAGGAGGTCGTCGCCGAGGGGCTGGACGCGGCCAAGGGCTTCATCCGCACCCTGTGCGACGCCCAGACCGAGCTGGCCGCCAAGTCTGCCAAGCCGACCACCGAGTTCCCGGTCTTCCGTGACTACCAGGAGGACGTGCTCGAGGCGCTGACCAGCGCGGTGCGCGGTGAGCTGGCCGAGGCCCTCACCATCGCCGACAAGGCCAGCCGCGAGTCCCGCCTGGACGAGGTGAAGGCGCTCGGGCTGGAGCGGATCGGCGCCGACTTCGAGGGCCGCGAGAAGGAGATCGGCGCGGCGTTCCGGTCGCTGACCAAGACCCTGGTGCGCGAGCGGGTGCTCCGCGACAAGGTCCGCATGGACGGCCGCGGCCTCGCCGACATCCGGCCGCTGGCCGCGGAGATCGGGGTCGTGCCGCGCGTGCACGGCTCGGCGCTGTTCGAGCGCGGCGAGACGCAGATCCTCGGCGTCACCACGCTGAACATGCTGTCGCTGGAGCGGCGCATCGGTCTGACCCTCGCCGAGGACACGACCAAGCGCTACATGCACAACTACAACATGCCGCCGTACTCCACCGGCGAGACCGGCCGCGTCGGCTCCCCGAAGCGACGCGAGATCGGGCACGGCGCGCTCGCCGAGCGGGCGATCCACCCGATCCTCCCCAGCCGCGAGGACTTCCCGTACGCCATCCGTCAGGTGTCGGAGGCGGTCGGCTCCAACGGCTCCACCTCGATGGGCTCGGTGTGTGCGTCGTCGCTGGCACTGCTCAGCGCCGGCGTCCCGCTGCGCGCGCAGGTGGCCGGCATCGCGATGGGCCTGATCAGCGACGAGGTGGACGGCCGGACGGAGTTCGTCACGCTGACCGACATCCTCGGCGCCGAGGACGCGTTCGGCGACATGGACTTCAAGGTCGCCGGCACCCGTGAGTTCGTCACCGCCCTGCAGTTGGACACCAAGCTGACCGGTATCCCCGCGTCGGTGCTCGCGTCCGCCCTGCAGCAGGCGCGGGAGGCGCGGTTCGCGATCCTCACCCTGATGGAGAAGACCATCGGTGAGCCCGGCGACATGTCGCCGTACGCCCCGCGGATCATCACCATGAAGATCCCGGTCGACAAGATCGGCGAGGTGATCGGGCCGAAGGGCAAGGTCATCAACCAGATCCAGGACGACACCGGCGCCGACATCGCCATCGAGGACGACGGCACGATCTTCATCGGTGCCGCCGACGGTCCCTCCGCGGAGGCCGCTCGCGCGGTCATCGCCGGGATCGCCACGCCGACGATGCCCGAGGTCGGCGAGCGCTACCTCGGCACGGTGGTCAAGACCACCAACTTCGGTGCGTTCATCTCGCTGGTTCCCGGCAAGGACGGCCTGCTGCACATCTCCAAGCTGCGGGCACTGTCCGGCGGCAAGCGGGTCGAGAACGTCGAGGACGTCGTGAAGGTCGGCGACAAGCTGCAGGTGGAGATCGGCGAGATCGACGACCGGGGCAAGCTGTCCCTGGTGCCCGTGGTCGAGGACGCCGAGAAGTCGCCCGAGCAGTGAGCCCACGACTGGCACGGCTGGCTGCGGGGAGCCAGCCGTCTGGCTCGACTCGGACCCTCCTGAAGGAGGGCGACGGTGGAGTGGTCCGGCGTACGGTCCTGCCGGGCGGACTGCGCATCATCACCGAGGCCATGCCGCAGGTGCGTTCGGTGAGCTTCGGGGTCTGGGCGAGCGTCGGCTCGCGCGATGAGACCCCGGCGCTCGCCGGCGCCAGTCACTACCTCGAACACCTGCTGTTCAAGGGCACCCGGCGCCGGGACGCGATGGAGATCTCCTCCGCCCTGGACGCGGTCGGTGGTGAGATGAACGCGTTCACCACCAAGGAGTACACCTGCTACTACGCGCGGGTGCTGGACGCCGACCTGCCGCTGGCGGTGGACGTCATCTGCGACATGGTGACCTCGTCCCTGATCAGCGCCGCCGACGTGGACAGCGAGCGTGGCGTGATCCTGGAGGAGATCGCCATGCACGACGACGACCCCTCCGATGCGGTGCACGACCTGTTCGCCGAGGAGCTGTGGGGCGACTCACCGCTCGGCCGGCCGATCCTCGGCACCACCGAGTCGATCGAGGCGCTGACCCGGCGCCAGGTGCACGGCTACTACCGCCGCCGCTACCGCCCGGAGTCCCTGGTGGTGTCGGTCGCCGGCAACGTCGAGCACCGTGCCGTGGTGCGCCTGGTGACGCAGGCGTTCGAGCGTGCGGGCCGGCTCAACGGCCAGGTCAGTGAGCCGACGCCGCCGCGGTCGGGCAACCCGAGCAGGGCGCTGGCCTCCGCGGCCGCGGCCGCCACGGCTGCCCGCGGCTCGGTCCGGCTGGCGCACCGGCCCACCGAACAGGCCAACCTCGTGCTGGGCGTTCCGGGCGTGCCGCGCTCGGACGACCGGCGGTTCGTGCTCGGCGTCCTCAACGCCGCGTTCGGCGGCGGCATGTCCAGCCGGCTGTTCCAGGAGGTACGCGAGAAGCGCGGGCTGGCCTACGCCGTCTACTCGTTCGCGTCCCACTACGCCGACTCCGGCATGGTCGGCATCTACGCCGGCTGCCTGCCGAGCAAGATCGACGAGGTGCTGGACATCTGCCGCGACGAGCTGGCGAAGGTCGTCTCCTCGGGGCTCACCGACGAGGAGCTCGAGCGGGGCAAGGGGCAGTTGCGCGGCTCGCTGGTGCTGGGCCTGGAGGACACGGGTTCCCGGATGGGCCGGCTGGCCAAGGCCGACTTGGTGTACGGCGAGTTGCTCAGCGTGGACGAGATCCTGCGCCGGATCGACGCGGTGACGCTGGACGACGTTCGCCAGATCGCGAAGGAACTGCTGGAAGCGGCGCCGACGCTGGCCGTGGTCGGGCCGTTCGAGGACGCCGACCGGTTCGCCGGCGCGGTTCGCTGACGGCGTTGGATGCCGCCGGCGGTTCGCCGCCGGCGTAGCAGGGGAGGAGTCGTACGTGGTGAAGGTTGCCGTACTCGGAGCCCGCGGCCGGATGGGCGCGGAGGTCTGCCGTGCGGTCGAGGCCGCCGACGGGCTCGACCTGGTGGCCGGGCTGGACGTGGACGACCAGCTGACCGACCTGCGCGCCGCCGGTGCGGAGGTGGTGATCGACTTCACCCATCCCGACGCGGTGCTCGACAACCTCCGCTTCTGTGTGGAGAACGGCATCCACGCCGTGGTCGGCACCACCGGCTTCACGCCGGAGCGGCTGGAGCAGGTACGCGGCTGGCTGGCCGACGCGCCCAAGGTCGGCGTGCTGGTCGCCCCCAACTTCTCCGTCGGCGCGGTGCTGATGATGCGGTTCGCCGAGCAGGCCGCACGGTTCTTCCCCTCCGTCGAGGTGATCGAGCTGCACCACCCGCGCAAGGCGGACGCACCGTCGGGCACGGCCTCGCGGACGGCCGAGCTGATCGGCGCCGCCCGGCAGAAGGCGGGCCTGGGCGAGGTGCCGGACGCCACCACCCAGGAGGTGGCCGGTGCCCGCGGCGCGAGGGTGGCCGACGTACCCGTGCACAGCGTCCGGCTGTCCGGCCTGGTCGCGCACCAGGAGGTGCTGTTCGGCGGCGAGGACGAGACGCTGACCCTGCGGCACGACTCGATGGCCCGGACGTCGTTCATGCCGGGTGTCGTGCTCGGCGCCCGGACGGTGGGGGAGCGGCCCGGCCTCACGGTCGGGCTCGAGCACTACCTCGACCTGGGCTGACCCACTCCCCGCCGCGTTCCCGCGGTGTCAACGCGGCGTTGTCAGCTTCGCGGGCGTCACCGCCGCGCGCTGAGGCGGCGTTCCTCCTCGGCCTTCATCCGTTCCTGCCGGCGCACCCGCTCGGGGACGACGGCCTCCCGCGGCGCGGTGGGTGCGAAGTCGTACCGCTCCACTCCGAGGCCGCGCAGCACCGCCCGCTCCACCAGGGAGAAGTCGGCCGGATCTTCGCGGTCGAAGCGCATCGGCTCGGCCAGGTGCACCGGCGGGTTGGTGATCAGCCGGGGGACGCGCAGCAGGTTCTGCGCCTTCGCGTGCAGGACGTACGGATGCAGCAGGAAGACGTCGCCGACCCGGCCGGTGGCCTCCACGAAGTTGCCGCACTGCCCGACCAGGCTCGGGATGTCGAACTCCGTGGGCAGCACGCCGCCCGGCCGCTCGGCGAGGTAGCGCGCCACCGGTCCCACCGAGTCCGCGGCCACGAACGTCGCACCGCCCTGGTGCCGTACGTCCGACCACAACACCAGCGTCAGCAGGCCCTGCTCCGGCGAGTCGAGGAAGTGCCGGAAGAAGTCGCCGTCCTTGTGCCAGCCGGGAGCCGCGGCCGAGGCGGGCGTCCAGGGCCGGTCCTCGCCCTCCCACAGGTTGACGATGAACCCGTCGCCCCAGGAGTACGGCCGGGCCACCCGGTCCTCCCCGCCCAGCAGGTCGCAGGCGGCCTGCCATGCCTTCGGCGCGAACTCGCGTACGTCGATCCGGCGGTGTGTCGGCATGTGGATCGAGGACTGTTCCCAGGTGGACTGGTCGTCCGGGTCGTACCCGAGCCGGGTCCACACCTGGTCGGTGTACTCCGCGGCGGCCTCGGGGGTGAAGCAGTCGTGGACGACCACGAAGCCCTGGTCGAGAAAAGTCTGCGCCTGTTCGTCGGTGAGTACCTGATAGCCCGAAGCCATGAGAGTCCGTCCGTCGCGGTGGTTCGTTGATCTGGGTCCACTTCGACGCTAGGCGGGTGCGCGCCGGTCGGCGCGTGCGTTCGTCCGCTGGTCTCGGTTCGCGAGACGGTTGTCCGCGCCTGGTCAGTGGGTCGTACGGGCGAGTGCGGGCCCGGTCAGAACGCCAGCCGCACCAGCGCGGCGGTGAGGGCGGCGAGGGCGACGACCACGATGAACGGCGCCCGCAGCAGCAGCGCGACCACGGCGACCGCGACGCCGGCCAGCCGGGCGTCCACGACCAGATCGGTGCCCGAGCTCAGGGTCTGCACGCCGACGAGCGCGGCCAGCAGGGCGACCGGGAGCAGTGCCGCGGACCGTCGTACGGCCGGACGGTCGAGCACCTGGCGGGGCACGGACACCCCGGCCAGCTTGAGCAGGTAACAGCCGAGGGCGGTGGCCAGTACGGCGATCCAGAGCGTCACGGGCTCTCCTCCCGTGCCGCCTGCGCCGACGAGGGCTCCGGCTCGGCCGGGGAACCGGCAGCCGGGGTGGGCGAGGCGGACCGCAGCCCGAAGGCGACCGCCACCGCGCCCGCGGCGAGGACCGGAACCCCCGCGGGCACCACCGGCACCAGCGCCACGGCGACCAGCGCGCCGATCGCGGCGACCGCGCGGGTCCGCGCCGTGGTCAGCTGCGGCCACAGCAGGGCGACGAACGCGGCCGGGGCGGCGGCGTCCAGTCCGTACGTCCGAGGGTCGCCGAGGGAGGCCCCGGCCACCGCACCGAGCAGCGTCCCGAGATTCCACAGCGTGAAGAGAATGAGCGCGGTGTACCAGAAGCCGGCCCTGCCGAGTTCCGGCGAGCGCCGCCCGACCGCCATCGCGGTGGTTTCGTCGATGACGAAGTGCGCACCGGCCAGCCGGCGAAGGCCGCGCAGCCGGAGCAGGTCGGTCAGCCGAAGACCGTAGAACGTGTTCCGGGTGCCGAGCAGCAACGCCGCCAGCACCGCGGACAGGCCCGCCCCGCCGGCCCCGACGATCCCGACGAACGCGAACTGCGACGCCCCGGTGAACGCGAGCAGGGACAGCGCGCAGGTCTGCGCGACGGACAGGCCGCCGGCGACGCCGAGGGCGCCGAAGGAGATGCCGTACGCGCCGGTGGCGATGCCGATGGCGGCCGCGTCCCGGATCACCGCGCGCCGGGTCTCCAGGACCGCCGAAGCGGGACGGGACGCGCTCATGCTCAGTCGTCGACGAGGGCGGTGTGCAGGCGGATCTGCTTCGCGCGGACGCTCCCGTCGCCGTACAGGTCGAGCTCGCGGTGCGCCCGATCGGGCCCCCAGCCGGCCTCGGTGAGGAACTTCCGGAGTACGTCGTCGGTGGCCAGCAGCCAGATGACCGCCCGGCGGAAGTTGTCGGCGACCAGGGTGTCGACGCAGGCCTGCAGCAGCCGGGATCCGTGCCCGTGCCGGGTCTGGGTGGGATCGATGTGGAACGCCGCGATCGTCCCGTCGGCGATCGGGTCGGCGTCGGGGTCCTCGGCGGGCCCGGTCGCGGCGAACCCGACGACCTGCTGGTGGTCGAGCGCGACCAGTAGCCGGTGCCGGGCGTCCGGCGGCTGGGCCAGTGACCGCTGCCACTGCTCGGCGAAGGCGTTCTCGTCGAGCTGGTCGAGGACCTCGGCCGGGAGGAGGTCGGCGTACGCCTGCCGCCAGGCCGCGACCTGGACCCGGGCGACCTCGGGGGCGTCGGCGGCCCACGCGATGCGGACGCTGGTGTCGGCGCTGGGCTGGCTCATCCGCCCATCCTGTCAGCCGCCCTGTCGGCCGCCTTCTGCCGGGCGCGGTAGGCCCGGGTCTTCTGCCGGTTGCCGCAGGAGCCCATCGAGCACCAGTGGCGGGAGCGGTTCTTGGAGGCGTCCAGGAACGCCCACTCACAGTCCTCCGCGGCGCACAGCTTCAGCCGCTGCCAGCTGCCCTCGGCCTGGGCGGTGGCGACCGCGGCGACCAACGCGGCCAGGGCAGGGGAGACGCCGTCACCGGCGGGGACGAGGGCCGGTGCGGTGCCGGTGAAGGTCACCCGCAGCGGAAGGCGGGCGGCGGCCCGGTCGAGTTCGGGTACGCGGGTGGCGAGGTCCCCGTCGTGGTGCTGGCGCATCGCCTGTCGCAGTCCCGCGCGGAGCTCGTGGGCGAGGGCGAGGTCCGCGTCCGTGGCGTCCGTGGCGGCTGCGGGGAGTGGTGTGCGCTCGGCGAGCAGGCCCTGGGTACGCAGCCAGGCGGTGAGCGCCGCCGGGTCGGGCAGCTGCTCGGGCTCGGCGAGGTCGACGTCGTAGGTGTTGACGAACGCGGGCAGCAGCTCGGTGGGCGGCGGGACGCTGGGTGTGGCCGATGGGACGGATGTCTCGCTCACCGTTCCACCCCCTCAGCGCACTCAAAGCCGATATCCGGTCCGGCTGCCGGACACCTCGACACCACCATAATCCGCACGCCGGTTCAGGCATTCCGGAGCGGTGGAATGATCACCAGCCGCTCGCTCCGGCGGTCACAGCGATATGACACCTTCCCGCCGAATCTGTGGGAACCCGTCACATCCGGCGGTACGCTGGGGCGCATGGCCGCCAGGGTCCGGACCAATCCGGAGATCAGCACAGACACGGGTGCCGACGCGGCGGAGCGCTCCGACGGCGCGGCCGCGTTCGAGGCACTGCTCGCCGCCGACGAACGCGTCGAGCCGCGCGACGCGATGCCCGACGGCTACCGCCGTACCCTCGTCCGGCAGATCGCCCAGCACGCGCACTCGGAGATCATCGGCATGCAGCCGGAGGCCAACTGGATCTCCCGGGCGCCGAGCCTGCGCCGCAAGGCGATCCTGATGGCCAAGGTGCAGGACGAGGCCGGCCACGGGCTCTACCTCTACGCCGCCGCCGAGACGCTCGGCGTCGACCGGGCCGACCTGCTCGACCAGCTGCACTCCGGCCGGCAGAAGTACTCCTCGATCTTCAACTACCCCACCCTCACCTGGGCCGACGTCGGCGCCATCGGCTGGCTCGTGGACGGCGCGGCGATCACCAACCAGGTGCCGTTGTGTCGCTGCTCCTACGGGCCGTACGCGCGGGCGATGGTGCGGATCTGCAAGGAGGAGTCGTTCCACCAGCGGCAGGGGTTCGACCTGCTGCTGGCGTTGACGCGGGGGACCGACCGGCAGCGGGCGATGGCGCAGGACGCCGTGGACCGGTGGTGGTATCCCAGCCTGGCGATGTTCGGTCCGCCGGACGCGGAGTCCACCCACGGCGCGCAGTCGGCGGCCTGGGGGATCAAGCGGTTCTCCAACGACGAACTGCGGCAGCGGTTCGTCGACATGACGGTGCCGCAGGCGGAGGTCCTCGGCGTGCGGATCCCCGACCCCGATTTGCGGTGGAACGCCGAGCGCGGCCACCACGACTTCACCCAGCCCGACTACGCCGAACTCCTCCGGGTCATCAAGGGCGCCGGTCCCTGCAACGCCCAGCGGATGGCACATCGCCGCCGGGCGCACGAGGAGGGTGCGTGGGTGCGCGAGGCGGCGAGCGCGTACGCGGAAAAGCACGCCGACAAGCACAGGGCCGCTGACGGAGCCGGCGCCGGGCGTACGGACGACTCGATCGGCGGGCCGGCGGCATGACCGACCACGAACCCGGCCGCGGCACCGACCGCGGCACCGACCGGCGCGGAGCCCGTGCCGACTGGCCGCTGTGGGAGGTGTTCGTCCGGGCCCGGCGCGGGCTGTCCCACGTACACGCCGGCAGCCTGCACGCGCCCGACGCGGTGATGGCACTGCGCAACGCCCGCGACCTCTACACCCGCCGGCAGGAAGGCGTGTCGATCTGGGTCGTGCCGGCGGCTGCGATCAGCGCGAGCAGCCCGGACGAGAAGGACGCGTTCTTCGACCCGGCCGCGGACAAGGCGTACCGCCACCCGACGTTCTACGACGTTCCGGAAGGGGCGCCGCACCTGTGACGGCACAGGAGAGAGCGCCCGCAACGCCCGGCCTCGCCGGCGCGGTGGTGGACCCGCCGGTCGCCGTGTACGCCACTCGGCTTGGCGACGACGCGCTGATCCTCGCCCAGCGCCTCGGCGGCTGGATCACCAACGCGCCGCAACTGGAGGAGGACGTCGCGCTGGCCAACCTCGGGCTGGACCTGCTGGGCCAGGCGCGGATGCTGCTGACGTACGCGGGGGAGCGGGAGGGTCTCGGCCGCGACGAGGACGCGCTGGCCTACTCCCGGGACGAGCGCGGCTTCTGCAACGTCACGCTGGTGGAGCGCGCCGACGCCGACTTCGGTGAGGCGATGGCGCGGTTGCTGGTGTTCTCGGCGTACCAACTTCCGTTGTACGAAAGGCTTTCCGGGTCCGCCGACCCCACGCTGGCGGCGATTGCGGCCAAGGCGGTCAAGGAGGTCGCCTACCACCGCGACCACGCCACCCAGTGGGTACTACGGCTCGGCGACGGGACGGCGGAGAGCCACCGCCGGATGCAAGCCGGGGTTGACAGCGTGTGGCCGCACGTGGACGAGCTGTTCGGGACCGACGACCTCGAACGCGCGCTGGTGGCGGAGGGCGTCGCGGTCGACCGGCCGGCACTGCGGGACGAGTGGGAGACATACGTGCGCGACGTGCTGACCCGCGCGACGCTCACCGTGCCGGAGCCCGCGGCCGCACCTGCCACCGGCGGCCGCGCCGGCGTGCACACCGAGGCGATGGGGTACCTGCTGGCGGAAATGCAGCACCTGGTGCGTTCGCATCCCGGGGCGACATGGTGAGGCCGGCGCTCACCCCCGAGGCGGCCCGCGCTGCTGCCGCCGCCGTCACCGACCCCGAGCTGCCGGTGTTGACCATCGCCGAACTCGGCATCCTGCGCGCGGTGCGGGTCGACGGTGTGGACGGTGTGGACGGTGTGGTTGGGGTGGACCGTGTGGTTGAGGTGGACCTCACCCCGACGTACGCCGGATGCCCCGCACTGGAAGCGATCGAGTCCGATGTCAAGGCCGCCTTGCATGCGGCCGGTGCCACCGACGTCCGGGTACGCCGGGTGCTGGCGCCGGCCTGGACGACCGACTGGATCACCGAGGCCGGCCGGGCCAAGCTCGCCGCGGCCGGCATCGCGCCCCCGTCCCCGACCCGTTCCGGCGGCTCGACGAGGTCCGGCGGCGTGGCGGGTTCCGCACCGGTCGACCTGACGCTCACGGTCCGGTGCCCGCGGTGCGGTTCGGCGGACACCCGCGAGCTCAGCCGGTTCGGGCCGACCGCGTGCACGGCGTTGCGTACGTGCGCGTCCTGCCGGGAACCGTTCGAACACGTGAAGGCGTTGTGAGCGCCCCGCCCACGGATCCGGCGATGGATCCGGCCACGGATCCGGCCGAGCCGCGGACCCGGCGCGGTGGCGTCCGGCGGCACGCGGTCGTCCACCAGTTGCGGGTCGCGCGGGTGGACCCGCTGACCGACGACGCGGTGGCGGTGACGTTCGAGGTGCCGCCCGAACTCGCCGAGGACTACCGGTTCGTGCCGGGCCAGCACCTGAACGTCGCGACGCCACGCGCCGGGGACGACCTGCGCCGCAGCTACTCGATCTGCTCTCCGTGGAGCCACAAGGCCCCGACCCGGCTGCGGATCGGGGTGAAGCGGGTCGCCGGCGGTGGCTTCTCGTCGTACGCGCTGACCGGCCTGGCAGCAGGCGACGAGGTGGGCGTGATGACCCCGACCGGCCGGTTCACCGTCGTGCCCGATCCGTCGGCGGCCCGGCACCTGGCGTTCGTGGCCGCCGGCAGCGGCATCACGCCGATCCTGTCCATGGTGGAAGGCGTACTGGCGGCCGAGCCGGCCAGCCGGGTGACGCTGCTCTACGGCAACCGGACCAGCGCCTCGGTGATGTTCGTGGAGGAGCTCGCCGACCTCAAGGACCGCTATCCCGACCGGTTCCATCTGGTGCACGTGCTGTCCCGCGAGCTGCCCGAGATCGCCCTGCTGGGCGGGCGGCTGGACGCGGTGAAGCTGGGCGGTTTCCTGGACACGTTGCTGCCGGTGGAGTCGGTGGAGCAGTGGTACCTCTGCGGCCCGCTGGCCATGGTGGAGGAGATCCGCGCGTTGTTGCGCGAACGCGGCGTGCCTCGCACGCGGGTGCACACCGAGCTGTTCCACGTCGGCGCGCCCGTGGCGGCCGAGCCGGTGGCCGCGGAGTCCGGGCCGGCGGCCGGCTGCGAGGTCGAGGTGGTGATGGACGGCCGGCGGTCGTCGTTCCGGCTGCCGACGCCCGGACCGCCTGTGCTGGAAGGTGTTCTCGGGGTACGGCGGGACGCGCCGTTCGCGTGCCGGGGCGGCGTGTGCGGCACCTGCCGTGCCCGCGTGCTCGAGGGCGGCGTACGGATGGACCACTGCTACGCGCTCGAGCCGGAGGAGGTCGCCCGCGGTTACGTCCTCACCTGCCAGGCCCATCCGACCAGCGACCGACTGGTGGTCGACTACGACGCCTGACCCGGCGAGCGGTGCGGAAATCCGGGAGCATCCGGGGTCGATCCGTCAACACGCCGCTACGGTGGGTAGGTGGCTTACGACGCTCCCACCGCTCACGGCGATCACAACGCTGAACCCGCCTACGACATCGACGGCATCCGCGCCGCCTATCCCGCACTCGCGGACGGGCACGCCTACCTCGACGGGGCGGGCGGCACCCAGGTCCCGCAGCCGGTGATCGAGGCGATCGCGGACGCCTACCGCCAGGGAATCAGCAACGTCGGCGGGGCGTCGGCCACCAGCCGGCGTTCGGACGGCATCGTCGCCGAGTGCCGGCGTGCGGTGGCCGACCTCGTGGGCGGTGAACCCGAGGGCGTCGTCCTCGGCCCCAGCATGACCGCGCTGACCTACCGGCTGGCCGACGCGCTCGCCCGGCAGTGGGGGCCGGGCGAGGAGGTGGTGGTGTCCCGGCTGGACCACGACGCCAACGTCCGGCCGTGGGTCCAGGCCGCCGAACGCGCCGGGGCCACCGTGCGCTGGGCGGAGGTGGACGCCGCGACGGGTGAGCTGCCGGTCGAGCAGTACGACGACCTGCTCGGTGCCCGCACCCGCCTGGTGGCGGTCACCGGTGCGAGCAACCTCGTCGGCACCCGGCCCGACGTCGCCGCGATCGCCGCCCGCGCGCACGCGGTCGGCGCACTGGTCCACGTCGACGGCGTGCACTCCACACCGCACGTCGGCGCCGACGTCCGCGCGCTCGGCGCCGACTTCTACGCCACCAGCGCCTACAAGTGGTCCGGGCCGCACCTGGCCGCGGTGGTCGCCGACCCGGTGGCGCTGGACGGCGTACGCCCGGACCGGCTGCTGCCCGCGCCGGAGGAGGCGCCCGGACGCTTCGAGCGAGGAACGCTGCCGTTCGCCGACCTGGCCGGCGCCGTCGCCGCCGTCGACCACCTGGCCGGCCTGGACGCCGGGGCCGCGGGTTCGCGCCGGGCGCGGGTGCTCGCCTCGATGGCCGCGGTCGAGGCGTACGAGACGGAGCTGTTCGGCTACCTCCTCGGCTCCCTCGACGCGATGGCGCACGTGACCACCTACGGCAAGGCGGCCCGGCGTACTCCCACCGCCTACTTCACCGTCGCGGGCCACACTCCGCGCGAGGTCGCCGAACACCTGGCCGACCGGCGGGTCAACGTCTCCAACGGCTCCAACTACGCCTGGGAGCTCGCCGGAGTGCTCGGGCTGCGCGACAGTGGCGGCGCCGTCCGGGCGAGCCTCGCGCACTACACCGACCGGTCCGATGTCGACCGGCTGCTGGAGGGTGTGGCCGACCTCGCCCGGCCGGGAGCCGACCACCGGGCCTGATCCGGGTCTGATTTCGGTCTGATTCGGACCTGATTCGGACCTGATCCGGAGCTGATCGGGAGCTGATCCGGACCTGATCGGGATCTGGCCGAACGGACCTGTCGATAACCGCCGCGCACGCCTGGCCAAGCACTATGGTGAGCGGCCAAAGGAACCATTGACGTGTCCAGTTCGACGGCACCGGCCGATCCGTGGCGTGGGCCAGCACCTGCCGAGCTGACTCATCCGACCTCGCAGTCAGGGGGTGGGCGCCATCGCCGAGATCGTGGTCACGAAGACCGGAACGTCGACCGCCGCGGCCGTGGGCGACGAGATCCTCGTGCAGTTGCCGGAGAACGCCACCACGGGCTACCAGTGGAGCGTCGAACGCGTGTCCGGGCCGCTGGAGGTGGTGTCGTCGGAGCTGACGCTTCCCGGCGCGGGCACCGGCAGGGCGCCGGTTCCGGGCGCGGGCGGGCAGCGGCTGGTCCGGCTCGCCGTCGTCGCGCCCGGTCTGGGCGCGGCCGAGCTCGTCCTCAGCCGTTCGTGGGAGACGAGTTCGCTGGAACGCTTCGAGGTCGAGGTACGCGCCGAGCCCACGGGTTCGTGACGCTGCCGATTCCGTCCCGCGGTCGGCGACGGCCGGCGACAAGCCCTGTGCACCCGCCCCGCCGTACGGCCCGACCACCGGGACCGGCCGGCGCGGCAGGTGCTCACAGCCAGGTCACCACAGGTAGATCTGCCGGATCACTCCCTCCCCGTCCTCGCAGACGCTGACCGGCCGGCCGGTGCGGAATGCCTGCGCACCCAGGAACGCCAGCGCGGTGCCGGCGTGCTCGTGTGCGCGGGGGAGCCGCCGCCAGCCAGGTCCGCGCAGGAACAGCCACGGCGTGCCCGGCCCCTCCGCCGGCCGGTACGCCTCGACGTGGACGTTCGCGTGCCAGTGACCGAGCCGTCCGCCGGCCTGGGCGACCCAGGTCGCGGCGGTGAGGCCGGCTTCGGTGAGGTCGCCCGGCCGGCGCCGCGACGGCGGCACCAGCGGGGGAGCGAACGACGGTTCGGGGCGGGCGGCGGCACCGCCCGCCGAGGTTGCCGTAGTCCGTGGAACGGGAGCCCGTGCGGAGCTTCCTTCGGTGAACGTGGTCGCCATGGTGTGGATCCTCACGAAGGATGGAGGGAGATGATGCGTCCGTCGTCCTCGAACAACCGGACCGGCCGTGCGAGGGCCTGAGACGCCGCGAGCTCCGTCAGCATCGGGTGTTCCGTCAGCATCGGGTGCTCCGACGTCAGGGGGTCGCCGTCGAGGCTGAGCCAGCCGCGAACGGCGCCGTACACCCACACGTGGGTGTCGTCCTCGCCCGCCCACAGGGCGAGAACCGTCATCTCCGGCAGCAGGGCGCGCAGGGTGACGCCGGTGATGCCGTAGACCTCGACACCACCCGGACCGGGGTAGGACTCGATGTCGCACTCGCCGTAGCCGATCCGGAAGAAACCCCGCTCGCCCCAGCCGGTTCCCCAGCTGTTCTTGGCGATCCAGCACTGTTGGGCGTCGTCGTATCCGACCAGTACGACGCAGTGACCGCCGGTCGCCGCACCGGACAGGTGCCGGTAGACACCCGACCGGTAGCTGAAGAAGTCCTGGTACACCACGAGGCACGCGACGACCGCGCCGTAGGTGCGCAGGTGTTCCTTGATCGCGCCCGGGTCGGCGCCGATCCGGGTGAAGCCGGTGACCCGCACCCGCCGGTCGAGCCAGCCGGGGTCCAGGCCGGCGTCGTCGGCGTCGTCCGGGGAGTACTCGAAGCAGTCCTCGAACGCCACGCCGTTCTCGGCGACCGACGGCAGCAGCCGGCCAGGCCACCACCCGGTGCCCGCGCCCGCACCGTCTGACCGGCCGTATCCATGGAACGCGTGTGCTTCGGACAGGTCCAGCGGCAGGTCGGGCATCTGCCGGGTGAACCGAGCGACGTGCTCGACGGCCGCCAGCGTCGCGAACGCCACACAGCTTCCGCAGGGCCCCTGGTCCTTGACCGGGGTGGTGTAGTCGACGCCGGCCACGTCGCGCAGGTCGAAGTGGCCCGCGTCGCCGCCGTCGCCGTCGGTTCCCCTCGACCGGTCCCCGGAGCGGGGATCCGGAGGGGCCGGCGTCGCCGGGACGGTGACCCGGGGCCCGCGCGGGTCGGCCTCGGCCGCGCGGGGCCTCGGCAGCGGGACGCGGACCCGGCCGGCGCGTTCGCTCTCCGACAGCGCCGTCATCGGGTTGCGCGCCATCTCCCAGGGCGTGCCGGCGCCGGTCAGCGTCCGGCCGAGGTCGACCAGATCGAGGGGCTGGTGAACAGGCATGGTTCCCCCGTGGGCGGTTCCGGTGGATCGGGGACTCCGGTCGCCTGCGGGTACGCCGGTGCGGGCCCGGCGGCCGGTCTGATGAGACGGTCTGGTGGAACGATCTGACGGGACGAGCACGAGAGGCCGTGGCGCGGGTCGACGGCGCCTTTCGGTGGGCCGCCGAAGCGTGCGGGCCCGGTGCTCTGCGACGTCTCCATGGACGCCCTCCAAGGGGTCCCGGGGTATTGACTTCCGGGGCCTTGCGTTCTGGGTACTCCTATGTGAGAAGAGTGACAAGTGTTAACCGGAAAGTAGTCGTTGCGGTTCGGTGAAAGTTCAGACGCCCTGAAAGGCCTGGTCAGCGTGGGTTTGGGTGAGATCGGGAGGTCTGCCGGGCACCGGTCGGCACCCCGGCGCGGGTCCCCGGCCTGTCGGCGCGGCGGTCTAGGCTGACGCGGGTCGGATGAACGGGACACTTCACGACATCCGGCACGCAGCGACTTTCCGAGGAGGAGCAGGCATGGGTGGTGCGACGGCGGCGACCGGCGTGGACGCACGGACGGAGGACCAGGCCGTGAGGGGCGAGGGGAGCGAGCCGGTGGAGCCGACGGACAAGGCCGCCGAGGGCGACATGGCCGCCGAGGTCGACGGCGTGGCGGCGGAGTTCCGCGACGACGTCTCGGTCGAGCTGGTCCGGTCCGCCGCCCGGGACGCCGACGTGCTCTTCGCCGCCCGGGTCTCGACCAAGGGCGAACAGTCCCTGGACGACGTGGAGGCCGACGCCGAGCGGTCCGCCGGCCTGATCAACTACCTCATGCGGTCCCGGCACGGCAGCCCGTTCGAGCACAACTCGATGACCTTCTACGTGCACGCGCCGATCTTCGTCTTCCGCGAGCTGATGCGGCACCGGATCGCCTCCTACAACGAGGAGTCCGGGCGCTACCGCGAGCTGGGACCGGTGTTCTACGTTCCCGGCCCCGAGCGCAGGCTGGTGCAGGAGGGCAAGCCCGGCCACTACCGGTTCGTGTCGGGTACGCCGGAGCAGCACGCGCTGGTCGAACGCGAGACCCGAGAGCAGTGCACCCGGGCCTACGCGTCCTACCAGCGCATGCTTGCCGCGGGCGTCGCCCGCGAGGTGGCCCGGATCGTGTTGCCGCTCACGATCTACTCCTCGGCCTACGTCACCGTCAACGCCCGCTCGCTGATGAACATCCTGTCGCTGCGCACCAGCCGGGAGGAGTCGGCGGTCCCGTCCTATCCCCAGCGCGAGATCGAGATGGTGGCCGAGCGGATGGAGGAGGAGTGGGCGCGGCTGATGCCGCTCAGCCACGCCGCCTTCGTCCGCAACGGCCGCGTCTCCCCCTGAGCGAGAGCTCCGCTCAGTCGACGAACCCGAGGTCGCGGCGGCGGTCGGCGACGACCGAAGCCACGGCGTCGACGAAGGCGCCGGCCGGCATCACCGGTAGCCGTCGGTCGTCGCGCAGCCGGACCGCCACGCTGCCGTCCTCGGCCTCCCGCCCGCCGACCACCGCGAGGTAAGGCACCCGGCGTGGGCGGGCAGCCCGCACCCGCGCGCCCAGGCTCTCGTCGCGGGCGTCCACGTCCACCCGCAGGCCGGACTCCTCGGCCCGTAGCGCGACCGCACGGGCCGCCTCGGCCTGTGCCGGGCTCACCGGGAGCACGAGCACCTGGACCGGAGCAAGCCACGGCGGCAGCGCGCCGGCGTAGGCCTCCAGCAGGTAGGCCATCATGCGTTCCATCGACGCCAGTACGCTCCGGTGCACCATCGCCGGCCGCTGCCGGCTGCCGTCGGGCGCGACGTACTCCAGGCCGAACCGCTCCGGCTGGTACAGATCCACCTGCACGGTCGACAGGGTGAACTCCCGCCCGTGCGCGTCGTACACCTGAACGTCGATCTTCGGGCCGTAGAACGCCGCCTCGCCCCGCACCTCGCGCACCTGCACGCCGTGCTGATCCAGCGCGTCCCGCAGGATCGCCTCGGCCCGCTCCCACATCGACGCGTCACCGGCGTAGGACTTGCCCTCCTCCGCCGGGCCGGGCAGCGACAGCCGGTGGTACGCGGCGCGGATACCGAGCACGTCGTACGCCTCGTCGATCATCGCCAGCGCGCGGACCGCCTCCCGCGCGGCCTGCTCGGGCGGGCAGAAGATGTGCGCGTCGTTCAGGGTGATGCCGCGCACCCTGGTGAGGCCGCCCACCACCCCCGACCGCTCCATCCGGTACATCGACCCGACCTCACCGATCCGCAGCGGCAGCTCCCGGTGGCTGCGCAGCCGGGAGCGGTAGACCAGGGCATGGTGCGGGCACAGCACAGGCCGCAGGACGAGGTCCTCACCGCCCACCCGGAACGGCGGGAACATGTCCGGCCCGAAGTGCTGCCAGTGACCGGAGCGTTCGTACAGCGCGCGCTTGCCCACAGCGGGGGTCCGCACGTGCCGGTAGCCCTGCCGGCGCTCCAGGTCCAGGACGTAGCGCTCGAGTTCGGCGACCACGGCGGCGCCGTCGGGCAGCCAGAGCGGGAAGCCGGCGCCGACGAGTTCGTCGCCGGTGAAGATGTCGAGCTCGCGGCCGAGCCTGCGGTGGTCGACCGGCCCGTCCCCGGCCCGCTCGCCGGGTTTGTCACGTTCGCAGGGTTCGCGAGGTTCGACGGGTTCGTCGGGGCCGACGGGTTCGTTGCGCACTGAATCGAAGTGGGAGTGTGGTGCGTTCATCGGGATTCGTCTCCTTCGGGTGAGGGAGGGAGCACCCCGAAAGCTCGAACGGCCCGGGAGGTGCTCCCGGGCCGTTCGCGTGGGCTGTTCGTCGCCGTTGTCGACTGATCGTTTCTGGAAAGTCTCAGGAAAGATCGTCGGGACGAGGCCGCCGCGTCGCCGGAAGCGACTGCGGCGTCGTCGTGCTGAACAGGACCGACGCGAAGTTCACACGCCGAGCGTAGCGGAGATCGCGGCCGTTCGTGCCGCCACCGGCTCCGCCGCCCAACCACGGACCGGTAGCGTGAGGTCCCATGGCTCCCAGCTCAACGCCTGCCGAGGCGCCCCGCGCCCCCCTCGGCCGCGTCCTCACCGCGATGGTCACCCCGCTCACCGCCGGTGGCGACCTCGACCTGCCCGCCGCGCAGCGCCTGGCCACCCACCTGGTCGACTCCGGCAACGACGGCCTGGTGGTCAGTGGCACCACCGGTGAGTCGCCGACCACCAGTGACGCGGAGAAGGACGCGCTGCTGCGAGCTGTCGTGGAGGCGGTCGGCGACCGGGCGACCGTGGTCGCCGGCACCGGCACCAACGACACCCGGCACGCCGTCGAGCTGTCGGTCCAGGCGGAGAAGGCCGGCGCGCACGGCCTGCTCGTGGTGACGCCCTACTACAACAAGCCCCCGCAGGAAGGCCTGCTGGCGCACTTCCGCACCATCGCCGACTCCACCGGCCTGCCGGTGATGCTGTACGACATCCCCGGCCGCACCGGCACCGCGATCGCGACCGAGACGCTGGTCCGGCTCGCCGAGCACGACCGGATCGTCGCCGTGAAGGACGCGAAGGGCGACATCGCCGGCACCACCGCCGTGCTGGCGCGCTCCGACCTCGCCTACTACAGCGGCTCCGACGAGTGGAACCTCGCCCTGCTGGCGACCGGCGCCGTCGGCGTGGTGAGCGTCGTCTCGCACGTCGCGTCCAGGGAGTACGCCGACATGGTCGCCGCCGTCGACGCGGGTGACCTCGCGTCCGCGCGGGCGATCGACCGCCGCCTGGTCCCCGCGTTCCAGGCGATCATGACCCGAACCCAAGGAGCGATCATGGCCAAGGCCGCGCTCGAAGTGCTGGGCGTCCTGCCCGGCCGAACCGTCCGACCTCCGCTGGTCCCGGCCACGGAGGACCAGCTCAGGGAGCTGGAAGCCGACCTGCGGGCGGCTGGACTCACCTCATGAGCCACCCGCACCCCGAACTCGGCGCCCCCGCACAGCTTCCTCCCGGCGCGCTCCGCGTCACCCCGCTCGGCGGTCTCGGTGAGATCGGCCGCAACATGACGGTCTTCGAGCACGACGGCCGACTGCTGATCGTCGACTGCGGCGTGCTCTTCCCCGAGGACAAGCACCCCGGCGTCGACCTGATCCTGCCCGACTTCGAGCCGATCCGGGACCGCCTGGACGACATCGAGGCGCTGGTCCTCACCCACGGGCACGAGGACCACATCGGCGCCGTGCCGTACCTCCTGCGCGAACGCCGCGACATCCCGGTGGTCGGTTCCCAGCTCACCCTGGCGCTGCTGGACGGGAAGCTGCGCGAGCACCGGCTGCGCGACGTTCCGCACCACGTCGTCCGCGAACGTCAGCGCATCCAGTTCGGCCCGTTCGACCTGGAGTTCGTGTCGGTCAACCACTCGATCCCGGACGCGCTGGCGGTGGCCATCCGCACCGGCGCGGGGACCGTCCTGCACACCGGCGACTTCAAGATGGACCAGCTTCCGCTGGACCGCAGGCTCACCGACCTGCGGGCGTTCGCCCGGCTGGGGGAGGAGGGCGTCGACCTGTTCCTGGTCGACTCGACGAACGCCGAGATGCCCGGCTTCACCGTCTCCGAGCGCGACATCACCCCGACGATCGACCGGGTCTTCGCCCGGGCCGACCGCCGGATCATCGTCGCCTGCTTCGCCTCGCACGTGCACCGCGTCCAGCAGGTGATGGACGCCGCGGTCGAGCACGGCCGCAAGGTCGCCTACGTCGGCCGGTCGATGGTCCGCAACATGGGCATCGCCAGCGACCTGGGGTTCCTGCGGGTGCCGCCGAACACCGTGATCGACGTACGCGAGGTGGACAAGTACGAGCCCAACGAGGTGGTGCTGATCTCCACCGGTTCGCAGGGCGAGCCGCTGTCGGCGCTGTCCCGCATCGCCGCCCGTGACCACCCGCAGATCCGGATCGAGGTCGGCGACACGGTCGTGCTGGCGTCGTCGCTGATCCCCGGCAACGAGAACGCCGTCTACCGCGTGATCAACGGCCTGTCCCGGTGGGGCGCCAACGTCGTGCACAAGGGCAACGCGCTCGTGCACGTGTCCGGCCACGCCTCCGCCGGTGAACTGCTCTACTGCTACAACATCATCCGGCCGCGCAACGTCATGCCGGTGCACGGCGAGATCCGGCACATGCGTGCCAACGCCGACCTCGCGGTGTCCACCGGTGTGGCCCGCGAACGCGTCGTCCTCGCCGAGGACGGCGTGGTGGTCGACCTGATCGACGGTGTCGCCAGGATCGCCGGCAAGGTCGACTGCGGTTACGTCTACGTCGACGGCTCGACGGTAGGCGACATCACCGAGACGTCGCTGAAGGACCGGCGCATCCTCGGCGAAGAAGGCTTCATCACCGTCATCGTGGTGGTCGACTCGGTGACCGGGAAGGTCACCGGTGGGCCGGAGATCAAGGCCCGCGGCTTCGCCGAGGACGACTCGGTCTTCGATCCGGTACGCGAGAAGATCTCCGACGCGCTGGACCGGGCCGGCCGCGACGGCGTGGACGACACCTACCAGCTGCAGCAGCTGATCCGGCGCACCATCGGCAAGTGGGTGAGCGACACCCACCGCCGCCGGCCGATGATCATTCCGGTGGTCGTGGAGGTCTGATCCTTCGGCGCGCTCAGCCGGCGAGGGCGTCCAGTTGCTTGAGCAGGGCAGCGCGTTCGCCGGCGGGCAGCGCCGGGGCGTACGGGTCGAACGCGACCTCGGCGGGCAGCAGGCCCTGCCAGGCCGCCACCCAGGCCATCCGCTGGACGTAGCCCTCCATCGGTTCGCGGAACGTCAACCGGGCAAGGGCGTCCAGCCGCCCGGAGGCGCGGACGAACCCCGCGAGGTCGCCGCGCGTCCAGGTGTCCAGGACGGCTGCCGACCACGCGGGCAGCGCGGCGGCGATCCCGAGCAGCGCCGCCTGGGCGCCCCACATCAGCGACGGCCCGTACATCCGGTCCTCGCCGGTGAACACCAGCGCGTCCGGTGCCGTGGCGGTGGCCGTCTCGAGCAGGTCCTGACAGGCCATCGCGTCGTCCAGCAAGGCCAGCTTGACACCGCACACCCAGGGCAGCGTGAGGAGCTCGGCGACCGTGGCCGCGTCGTACTGCAGCCGGCTCGCCCGCTCGTACAACACGAACGCCACCAGCGGAAGCCCGACCTCCTCGCCGAGCCGGACGTGCAGGTCGACCGTCGCGGCCCGGTCGGCATACGGCACGGGGGACACCAGCAGAGCCCGGGCACCGGCGTCGCGCAGCCTCGCTCCGAGTGCGACGAGCTCGTCCGGCGTGCCGGCGTCGGCGGGCAGCGACAGCCCGGCCACGACCGGCGCCCCGGTCGCGTCACCGCACTCGCGGACCAGGAAGGTCAGGTCGCGGGCGGTGAGGTGGACGCCGCGCCCGGTGTGCGCGCCGACCGCCAGGCCACGAGAACCGGCCTCGACGAGCGCCGCGGCGTACGGCGCCACGGCCGAGCGCGCCACGGTGCCGTCGGGGTGGAACGGCGTGAGCGTGGCGGCCACGAGCCCACCCCGCAGCAGGTCGCGCACCTGCGCGACGGCCGGAGTCGTGCCGGGCGCCGGGCCGGACGACGCCTCCGGCGCTGCGCCGGGCGCCGCGCCGGTGGCGGCGCCGGCTGGGTCGGTCGGTGAGTTTCCGGGCGATCCTGGACTGGCGGTCATGGTCCCCGAGTCTGCCCTGTCCGGGGCCGGATGCCGATGGGCACGCCGTTTTCGTGAAGCCGTCCGTCCTCACCGGCCGAGAGTGCGGGCGGGGTTACGGCGCAGGCCGTAACGTACGCGCCATGAAGACAACCCAGCGGCCGTCCACGGCCCGCCCCGACCAGAGCCGGAGGGCGGCACCGCGCCCGGACCGGACCCTGGTCTTCGGTGTCGTGGGCCCGGCCGACCTGGTGCCCCGGGTCGCCGCGGTGGCGGAGGCGGCGCCGGCTCTGCGGGCGGTGCGGCTGCCCTACCGGCAGGAACAGGAGACCGCCCGGATCCTGCGCGAGCACGCCGACGAGGTGGACGCCTGGCTGTTCACCGGCGTGGTGCCGCACGCGATCGCCGACGCCGAGCACGCGGTCGGCGCGCCGGCCGGGCACGTGTCCTACAGCGGACTCACCCTGCTGGCGGCGTTGTTCCGGCTCGGCCGGGAGGGACGCGACCTGACCAGGATCAGCATCGACACCCTCGACCCGCTGGAAGTACGCGAGACGCTCGCCGAGGCGGGCCTGGTCGCGGACGCAGCCCGCACGATGGTCTACGCACCGGAGGTGCGGTCCCGCGACGTGGTGGCGTTCCACCGGAAGGCGCGGGAGGAGGAGGGCGCGACGGTCGCGGTGACCTGCCTGCGCTCGGCGTACGACGTGCTCCGCAAGGAGATGCCCGTGGTGCGGCTCGCGCCCTCACCGCGCGACATCCGCGACGCGGTGGACGACCTCGTCCTGCAGACGCGGAACGCGCACCACTCCGACGCGCAGGTGGCGCTGGGGTTCGTGGAGCTGGCCGAGCCCGACCCCGCGCTCGAACGCGACCTCGGTGAACTCGGTGGCGCGGTGGTCCGGATCGACGCCGAACGCTACCTGCTGGTGACCACGCGCGGCCCGCTGGAGCGGGTCACCGACGGGTTCCGGACCGCGCCGTTCCTCGGCCGGCTGGCCGAGCGGCACGACCACGTGCACGTCGGGCTCGGCATCGGGCGTTCGGCCGGTGAGGCCGCCGCGCACGCCTCCCGCGCCCTGGCCCGCGCCCGGGCGCAGGGCGATGTCGCCGCGGTGCTCGCCGCGCCACACGACGCCGACATCATCCTCGCCGTCGGCGAACCGGCACGGGCCGCCGGTCCCGCAGGGCCGACCGACCTGGGCCGGCTCGCCCAGCGGCTGGGCATGAGCCGGGCGACGCTTTCGTCGCTGCGGCAGTTCCTGGAGGGTGCCGAGGAGGGCCGGGTCACCGCGACCGAGCTCGCCCTCGCGTTCGAGATCCAGGAACGCAGCGCGCGCCGGCTGCTCAAGCGGCTGGAACGCGCCGGCGCGGCGGTCCCGATCGGCACCCTGAACGAGGGCCAGATGGGCCGCCCGCCGGTCGTCTACCACGTCGAGCTGGGCTGAGCCGCAGCCCCGGAAAGCCGGAGCCCCGACGGGCGAAGCCCCCGGAAGGCCGAAACCCAGGACGGCCGAGTCAGCGCAGCCAGTCGTCCAGGTGCTCGGCGACGAACTCGTCGTCGGTGAGCTCGGGGTAGGCCGCGCACACCCGGGCGATCTCCTCGGCCTGGCCGGGGGAGAGGCGTTCGTGCGGGTCGAGGCACCAGGTGCCGGCCAGCAGGCCCTGCCGCCGCAGCACCTCGTGCACGCCCGCGATGCAGCCGGCGAAGCCGCCGGTGGAGTCGAACACCGCGGCGTTGGCCTCGGTCAGCCGGGTGCTCTCCGCCAGCAGCGACCGCAGCTCGGCGTCGTCGCCGGCCCAGGCGTGGCGTACCCGCTCCAGCATCCGCACCGCCCGCTGGGTCCACACCGCCCACTGGCCGAGCAGGCCGCCGACGATGCGGCGCTGCACCACCCGGCCGCCCACCTGTGCCGAGATCGGCGCCAGCAGGTCGGTGACGATGGTGTCGTCGTTGCCGGTGTAGAGGGCGACCTCGTCGCCCCGGTCGGCCTCGGCGATCCCGCGTACCGCCTCCATCGTGCGGTAGCGGTCGAACGGCGCGAGCTTGGCGGCCACCACGCACGGCAGGTCGGCGAGCTCGCGCCAGAACTGCCGGGAGAGGTACCTCCCACCGACGGCTTCCTGCAGGTAGAACCCGAACACCGGCAGCACCTCGCCGACCGCCTTGGCCCGCAGCAGCAGGTCCTGCTCGTCGGAGTCGGGCGCGGACGGCCCGAGGAGGACGGCGTGGTAGCCGAGCCGGGCGGCGAGCTCGGCCTCGCGGACCGCCTGGCGTACGTCGCCGACGGCGCCGGCGACGCGCAGGAACGGCCGGTCGGCGACCGCCTCGTCCAGCGTCTCCCGGGCCAGGTCGAGGACGGGTTCGAGCAGTCCGGCGGACCGGATGGTGAACTGCGTCGTGTGGACGCCGACCGCCACCCCGCCCGCGCCGGCCGCGGCGTAGTAGCGGGTGAGGGCGCGCTGGCGGCGTTCGTCGAAGGTCCGGTCGGCGGTGAGCGCCAGCGGGTGCGCCGGAATCACGCAGCCCTCGGCGAGCAGCCGCGCCTGGGCGGCCGGGAGAGTGGCCGCCATCAGAACCGTCCGTCCCGTCGCTGGAACTTCGTCGGCTTGTCCCACAGGGTGCCGCCGGCGGCGACCCACGCCGCCTGCGCCTCGACCAGCGCCCCGGCGGAGAGCTCGGGGTAGCCGAACAGCGCGTGGCAGCGGGACGCGTCCGACAGCAGCGCGGTCGGCGCCTCGGTGCCGGAGCAGCGCGGCTCGACGCCGAACAGCTCGCCGAACCTGGCCGCGACCCGGCGTACGGACAGGGTTTCCGGTCCGGTGAGGTTGAGGGTGAGCGCCGGACTCGACGCGTGCAGCAGCGACCGGAGGGCGACCTCGTTGGCGTACGCCTGCCAGACGACGTTGACGTGCCCGGTGGTGACGTCGACCGGCTCACCGGCGCGCACCGAGCGGGCGATGTCGGCGAGGACGCCGTAGCGCAGGTCGACCGCGTAGTTGAGCCGGAGCAGCGCCACCGGGGTGCCGTGCCGGGAGGCGGCGTAGGCGAACGCGCGCTCGCGGCCCAGGCACGACATGGCGTACTCGCCCACCGGGTCGGGCTGGTCGGACTCGGTGCACCCGCCGGCGGTGACCGGGACCAGAGGGTAGACGTTGCCGGTGGAGAACGCCGCGATCCGCGCGTCCGCGTAGCGGCGGGCCACTGCCACCGGCAGGAACGCGTTGACCGCCCACGTCTGCGCGGGGTCGGCGGCCGAGCCGAACTTCGCGCCCACCATGTAGACGACGTTGCCCGCGTCGGGCAGGCCGGCGAGGTCGGCGTCGGGGGACAGGTCGAAGGAGACGGTACGGACACCGCGGTCGCGCAGCCGCTTCTCCACCTCGCGATCGCTCCAGCGGGACACCGCGATCACGTCGACGTCGGTGCGCCCGGCGGCGTCCAGGCCGCGTCGGGCGAGGTGGCACAGGCTGGGGCCCATCTTGCCGCCGGCGCCGAGCACCACCAGGTCGCCGGTCAGCTCGGCGAGGTCGGTGACCAACCGCGGTGGGGGTTCGGCCAACCGCCGTTCCAGGTCGTCGTCTGTTTCGAACGGCTCGAACGACTCGGTCACCGTTGTCTTCCTTTCCTCGCCGCCGGCCGCACCGGCATTACGGTCGAGACCGTATCTAGCAGGGGTTCCCGCGTCAACGTCCGGACCGGGACGGCGCGCCGGTCACCCCGTCTCCCGTCCGGCTCTGCTCGCGTGTCGTCGCGGTGCCGTCGCAGTGTCGTCGCGGTGCCGCCCGGACCGGAAGGCGCCGCGTTCTCTTCGGTGCTCCTTCCTCAACCCGCTCGCGACAGTTGCGTTACGGGCACAGATCCACCATTGACAGCGGCGGAGAGGGGGTCCTACGGTCAGGACCGGAATTCCCAGCCCGCTGATCACTTCCCCCTGGGGGCACCCATGTTCGAGCGTCTTCGCTCCCCCGGCACGCCGGTGTCCGGACCCACCCGGCGCGACCTGCTGCGCGGCGCCAGCTTCCTCACCCTCGCCGCCGGTGCGGGTGCCCTGACCGGCTGCTCGGTCTTCTCGGAAAGCTCCGACTCCGACCCCGGACCCGCCGACGCCGGCAACGCCGGTGACGCCGGTGGCGGCAAGCCCAAGCAGGTGCTGCGGCTGGCCTTCAACAACTTCGCCGTCCTCGACCCGCAGGTCATCACCGACGGCATGTGGCTGTCCCTGCGCGGCATCTTCGAGGGCCTGGTCTCCCAGAACGACGAGGGCACCGACGTGGTCCCGGGCGTCGCGGAGAAGTGGTCGACGTCCGCCGACGGCCTCACCTACACCTTCACCCTGCGGACGAACGCCAAGTGGTCCAACGGCGACCCGGTGGTCGCCTCGGACTTCGAGCGCACCCTGAAGCGGTTGTTCACCCCGAGCCAGGCCTCGGCCGGCGGCACCACGATGGGCGCCAACTCCTACCAGGCCGCCACCGGCATCAAGGGCGCCGCGGACTTCCTCGCCGGCACCCTGACCGACTGGTCGAAGGTGGGGGTGAAGGCGAGCGGTGACCACGAGCTCACCGTCACCCTGGAGAACCCCAACGCGGGCTTCCTGCTCGGGCTCACCCACCCGTCGATGCTCCCGCTGCACATGGACAGCGTGGAGAAGGACCCCAAGGGCTGGCAGAACGCCGGCAACCTGGTCTCCAACGGTCCGTTCAAGCTGTCCAAGTGGACACCGAACGCCTCGATGACCCTGGTGCCCAACGAGCACTACTGGGACAAGGGCAAGGTGTTCCTGTCCCGGATCGACATCAACCTGCAGGAGGCGGTGGCCACCGGCACCGCGACCGTGCCGTACGAGAACGGCGAGGTCGACATGGTGGGCATCGCCGACGCCGACGCGATCCGGTTCCAGAAGGACCCCACGCTCGCCAAGCAGGTGCACGCGGTGGAGAAGTACTCCATCGTCTACCTCGCCAAGCTGCGCAGCAAGAACCCCGCCCTGGACGACGTGCGCGTACGCAAGGCGCTGTCGCTGGCGGCCGGGCGGGCCGACCTGACCAAGATCGGCCCGGGCATGGCGCAAGGCACCTCGCTGGTCGTCGACAACGTGCCCGGCTGGGACGCGAGCCTGGCCATCAAGGACGACGTGGCGCAGGCGAAGAAGCTGCTCGCCGACGCGGGCTTCCCCGGCGGCAAGGGCCTGCCGACGGTCCGCATCCTCGCCGGTGTCCAGTCACCGATCATCGACGCGCTGGTCCAGGCGTGGCAGAAGAACCTCGGCATCAAGGCCAAGGCCGACATCGTGGAGGCGGGCGTCTACGTCGAGCGCCGCTGGGCGGTGCAGGCCGATGACTACATCGGCTTCTACTTCGGCACGTTCGCGGGCCTGCACACCTGGCCGGTGATGGTCGGCGTGCTGTGGGGACCCAAGGACGTGCAGAAGCTCAGCCTGCCCGCCGCCGACTGGGCTGCGTACCAGCAGGTGGAAAGCGACACCAAGCTCAGCCCGGCCAAGCGCAACGCCGAGCTCGACGCGATGCTGGCGGACAAGTCCAGCCCCGAGTCCAGGCGGCTCGCCCAGCTCGTCGAGCAGGCCTCGGCGACCCGGGACGAGAACGAACAGCTGAAGCTGTTCAAGGAGGCCGCGAAGCTGCGCGACCAGCAGTTCCTCTACGTTCCCTTGTTGTGGAACTCCGCGATGTTCGCCGTCGCGCCGAAGGTGCGTGACCTGCACCTGCGGGCGGCGCCGGACTTCTTCTACTTCAAGGGAATCAGCATCGGGAAGGGCAGTGCATGAGTGAGCTGCGAGTTGGTCTGGTCGGCGTCAACACCTCCCATGCGGGCGCGTTCGCGCGGCTGCTGAACGAGCGCGAGGTCGCACCGGGCGCCAGGGTGACCTGGGTCTGGGGCGGTGAGCTGCGTGCGGACCAGCCGGACGCGCCGACCCTGGCCGCGAAGTACGACATCCCCGAGGTGGTCGCCGAGCCGACCGACCGGATCGCCGACACCGACCTGGTGCTCGTCGTCGACGACACCGGCGGCGGCGCCAACCACGTGCCCCTGGCCCGGCCGTTCGTCGAGGCGGGCGTTCCGGCCTTCCTGGACAAGCCGATGGCGGTCGACCTCGGTGCGGCCAAGGAGCTGTTCGACCTGGCCGCCGCGAAGGGGACGCCGGTGACCAGCTCGTCGGCGCTGCGGTACGCCGTCGAGCTCGCCGCCGAGAAGGACCGGATCGCCGAGCTGGGCGCGCTGTCGTCGGTGGTGAGCGTCGGCCCGGGTGAGTGGTACTACTACGGCGTCCACGCGGTCGAGCAGCTGTTCGCCGCCGTCGGCTCCGGGGTCGAGTGGGTGCAGCGGTTCACCTGGCCGGACCGGGACGTCGCGGTGCTGTCCTACGCCGGCGGCGGGCCGACCGCGGTGGTGCAGACGCTGCGCGACGCGGCATACCGCTTCCACCTCACGATGTACGGCGCGCAGGACATGCACGCCGTCCGGATCGCCGACTTCGACGGGTTCTACGCCGGACAGGCGCGGGCCGCGGTGGAGATGGCCCGCACCGGCACGCCGCCGGTCCGGCCGGAGGAGACCCTCGAGCTCCTCGCGGTGCTGCGGGCCGGTGTGCTGTCGGCCGAACGCGACGGCGCCCGGGTGAGCGTGGCGTCCGTCCTCGCCGGGGGCTGAGCGTGTTCGGGTTCGTGGCGTACCTCGGCCGGCGGGTGCTGCGGCTGGTGGCGTCGCTGGTCGCGGTGTCGCTGATCACCTTCGTCCTGCTGCAGCTGGCGCCGGGCAACTTCGCCGACATCCAGCGGATCAGCAGCGGCGCCAGCACCATCGGGTCGGCCGGCACCGAGGACGTCGCGAACGCGTTCAAGGCCCGCTACGGCGCCGACGTCCCGGTGTGGAAGCAGTACCTCATCTTCATGAAGGGCGCGGTCACCTGGGACTTCGGCCCGTCGTACAAGTACCCCACGCTGGACGTCCAGGAGATCATCGCCAAGGCGTTCCCGGTGTCGGCCACGCTGGCGTTGCTGTCGGTGCTGCTGGCGTTGCTGATCGCCGTGCCCGTCGGGGTTTTCGCCGCACTCCGGCAGAACTCCCCGGCCGACCACGGGACGATGTTCCTGGTCACGTTGGGGCACGCGCTGCCGGGCTTCCTCAGCGCGGCGTTCCTCGTGCTGTTGTTCACCGCAACCCTGCACGTGCTGCCCTCCAGTGGGTTCTCCGGGCCGCGCAACCTGATCATGCCGGTGCTCGCGCTGGCGATCGGGCCGGCCGCGGTGCTCGCGCGTTACGTCCGGTCGAGCATGCTGGAGACGCTGCGGGAGGAGTACGTCACCGCGGCATACGCCAAGGGCGGTCCGCGCCGCACGGTCATCGTCCGGCACGCGCTGCGCAACTCCCTGATCCCGCTGGTGACGGTGGTCGGCCCGCTGCTGGCGGGGCTGATGACCGGGACGGTGTTCATCGAGGCGCTGTTCCGCATCCCCGGGCTGGGGCTCTACTTCGCCACCGCCGCCGCCAGCCGGGACATGCCGCTGCTGATGGGCAGCACGTTGTTCTTCGCGGTCATCCTGATGGTCACCAATCTCCTGGTCGACCTGGTGTACGGCGTACTCGATCCACGGATTCGGGCCGAAGGGGGGTGGGGACGATCGCGCTCTCGGAAGGCGTCGCAGCGGATCTCACCGCAGGAAGCACTGTGACCGAGCAGGAGCGCCCCAGGGGGCAGTGGGCCCGGGCGTGGGACCGGTTCCGGGCCAACCGGCTGGCTCTCGGCAGCCTGGTGTTCTGCGCCCTGCTGGTGCTGGCCGCGCTGGCCGCACCACTGGTCGCGCCGCACCACTACGCCGAGATCGACTACACCGCCCGGCTGGCCCCGATCGGCGCACCCGGCCACCCGCTGGGCACCGACCTGCTCGGCCGCGACATCGCCAGCCGGCTCGTCTACGGCCTGCGGACGGCGCTGATCGTGGCGTTCGGCGCGGAGGTCACCGCACTCGTGCTGGCGTTGCTGGTCGGCCTGGTCGCGGGTTATCGCGGCGGGCGGGTCGAGCAGGGCCTGATGGGCCTGACCGACGTGATGTACGCGTTCCCCAGCTACCTCTTCGCGGTGGTGCTGGTGACCGTGCTGGGCCGCAGCCTGTTCGCGCTGATCCTGGCCATCGGCATCGCCTCGTGGGTGACCCAGGCCCGCCTGGTCCGGGCGCAGGTGCTGACGCTGAAACAGCGGGAGTACGTCGAGGCGGCCAGGGCGATGGGTGCGCGCGGCACCACGATCGCGGTGAAGTACATCCTGCCGAACGCGATCGGGCCGATCCTCGTCACCACCAGCTTCGCGATCCCGGCGGCGATCTCGGCCGAGGCGGGCCTGGCCCTGCTCGGCCTGGGCGTCCAGCCACCGACGCCCTCGTGGGGCGCGATGATCACTGACGGGATGCGCTACCTCCTGGCCGCACCGCACGTGATGGTCTTCCCGGCAACCCTGTTCGCGTTGACGCTGCTGGCGTTCACCTGGGTGGGCGACGGACTGCGGGACGCCTTCGACCCGACGGCGGAGCAACGATGAGCACTCCCACCCGGTCCCGCGCGGACGACCGCCGGCGTCGGCCCGAGTTCCGTGGAACGGAGCCCGGCCCCGGGCCGGACGGGCCGCTGCTGTCGGTCCGTGACCTGCACGTGCACTTCCGCCGGGGCAAGGAGGTCCTGCGCGCGGTCGACGGCGTGAGCTTCGACCTGCACGCCGGCCGGGCGCTGGCGATCGTGGGGGAGAGCGGCAGCGGCAAGACGGTGACCGCCCGCAGCCTGCTGCGGCTGCTGCCGCGCAACGCCCGGATCGCGGACGGGCAGGTGTGGTTCAACCACGCCGCCGGCGTGCGGGACGCCGATCACGCCGATCCGCATCCTGGCGGGGACCGCCCGGCCGGCCGTGGCCGGCGCGACCGGGGTGCGGCCGGCCCGCGCGACCTGCTGCGCCTCGGCGAGCGGGAGATGCGGAGAGTACGCGGACGCGACATCGGCATGGTGTTCCAGAACGCCATGGAGGCGATGAACCCCACCCTCACCCTCGAACGCCAGTTGACCGAACACCTGCTCTGGCACGGGATCTGCGGCAAGGCGGAGGCGCGCGACCGCGCGGTGCGGGCGCTCGGCGACGTCGGCATCCCCGAACCCGAACGCCGGATCCGTACGTACCCCTTCCAGCTGTCCGGCGGGATGCGCCAGCGGGCGATGATCGCGATGGCGATGCTCACCCAGCCGGCCCTGCTGATCGCCGACGAACCCACCACCGCCGTCGACGTGACCGTGCAGCGGCAGATCCTCGACCTGCTGGCGGAGGTGAAGAACCGCGGCACCGGCATCGTGATGATCACCCACGACCTCGGCGTCGCGCGGTACTTCTGCGACGACGTGGTGGTGATGTACGCCGGGCGGGTGGTGGAGCGGGCGAGCACGCCGGAGCTGCTGGACTCACCGCGCCATCCGTACTCCGTCGGCCTGCTCGGCTCGTGCGTGGAGATCGGCGACCGCGGCCGGCCGCTGACACCGATTCAGGGCGCCCCGCCCGACCTGGCCCGCCGGCCGCAGGGCTGCGCGTTCCATCCGCGGTGTGCGCAGGCCGAGGCACCGCGATGCCTCACCGACCAGCCGTTGCTTCCGCTCGTCAGCAGCGGTTCCGGTGGTACGGGTGGCCGGGAGGCCGCGTGCTGGAAGGTGGTGCCGGATGCCTGAGAACGTACTGGTGCGGGCGGAGAACCTCGGCAAGACGTTCTCCACCCCGGCCGGCGACGTGGTCGCCGTCGACGACGTGTCCTTCGACGTCGTACGCGGTGAGACGCTCGGCCTGGTGGGGGAGAGCGGCAGCGGCAAGTCGACCGTGGCCAGGTTGCTGATGTGGCTGCAGGAGCCGACGTCGGGCCGGGTGGTGTTCGACGGCACCGACCTGGCGGCGGTCCCCGGCCGGGACCTGCACACCGTCCGGCGGCGGATGCAGATGGTGTTCCAGAACCCCTACGGTTCACTGCTCCCGCACTACACCGCGGCCGGCAACGTCGCCGAGCCGCTGCGCCTGCACCGCATCGGCGACAAGGACAGCCGGCGTGCACGGGCGAAGGAACTGCTGGACCTGGTGGGTGTCAACCCGCGCTTTGCGGACCTGTATCCCCGGCAGTTCTCCGGCGGCCAGCAGCAGCGCATCGCGATCGCCCGCGCCCTGGCGCTCGAACCCGAGCTGCTGGTCTGCGACGAACCCACGTCCGCACTCGACGTCTCCATCCAGGCGCAGATCCTCAACCTGCTCGACGATCTGCGCGAACGCCTCGGCCTGACCTGCCTGTTCATCTCGCACAACCTCGCGGTGGTGGAACGCCTCGCCAACCGGGTCGCGGTGATGCGGCAGGGACACATCGTCGAGCTCGCGCCGACCGAGGAACTCTTCCGTACGCCGCAAGACCCCTACACCCGTGCCCTGCTGGGCGCGGTCCTGCCCGTCCGCGGATAACCCGCACTGTCCGGTCGCCGAGGAAACTCCTCGCGTACCGGCGAAGGAGGAAGTCACGTGAGTGGCACCAGTCCCGTCGCGGTAGTGCTCGACCCGGAGCTTCGGGCCGCCGCGCATGCCCGGAACGAGAACGCGTGGTGGCTCTACTCCACCGAGGTCCTGGACCACCTGCGGGTGCCGTACGACGTCATCCGGCCCGACGAGGCGGACGCCCGGCTGGCGGCCGGCGGCACCGTGCTGGTGCACCCGGCGCAGGGCCGGATCGTCGGGCCGGCGGGGGAGACGGCGTTCCCGGCCGACCTGTGGGAACGCATCGTCACCATCCAGCAGGGCACCCCGGTGCACGAGGACGGGCCGCCCGCGCCGGACGGCTCGTGCCCGGTCGACGACGGGGTGCTCAAGTGCGACGACGGCCTCGCGCTGTCCTACGACGAGGACCGGATCGTGCCGCCGGGAGAGCCCGCCCTGCGAGGTGCGTTCTCCCACACGTACCCCCCGCCTGCCGCCGCGCCGATGTTCCACCAGGCCAAGGCGGACCGGTTGCGGCTGGACTTCCTCGGGCTGCTGTTCGACGCGGCCGACGCGGCCGGGATCGCCGTGCCGTGGCTGCACTACTGGCCGGCCGGCGTCCCCGCGGTGGCACACATGTCGCACGACTCCGACGGCAACGACTCCGAGGCCGCGCTGAGCGCGCTGGACGTGTTCGACGAGGCCGGCGTGCACGTGACCTGGTGCCACTGCTTCCCGGGCGGCTACCGGCCGGACGTGGTCGCGGAGATCGGTGCCCGTGGCCACGAGCAGGCGCTGCACTACAACGCGATGGGTGACGCCGACATCGCCTCCTGGGGCTGGCCGCAGTTGCGCGCGCAGTACGCCTGGGCGCAGGCGCTGACCGGCCGCGAGGACATCGTCTCGAACAAGAACCACTACACCCGGTGGGAGGGCTGGGACGAGTTCTTCCTGTGGTGTGAGCGGATCGGCATCCGGATCGACGAGTCGCGCGGGCCGAGCAAGCAGGGCAACGTCGGATTCCCGTTCGGGTCCTGCCACCTGAGCTTCCCGATCGCCGGCGTACGCGAGCACAACCGCCGGATCGACGTCCTCGAACTCCCGCTGCACACCCAGGACCTCGCCTGGGCAGGCCACACCGCCATCCGGGACGTCATCCTGGCCGAGGCGCTGGAGGTGCACGGCGTCGCGCACTTCCTGTTCCACGCCGCGCACCTGCACACCAAGCCCGACGTGGCGCAGGCCTGCCGCGAGGTGGCGGCGGAGGCCCGGCGGCTCGGCATGCAGTGGTGGACCGCCGAACAGCTCAACGACTGGGAGCGTGCCCGGCGCGAGGTACGCGTCGCCGTCGAACCCGGGGCCGGCAGCGGTGAGCTGCGGGTCGAGGTCACCGCGACCACCGCGGTGAAGGGTGCGGGCGTACTGCTCGCCGTCCCGGGACTGGGCGGTTCCGGCGCCCCGGCTCGGGTCCTCACCGGCGACGCGACCTGCGCCGTGGTGACCCGGCACGGCCGCCGGCTGCTCGAGCTTTCCGCCGACCTGCCGGCCGGCACGTCGGTGTTCACCGTCACCACCGCGGGCCTGCCCGGCTGAACGCCGGCCGCTCCGGCCGGCCCGACTGAGGAGGAACCATGAGCAGTGGGCAACTCGGACGCCGGACCTTCCTGCGCAGGTGCGGCACCTCCGCGTTGGTGCTCGGCGCGGCGGGAATGGGCGGGGTCGGCGTGCCGGCCCTCGCGCCGGGCCGCCGCGCCTTTGCGGCGACGACGTACGACTACACGGCCCGGGAGACGTACGACGTCTTCGACCGCACCTTCCACGAGAGCGGAGGAGCCGGGCAGCCGGACCAGCCGAACGACGCCGGCGGCCTGGCGTGGGGTCAGTCGTACGTGCTGGCGAGTTTCCTGCGGATGTACGACGCCTACCGCGACACCTACTACCTCGACCGGTTCGTGCACAACGCGGACCTGGTGCTCGCCAACCGCGACAGCGAGCGCGGCGTCACCGACTACGCCGGACGGTCCCGGCCGGCGTGGCGGGCGGCGAACCCCTACACGGTGGGGATCGCCCGGCTCTCCGGGGCCGGTGGTGTGCCGGTGCTGGAGGTACGCAGTGCGCTGGCCAACGCCGACCGGGCGACCGCGACCGTGCGGGCCGGTGAGGGCGGACGGTTCACCCTCGCGGTGACGAACGCGCAGTACGCCCGGACCGACACGTTCACCGACGTGACCATGGACCCGGCCAGTCCCGACTACGTTGTCACCAGGGTGTACGACGCGTACCCCACCGGCACGATGGTGACCGTGCGGGACCTGCGTCCTGCGCCCGCGGCGGGTGACCCGCCGGCGCCGGGCGACACCGCCCTCGCCTCCGCGCCGGTCGTGTTCGCCGTGCACACCGGGATGATCAGCTATCCGCTGGCGTGGTTCGCCGCCACCGTGCTCACCGACGCGCGCCTGCGCAGCGATCCGCGGTACCGCCGCAAGGCGGAGGAGTACGCCGCGGCCGCTCGGGACGCGGCCGCTGTGCACGACGAGGAGTGGCGGGACGGGCCCGACGGCACCGGATGGTTCCAGTGGCCCAAGGGCATGCCGCTCCCGTACGACGGCACCATCGCACCCATCAACCAGAGTGTCGCGCTCGGCCGCACCTACCTCGCGCTCGCGGAGGTGTCCCGGGACGGGACCTACCGCGATCGGGCGAGCCGGCTGGCCAGGATGTTCGCCGCGCAACTTGAGGTTGACAGCGGCGGCGCGGCGACCTGGCACTACTGGCCGACCACCAGCCGGATGTACGACGGCTACGCCAAGACCGGTGATCCCGCCACGGACGTGTCGATCTACACCCCGGCGTACGGGTCGGCCGGCCGCGGCGCCCAGCAGTACGAGGACGTGAGCCACGGCGCGATCGAGGTGGACTTCGCGGTCCGGGCGTTCCGGTCCGGGGTCGTCTTCCGCGGTGCCGACCTGGCGGCGCTGGCCGCGACGTACACCCGCAACCTCGCCACCACGACAGCCGAGGGCATCGCCACCACGAACACCCGCGTCGACGGCGGCGGCGGGCTCGCCGCGTCCGGGCAGTACCTCCAGGCACCCCGGTGGATGGCGGTCGCGTGGTGGGACGAGCGGGTGTTCGCCCATTCGCGGGCGATCTACGACGACCACCAGGTCCAGCCCGGGTCCGGGTCCGGCCTGCTGAACGTCGCCAACCTCAACTGGTACGCCCGCCGCGGCTGAGCGGCACTGTCAGTCCTCCTGGCCCGAACGAGCTCGTCGGGTGCGCTGGATCGCCTCGTCGACCGCCGTGAGGTTTCCCTCCTCCCAGCGACGCTCGGTCTCGATGCCTTCGATGCGCCATCCGTCGGAGGTTCGGCGCAGATGGTTGGTGTAGATGGCACGCAGCAGATAGAACTCGCCGTTCGGGGAGCCCTGGATCAGGTGCTGGGCGTACATCGCCGACACGCAGGTGGCTCGATCGGGATCCGCGGCGTCGAACGTGATGACGTGGTTGGTGCTCAGGTGTTGGGTCAGCGTGAACCCGTCGAGCGCCTCCGAGATCAGCGCGACCAGCTCCGCGCGGCTGGTCGAGCTGGCGGGCCGGCCGTCGCGGTACTCCGTCAGCACCGGGTCGGTGAAGCAGCGGGTGAAGGTCGCCCAGTCCCTGCGGTCGACGTTCAGGCAGTAGTTCACCACGGTCTCACTGATGGCGGCCCGGTCCTCGAGCCGCCGGACCCGGGTGGCGAGATCGTCCATGGCCGGCCCTCCCAGGGGCTTTCTGAAGCTGTAGAAGACAGTAGGGCCGCCGACCGCAGTTGGCCCACGGCGCTGCAGAAACAGTAGGGCCGTCGGCCGCAGTTGGCCCGCGAAGCTTGGAAAGACAGTAGGGCCGTCGGCCGCAGTTGGCGCACGGCTGGCGGAAACAGTAGGGCCGCCGACCGCAGTTGGCCCACGGCGCTGCAGAAACAGTAGGGCCGTCGGCCCACCCCGCGGAGGTCGGCGGCCCTACTGCGTTACCGAGCCTACGACGTGTGTCCCACGGCTCGTCTCCGACCCGCGCTCTGCCGAAGTGTGGAGACTTACGGGGCCTATAGCACCCGTAAGTCTCCACACTTCCCCGAGTGTCCGAGGGGTGGATGCCCGGCGACCCCGACACGCAGGACGGACGCCGGGCACCGGCCGAGCCCCACCGGTCAGAGCGTGTCGGCCTCGCCGAGGACCTTGCGCACCGCCGAGGCGATGTCGCGTACGTCGTCCTCGGTGCCGAGCAAAGCCTGCTGCGGCAGCCACACCGTGTCGGCGGCCACCAGATCGGCACCCGGCACCAGCGGCGGCTCGGCGTACGGGAGGTCGAGCCGTTTGGTGAGCGCGGCGATCTCCTCCCGCAGGGCGTTGTTGCGGTGCAGTCCGACGTAACCGCCCGAGCAGGGGATGCCCTCGGCGGCCAGCGCCTGCACGAACGCGTCCCGCTTCCCGGCCGCACCCAGCGCGGGCAGCCGCATCAGGAACAGGTGCCACCCGTGTGCGGTGACGTTCGGATCCCGCGAGGGAAGCGACACGCCCTCCACCTCACCCAGCAGCGACCCGAGCAACCGCGCGTTGACGTCCCGCGTCGTCTGCGTCCCTGGGTGGTCGCGCAGCTGCCCGGCCAGGATCGCCGCCTGGAACTCCGTCAGCCGCAGGTTGTAGCCCAGGTGCTCGTGTTGGTACCACCCGCCGCCGCGAACCCGGCCGACGTTGACGAGCGCGTACAGGTGTTCGGCCAGCCGGTCGTCGTTGGTCACCACGGCGCCGCCCTCGCCGGCACTCATGTTCTTCGACGTCTGGAAGCTGAACGTCCCGAGGTCGCCGAGCGCGCCGACACGACGGCCGCGCCACTCCGCGCCGTGGGCCTGCGCGGCGTCCTCGATGATCGCCACGCCGTGCTCGCGGCCGAGTGCGGCGAACGCGTCGAGGTCGCACGGCCGGCCGGCGATGTGCACCGGCATCACCGCCCGGGTGCGCGGGGTGATCGCGGCCGCGGCCGCCGCCGGGTCGAGCAGGTGGGTGGCCGGGTCGACGTCGGCGAACACCGGGACCGCGCCGACGAGCACCACGGCCGCCGCGCTGGCGATGAAGGTGTACGGCGGAACGACCACCTCGTCGCCGATCCCGACCCCGGCCGCACGCAGCGCGGCGACCAGCGCCAGGGTTCCGTTGCTCACGCAGATGCAGTGCGCCGCCTGCTGGTACGCCGCGAAGTCGCGTTCGAACGCGGCCACCCGGTCGCCGTGCGTGCTGCCCCACCTGCCGGACTCCAGGACGTCGAGCAGTTCGGCGCCCACCTGCTGGTCGGCGCGAGGCCAGGCGGGGAACGGTTGGGTACGGACGGGAGTGCCGCCCCGGAGGGCGAGCGTGCTGGCCATGAGTGCGGTCACCTCGTGTGGTTCGGCGTCTGAATCGACGTGTGGTTCGGCGAGTGGGCTGGCGGTGGAACGGTAGGCGGAACGGCGTGGCGGACGGTCACGCCGACCACTCCCGGGTGAGCGGGATGCGGGCGGCGGCACCTTCGGCCACGTCGTAGGTGTACCCCTTGTCGAAGTCCTCCGGATCGGCGTACTCACGGATCGTGGTGACGTCACCGATGTCGAGGACGAGGGTGCGGGTGTCGGGGCGGGTGGCACCGACGATGCGGTAGACGGCGTTGCGTACGCCGTCGTTGTCGACGTACACGTAGCTGCCCACGACCGTCTCCGGTGCGGGGGCGGCTCCGGAAAGCCGCAGGGTGAGGGAGTTGTCGGTGCTCAGCTCGCGGGTGAAGCCGGTGACGGTGCCGGTGAGCGCGGCCGGCCCGCGCACCTGGTTGACCGCGGCCACCATCGAGGCGTCGTGCCCGAACGCGTACACCGGACGCCCGGCCGACAGCGAGTAGACGCCGAACGAGCCGCGGAAGACGAAGCGTCCGTCCACCCGGAGCACGACGTCGGTACGCAACGAGCTCACCACGTAGTCGACCCGGCCGTTTGTCAACGTCACCTTGACAGCGGTCGCTTCGTGCGCCGCGATGGTGCCGTCGGTGGCCTCCACGAGTACCGGCTCGACGGATTTCACCAGCCGGTCGCCGACGTACGGCTCGACCACCGACACGAACTGGCTGGCGAGGTCGGTGCCCGTGCGCTTGGCGATGAGGTACCGCAGCTTCGCCGGGTTGCCGGGCTTGTTGCGCGGCGGAACGCCGTCGCACAGCGCCACCTCGTCCACGTCGCCCAGCATGGTGAGCCGCACGTGCAGGTCCGGGTCGGGGTTCAGGACGTTCCAGGTGTCCTTCACCGCCCAGTCCACGCTGTACGACGAGTCGGGGTCGGCGTCGCGGGACACGTTGGACAGCCAGTCGAAACCGCTCGCACCCGCGCGCGGCTTGGCGTTGTCGGCCGGCGGTTGGACGTTCGGCCCGGCGTAGCTTCCGCCTGCCTGATCGGTGAGCGTGAGCCCGGTCGTGGTGACCGGACCTTCGGCGGCGTGGAAGGAGAAGTGGTGCTGACTGCCACCCTTGACCCGGAAGACGTCCACGGCGTAGGAGTTGTCGCCGTCGATGTCGACCAGCGCGGTCACCCGGCGGTAGAGGCTGGTCGTGGGGTAGGCCTTCGGCGCGGCGATGTCGAACACCCGCACCCGCTCGCCCGCGGCGAACCCGTACGGCTGGCCGACCCACTCCACCGCCTGCCGGGTCGCGCCGACCACGACGGTGTTGTGCGCGACGGTGTTGGACGTCCACTCCACCCGGCGGGCGTTGGAGTCGGCGAACTCCGGGTAGCCCAGGTCGGGCAGCAGGTCGACGCCGAAGCCGAACAGTCCGAGGTTAAGCGCGTCCGCGTGACCGTGCCCACCGGTGCGGCCGTACGACGTCCACAGCTCCCGGCGAGTCGCGCCCTGGCCGACCCGCAGCGCGGCGAACCCGAAGCCGGTGTGGTTTTCCGAGGCGAGGTTCAGCGGCCCGTGCTCCTTGATCAGCGCGGCGATCCTGTCCCGGGTGCCCTCCACGTCGGCGGACCAGATGCTGCCGTACAGCCCGTCGACCTTGTTGCCGTTGAGGAGGTACGCCGACTGCGCGAGCTCCAGCCAGCCGGTCCGCTCGAACTGCCCGGTGTAGACCGTCGCGCTGTTGTAGAGCTCCGGCCCGCCGGTCGTGCCGGTGTCGCCGATGCTCGGCGTGTAGCGGTTGAGCATCGTCACCATCGGCGTGGCCCTGACCATCCGGAGGTACTTCGGGTGCTTCCACAGGTCGGCGGCGGCGTACTTCGGGTAGCCCTCGAGCGCGTCGACGACCCCGGCGATCGCGACCGGCCAGATGAAGTCGTAGTGCGGCGCGCCCTCGTCGCCCATGCCGTCGCGGTCCACGTCGTCGACCAGGGTCGCGCTCAGGTTGCCGCCGGTGATGTGCAGCTTGGGGGTGGCGACCCGGCCGCCGGTCTTGAAGACGAAGTCGATCTGCTCCTTCGTCTCGGTGTCGGAGTCGAGGATCACCGCCGCGGCGGCCAGGGTGGCCTGGTGGGTGCCGAAGTTGCCGGCGATCTGGCTGGCCTTCACCGCCGGGTAGACCTGCCGCACCAGGCCGTCCTCGAGGTTCTGCTTCAGCGCGGCCACGGAGTCCTTCGCCGGCAGGGCGTACTTCTGCGCCTTGGCGGACAGGAAGGCCAGCACGCCGGCGTCGTCGGCGGTCGCGATCGCCGGGAAGAACGCGTCGTAGGCGGTCACGAAGTCCTTGGCCAGTGACACCTCCCAGATGCAGCCGAGGATCTTTCCCTGCCCGGACAGGCCGTCGGACTGCAGGTAGCCGTCCGCGCGCTTGTAGGCCGCGGCGTCCATCGCGGGATAGACGTCGGCAATCCGGTCCAGCAGGATCAGCCCGGCGTGGGCGTACTTCGCTTCCCCGGTGTAGATGTAGGCGTCCCGCAGCGACCGCAGCGCGTTCTGGATCACGCCCTTCGCCGTCTCCACCGCGGCGTACCACAGGTGCCAGTGGTGGTAGTAGGCGACGAACGTCCACTTGTCGCCGTTGCTGTCGACCCAGCCGAAGCCGTCGTCGACGCCCCACGTCGCGCCCTTCTCCGGGTAGAGCTCGTTGACCAGCAGGGACCGGTCGGCGCGGGCCCGGTCGAACTCCCCGTGCTCGTCCAGGCCGCTGGCGTAGAAGGCGCCGAAGTCGTTGGTGGGGAAGACGTAGTCGCAGGAGGGGTCGACGATTTTCCACGGCCGGTTCAGCGGGTCCGCGGTGTACGGGTAGTTGCCGAACCGGAAGATGTCCTTGCCGGTGACGGGGGATCCGAGCGCCTGGTTGACGGCGTAACTGCGGGGGAGGCGCTGGGTGGTGACCAGGCTCCACAGCCACTCGTCGCCCTTGTCGAGGTAGGGCTTCGCGGCCGCCACGGCGCCGTCGCGCAGGCGGGCGCCCCAGTCGTAGGCGGCGATGTTGCGCCGGACCGCGGCCACCTTCTCCGGGGTGTAGTACGTCGAACCGGCCTTCGTGGAGGCGGTCAGCGTGGAGGTGGTCAGCGCGCCGGCGGCGAACGCGCCCGGCCCGGCGGCGGCCCTGGTCGGCCTGGCGAGCGGTGAGAGGACGCCGGCCGCACCGACCGCTCCGAACGCGGCGAGGCGAAGGACGTCGCGCCGTCGCGGGCCCCGACCGGGAGCGGTGTCGTGCGCAGCGGAGCCGGGAGCGGAGTCAGGGGTGGGGCCGGACGTGGAACCGTACGCGGAGCTGTCGACGGGGCCGGAACTGGTCATTGCTGTCTCCTCCGGGCGGGGGACATGCGAGGACATGCGGCGGACGCGCGGCGGACGTGCCGCGGGAGCGTTCCAAGGAGCTTGCCGCGTACTGGACTTTAGGTCAAGACCGTATAGATTGTGGTTCGGCCGGCGGGGCCACTCCGGTCCGGCGTCTGCCAGAACCCACCGCGCGACGGATTCCTGTGAGGTACGCATGAGCCAGCCAGCCGAGGAGACCCTCGCACTCGACGGCGGAACTCCCGTCCGCACCGCGCCCTTCCCGAGCGTCGGCAACGCCGAGGGCCGCACCCTGGGGGCGGAGGAGATCGAGGCGGTCACCCGGGTGGTGGCCTCCGGCCGGCTGAACAGCACCGTGGGTGATGAGACCCGGCAGCTGGAACGCGAGTTCGCCGACTACTACGGGCTCCCGCACGCGGTCGCGTCGAGTTCGGGCACCGCGGCGATCCACCTCGCGGTGGCGGCGGTCGACCCCGACCCGGGCGACGAGATCATCACCACGCCGATCACCGACGCGGGCACGGTGCTGCCGATCCTGATGCAGAACGCCGTCCCGGTGTTCGCCGACGTCGATCCACACACCGGCAACCTCGACGTGGCCTCGGTCCGCGACCGGATCACCGCGCGCACCCGCGCGATCATCGCGGTGCACCTGTTCGGCGCGCCGGCGCCGGTGGTGGAGCTGCGGGCGCTGGCCGACGAACACGGCCTGATCCTGGTCGAGGACTGTGCCCAGGCGTACCTCACCCGCTGTTCGGACGGCAGGCTGGCCGGCACGGTCGGTCAGATCGGCTGCTTCAGCCTGCAGCAGTCCAAGCACATCACCGCCGGCGACGGCGGTCTGTGCATCTCCGCCGACGCCGACCTGGCCCGGCGGATGCGGCTGTTCGCCGACAAGGGCTGGCCGCGCGACACCGACGAGCGCACTCACCTCTTCCTGTCCGTCAACTACCGCATGACCGAGCTGCAGGCGGCGGTGGCCCGCGCCCAGTTGCCCAAGCTGGCCGGCGTGGTGGCCGACCGCCGGGCGGGTGCGCAACGGCTCGGCGCAGCGCTGTCCGGCCTTGCCGGGTTGACGATTCCGCCCGACGAGGGCGGCGTGAGCTACTGGCAGTACCCCCTCGTCGTCGACCCGGGCCAGGCGGGCGGCAGCTGCCACGACTACGGCAAGGCGCTGGCCGCCGAGGGCATCCCCGCCAACGGCGGCTACCTGACCCGGCCGGTCTACCGCACACCGGTGCTCACCGAACGCCGCACCTACGGCCGGTCCGGCTACCCGCTGCACTCACCGCCCGCGCGGGTGGAGCCGTCGTACGACGTCGGGCTGTGCCCGGAAGCCGAACGCCTGATCGCCGAACGCCTGCTGGTGGTGTCCTGGAACGAGCGCTACACCGAGGCCGACGTGAACGACATCGCCCGCGCGGTCCGCAAGGTCCACAACGCGTTCACCGCCAAGTAGGTCGAGGTCGAAACGGCGAACCGGGTCAGGTGGTGGCGAACGCGGCCATCATCGCCATGTCCTCGTGCTCGAGGTTGTGGCAGTGCAGGAGGTACGGCCCGCGGTAGTCGGTGAAGCGCACCGCGACGTCGACGTACTCCGTGGGCCGCAGGTCGACGGTGTCCTTCCAGCCGGCGTCGTACTGCCCGGGGCCGCGGTTGCCGCGCCGGACCACCTGGAACGGGTCGAGGTGCACGTGCACCGGGTGGTGCAGGTCGGCCTGGAACCGCCAGATCTCGATGTCGCCGAGCCGGGGCCGGGCGTCCATCCGGCGCGGGTCGAACGGCCGGCCGTTGATGGTCCAGCCCCTCTCGCCGTGCACGTCGCCCTTGGCGAACCGCCACTCCCGCGTCCGCACCGCCCTGGCGGGGTCGTGCTTCTCGATCCTGCTCAGCCTGGAAGGGATCGCGCTGTCGTCCCTGACCCGGTGGGTCACCCGGAACCGCATCACCCGCGCGGTCGGCCCGCTGCCCAGCTGGTTGACCATCGTCACCAGCGTTCCGGGCCTGTACGCCGAGAAGTCCACCACCACGTCGAAGCGCTCGGCCGGCGCGGCGACGATGGCGTCCTGGTCCACGGGGTGTTCGAGCAGGCCGCCGTCCCCGCCGATCTGCACGAACGGCGCGCCCTCGCCGGGCCCCGGGTCCAGCGCGAGCCGGTAGCGGCGGGCGTTGGAGGCGTTCAGGATCCGGAAGCGGTAGCGTGCGGCGGCCACCTCCAGCACCGGCCACGGCGCGCCGTTGACCAGGATGACGTCGCCCACGACGCCTTCCATGTAGGCGGAGGTGACACCGGGCGTGGAGCGCAGCTCCCGGTCGAGCGCGGGATAACGGAAGGCGCCGTTCTCCTCGAACGAGCGGTCGCAGATCATCAGCGGCACGTCGCGCTCGCCGCTCGGCAGCGGCAGTGCCTGCTCCTCGTCGTCGTGCACCAGGTGGAACCCGGCAAGGCCGCGGTAGACCTGCGCGCCGGTGAAGTCCATCCGGTGGTCGTGGTACCACAACGTCGCCGCGCGCTGGTGGAACGGATAGGCGTAGTCGCGTACGCCCTTGCGGACGTCGCCGGGCATGGAGGCCATCGGACTCATGTCCTGCCCACCGTGGCCGGAGCGGTGCGCCGCACCCGGGTTCCAGCCGCCGACCGGCAGCAGCAGGTCGATCGGGTAGCCGTCGTGCTCGGGCGGGGTGTGCCCGCCGTGCAGGTGCACCACCGTCGGCACCGGAAGGGTGTTGCGATGTCGTACGACGGTCCTCCGGCCGCTGCGGCTCACCAGCGTGGGCCCGGGGAACGTGCCGTCGTACCCGAGGATCGGTGTCGTCAGGCCCGGCAGGATCTCCGCGTCCGCGACCCGCTGCACGATCTCGTAGTAGTCGGTGGTGGCGTCGCTGCGCAAGGGCTTCTTGACAGCGGGCACCGGCAGCGGCACGGCGTAGGGCCGGGGGGTCGGCAGCCGGCTCGGCAGCAGCTGGGCGGTCTGCCCGGTGGTGTCCCGCCCGCAGCCGGTCAGGCCGAACGACCCGGCGACACCGGCCGCACCGGCCGCGCCGACCAGCCCGAGGAAACCTCGCCTTGACAGCGGCGTACTCATCGACGGTTCTCCCTACGCACGCGGGCCCGGCGTGCTCGCGGGCCCAGCAGCCAACAGGTGAAGAGGATCTGGGTGAGGACCAGGCCCACACCGAGGGGGACGTGCACGAGCAGGTTCTGGGCGTAGCCGAGGACCGTCTGCGTCTCCGCCGCCACCAGCAGCGCCGCGGTCAGTGTCGCGGGCCACCAGCGGCCGCGGCCGCGCCACGCGTAGACCACTGCCGCCGCGAACTGCACGAACGCCAGCGCGGTGACCGCGTGCGCGTTGGCCTCGTGGATCCCGAGCGCGCCCACCTCACCGGTGAGATAGCTTCCGGCCAGTACCGGTTGGGCAAACACGATGATGGCCGTGAGCAGCGCGCAGATCCGTAACGCCAGCAGGGATCCGCGCGGGCGGGTGCCGGGCGGGGCCGGCCGGGAGTCGGTGGCTGTGGTCATGCCCGCTCACCTGCCTTCGGCTGCCTGCGCAGGGTGCGCCGGGGGCGGCGGGCACCGGCCCGGAAGAGCCAGACCACGAACACCACCTGCGCGGTGACGACGGCGACGCCGAGGGGTACGTGCACGGCGAGTTGACCGGCGTACCCCATGGCCGTCTGGATTCCCTCGCCGAAGAACAGCAGGGCGGTCACCAGGAGGGGCCAGCCGCGTCCCCGGCCGGGCAGGAAGTAGACGAGCGCGGCGCCGAACTGGCACATGCAGGCGAGCATCACCAGGCCGGCGTTGAGGGAGTGGGTGGCGAGCGCGTCGAAACGGCCACTGAGGTAGATCCCGGCGAGCACCGGCTGGCCGACCACCAGGCCGGCATGGACGAACGCGACGAACCGCAGCAGCCACAGCGTGACCCGTGGGCCGCCTGCGGGGAGGCCCGGCGGACTGGGCCGCGGGCCGGCGGTGAGGACGGAGGACGGCAACGAACCTCCCGGGTTCGGATGCGGACACCGCACAGACTATAGGTTGGCTGCCTACACATGAATCAGGTTGTTCCCTGGTCTTCGCCGCCCGCATCCACCCCGGTATCGGCTCAGGGGAATGCCGGAGATCGTCCCTGAGGGACGCCCCGCTGAGGTGTCCGACAGTGCCGTGAATGAGTAGGCTGCATACTCGTGAAGGCCGACATCGTCCGCGGGCACCTGGACGCACTGCTGCTCGCCACCCTCGCCGACGGGCCCCTGCACGGCTACGCGATCATCGAGGCCCTGCAGGCCCGCAGCGGCGGCGTCCTCGACCTGCCCACCGGCAGCATCTATCCGGCGCTGCGCCGCCTCGAACGCGCGCGGTACATCTCCGGCCAGTGGGGCATCGTCGGCGGCCGGCGGCGCCGCACCTACCAGCTCACCCGCGCCGGGCGGCAGGAGCTGGCCCGGGAGCGGGCCGACTGGAGCCGGTTCACCACGGCGATCGGCGGTGTCCTGGGGGAGCCGGGATGAGCGCGCCGATCGACGGTTACGTCCGGCGGGTACGACACCTGCTGCCCGGTCCGGCGGCGGCCCGGTCGGAGCTGATGTGCGAGCTTTCCGACGGTCTGTACGACGCCGCGCGGGCCCACGTCCGTGCCGGCGTCGCGGCGGAGGAGGCCGGCGCGCGGGCGGTCGCCGACTGCGGGCCGGCCGAGGACACCGCGGCCGCGTACCGGCCCGAACTCACCGCCGTCCAGGGCCGGCACACCGCGATGCTGGTCGCCGTCCTCATGCCCGGCCTCAACCTGCTGTGGGACGTGCCGTGGATGATCTCCGGTCCGTGGAACGCCCCACCGAACCCCGTCGTGTCGGCGTTGTCCCGCGTCGTCACCGGTTCGGACCTGCTGGCCGGCGGCAGCGCCGTGGTGTTGCTCCTCCTCATGGTGCTCGCCGCCCGGCGTGGCCGGCCGGCCACCTCGCTCACCGGCGCGGTGGCAGTGGTCGGCGTGCTCGCGTTCACGGTCACCCTCGGCTGCTCGGTGGCGATGATGGCCGTGAACGCCGACGGGCCGAGCCAGGCGTTCGCGACCTCCTGGATCGGACTGCTGGTGGGTTCGGTCACCCTCGGCTGTGCGTGCCTGCTGGTGCGGTCACTGGTCCGGTCGCTGCGGTCGGCGTTCGCCGGCGTCCGTACGCCATGAGGACGGACCACGGCCGCCGCGGCGACGGCGGACCGATCACCGCGTACGTCACCGATCTCGGCCGCGCGCTGCGCGGTCCGCGAGGTGCCCGGCGGGACGTCACGGCCGAGCTCGCCGACGGGCTCCGCGACGCTGCCGACGCCTACGTGGACGCCGGCATCCCGGAGCGGGAGGCACAGGTCAGGGCGGTCCGGGAGTGCGGGCCGGTGGCGGACGTCGCGGCGGCGTACGCGCCCGAACTCGCGGCGGTCCAGGGCCGGCGGACCGCCGCCGTGTGCGCGCTGTCCATGCCGGCGACGGTGCTCGCCTGGGGCCTCACGTGGCGCGCGGAGGTGCCGAGTGCCGAGGCGCCGGTAACCCCTGCCGGGACTCACCCGTGGCGGCTGGGCGTTCTGTCCGACCTCACCGACTGGGCCGGGATCGCCGGCGGGAGCGCCGGCTGCGTCCTGGCCGGCCTGCTGGTGGTGTCGGCGCGCCGGGCGGTTCCGGTCCGGCTCGTCCTCGCCCTGCTGGTCGGGCTGTGCGGCGGCGCGGTGCTGGTCTCCACCGTCTGCTCGGCGGTGATGAACGTCGCCAACGCCGAGCTGATCGAGTGGATGCTGGCCGGCTCCACCCCGGCTGTGGTGCTCTCCCTTGCCACCGGGGCGATGTCCGCCTGGCAGCTGGTCTCGCTGTTCCGTACCGCCGATTTCGCGTTCCGCCGCGGCTGACGCCTCACGCGGCGAGTTCGGCGAGGACGGCCGTCACCGCGAGGTTGGTGAACCGCGGCCGCAGCCAGGGCATCGTGGTGGCGTCGCGTTCTGGGTGGACGCGGTTGGTGAGCAGGGTGACGTAGAGACCCAGCTCGGGATCGACCCACAGGCTGGTGCCGGTGAAACCCGCGTGCCCGTACGCCGACCCGCTCATCAGGTCGCCGGCAAGTGTCGACAGCAGGTCGTTTCCCTGCCAGGCAAGGGATCTGCGGAGGTTCAGGTGGTCGGTGGCCGGCCTGGTCATCACCGCGAGCGTACGCGGCGCCAGCAGCCGGCCGCGCTCGCCGCGACCGCCGCGGACGAGTGCCAGCCCGAGCCGTTCGACGTCGGCGAGGGTGGCGAACAGCCCGGCGTGTGCGGACACCCCGCCGAGCACCTCGGCGTTCTCGTCGTGCACGGTGCCCTGGATCAGCCGGCCGCGCCAGGCGCACTCCTCGGTGGCCGCGGTGCTGCTCCAGCGTTCCCGCGGCGGGTTGTAGGTGAGGCCGCCGGCGCCGAGCGGCTCCGCGACGTACTCGCGTACCAACTCATCCAGCGGCCGGCCGGCGGCGGCCTCGGCGACCAGACCGAGCACGATGAAGCCCTGCGAGCTGTACTCCACCCGGGTGCCCGGCCGGCCCTCGCGCAGCGGGAGGTCGCGCACGGCGGCCAGAAGGCTGTCCCGGTCGGGGTGGTCGCGGTAGAGGCGCTGCCCGCCCGGAATGCCGGAGGTGTGGGTCAGCAGGTGCCAGACGGTGAGGTCGGCCTTGTCGGTGCCGGCGTACTCGGGCAGGTGCATGGCCACCGGGTCGGTGAGCGCGAGCAGCCCGCGTTCGGCCAGTGCCATCACCACCAGTCCGGCGACGGGTTTGGTGAGCGAGGCGAGGTCCCAGCCGGTGTCCTCGGTCACCGGGTCGCCGCCCCAGGCGAGGGTGCCGAGGTGGCCGCGGCGGACGGGGCCGTCGGCGGTGCCGGCCGACCAGGCCGCCCCGGAGAACACCCGGTCGGTGCGGGCCTGTTCCAGCAGGGTGGTCAGCGGGTCGGTCGGCGGCGGGGTCACGGCGTCGGCTCCGGATCGTGGGGGGAAAGCGGATCGTGGGTCGAGTACGTACGACAAGACGGTGGAGTGTGCGACCTTACGGAGTGTGGTCGCCCTCCTTCTCGTTGCGGCGGGCGTAGTGGAGGACCCGGTCGAGGTCGACGTCGACGCCGAGGCCGGCACCCTGGGGTACCGGCAGGCTTCCGTGGGACAGTTCGATGCGCTCGGTCAGCACGTCGCCGTCGGCGAGGTAGTACATCGCGTCCACGGCATGGTCGAGCCGGTCGAGTGCCGCGGCGACCTGGAGATGGCATGCGGTGCTGATACCCAGTTCGCCGCCGCTGTGGAAGTTCAGGCCGAGACCGAACGCCCGGCAGGTGGCGGCGAGGTTCATCGTCGGACCGACGCCGCCCCATTTGTGCACGTCGGCGTGGATGATGTCGACCGCACCCATCCGCACCGCGGGGGCGAGGTCCTCCTCGCGTACGACACACATGTTGGTGCACAGGGGAGTGGCGATCTGCGCGCGCACCTGCGCCATCCCCTCCAGGCCGGCGCACGGGTCCTCGAGGTACTCAAGGTCCAGGGCGTCCAGCCGGCGGCCGGCCCACACCGACTCCGGCACCGACCAGACGGCGTTGGGGTCCACCCGCAGCGCGGTGCCGGGCAGTTTCGCGCGCAGCGCCTCCATCACCGACACGTCGAACCGCGCGTCGGTGGAGCCCTTGAACTTCACCGCGGTGAACCCGTGCTCCGCCACGATCTCGGCGGCCTTGTCGGCCAGCACGGCCGGCTGGTCGGCGCGGGGCACGTCGCCGGCCGCGCCCCGGGTGAGCAGGCCGGTGAGGGGAATCGTGTCGCGGACCGCGCCGCCGAGCTGCAGATGCAGCGGCACCCCCGACGCCTTGCCGGCAAGGTCGAGGAACGCCATCTCCAGCCCGGCCAGCGCGCAGTAGCCGAGGTAGCCGTAGAAGAACGGCACCATCGCGCACGTACGCCGGATGGTCGCGCTCGCCCGCGGGTCGACACCGACGAACTGGTCCCGGATGCGTTCGACCAGCGCCGCTGTGGGCCGGCCGTGCATGGTCTCGCCCCAGCCCTCGCGCCCGTCGTCGTCGCGGACGCGGATCACCGTGCGGGTGGTGCCGGCCTTGGCCTCGAAGCTGCTGGCGAACGTGGTTGTCAAGGGGACGTTGACAACCCAGACGTCGATGTCGGCGACGCGCATGAATCTCCGTCCTGGGGTTGCACCGAGAGGAAGCCGTGCCCACCGCTGGACGGTGCGGCCGGCGAACGGCAGGGGTGCCGCGCGCCGACCCTACCGAAGATCGCCGACGTCAGGACAGGCGTACGGGAAGGCGTTCCACGCCATGGATCAGGCTGCTGTGCCGCCACCGCACCTCGTCGGAGTCGACCGCCAGGGACAGCTCGGGGAAGCGGTCGAGCATCCGGCGGAACGCCACCTCCGCCTCCAGCCGGGCCAGCGGCGCGCCCACGCAGTAGTGGATCCCGTGGCCGAACGCCAGGTGCCCGCCGCCGCGGCGGGTGACGTCGAGCTGCCCGGCACCGGGGAACCGGCTCTCGTCGTGGTTGGCCGAGGCCAGTGACACCAGGACGAACTGCCCGCGCGGGATCTCCACGTCGCCGAACCGCACCGGCTCGGAGGTGAACCTCATGGTGGCGAGGTTGATCGGCCCGTCGTAGCGCAGGAACTCCTCGACCGCACCGCCCACCAGGGACGGGTCGGCGCGCAGCCGGTCGAGCTGGCCGGGGTTGCGCAGCAGGGCGAGGACGCCGTTGCCGATCAGGTTGACGGTCGTCTCGTGCCCGGCGACGAGGAGCAGGAACGCCATCGCGATCAGCTCGTTCTCGTCCAGCCGGTCGTTGTCGTCGCGGGCCTGCACCAGGCCGGTCAGCAGGTCCTCACCGGGCTGGGCGCGCTTGGCCGCGATCAGCTGGCTGAGGTAGCCGGCCATGGCGTACGACGCGGTGCGAACCTCGTCGTCGGTCGGGTCGTCGGCCAGCACCACCGCGGACCAGGCGCGGAAGTCCTCGCGGTCCTCGAAGGGGACGCCGAGCAGCTCGCAGATCACCGTCATCGGCAGGGGGAACGCGAACGCGTCGATCAGGTCGACCGGCTCGCCGTCCGCCCCGCGCGCGGCCATGGCGTCCAGCAGCTCCTCGGTGATCGCCTCGATCCGGGGCCGGAGCGCCTCGACCCGGCGGGAGGTGAACGCCTTGTTGACCAGCTTGCGCAGCCGGGTGTGGTCGGGCGGGTCCGAGCTCAGCATGTGCGCCCGCAGCGCCTCGGCGAACACCATCTCGTCCCCGAGCTGCTCGGGGTCCATGTACTGGTCGAGCACCCGGCCGTTCTTCAGCAGCCGCGGATCGGCGAGCGCGGCCCTGGCCTCGTCGTACCTCGTCACGATCCAGGTCTCCCAGCCGTGGGGGAGCACGACCTTGCGGGCCGGCCCCTCCTCGCGCAGCGCCGCATGCACCGCCTCCGGATCCTGGAAGTAGTCGGTGTCCAGAGCCGGCACACCGTTGGCCCCCGCCGTGGTGAACCTGGTGGACTCCGTGCCCGTCGTACCGACCACTCCTGGCTTCGTCATCTGTCGTCCTCCCTCGTGTGCCCGGCATCGCCGGGACGTGCCCCCGGGACGTCTGCCTGGCCCCCGCACAGGATGAACGTCCGGGCACCGGCCCGTGATCCTGCGGGAGGAGGAAATCTCCCGGGGTGGGGTGCTTGGGTATGCCCTCGAAGGGCTGGTCCGCCGGGGTCCGCCGGGGTCCGCCGGGGGCGGCAATCCGGATGCGGCCCGCCGGTCCGGCCGCTATCCTCGGCCTGCCCGGGCGGTTCCGTCCGCGCGGAGATCCCATGAACCCCGTGGACACCCGCGGAAGCCCGGCCGAACGAGAGGACCCGCAGATGCGAGCCAGCACCCCGTCTCCGACCTCCGGTGCCGTGGCGAGGGGTACGTCGGCGCCCGTTCGCTGACCTACCGGCTCCGTCCTGACCGGCGGCGAGCCGACTCGCCGGCCGGCGCCCGACCGCGTTCCCGCGCTCCGCGTACGCCATCCGCGTTCGCGCGCGCCCGCGCCCCGTCGACCCACTCGACGCCGGAGGGCTGTTCGCCCTTCCCCTCCTCGCGTCCGGAGTTCCACGTATGCGCGCGTACCCCGTCTACCTCCTGATCCGCGGGCTCGGCTCCTTCGCCGGTGCCTGCGCGTTCACCCTCAACCTCGTCTACCAGATTCAGACCGTCGGCCTCGGTCCGCTCGAACTCGTCCTCGTGGGCACCGTGCTGGAGGTCACCTGCTTCCTCGCGCAGGTGCCGACCGGGGTGATCGCCGACCTCTACAGCCGCCGCCTCTCGGTGATCGCCGGCTACCTGCTGATCGGGGCGGGCACCCTCCTCGAGGGGCTCGTCCCCGCCTTCCTCGCCATCGTCGTCGGCAACGTCGTGTGGGGCATCGGCTCCACCTGCGTCGACGGCGCCGAGGAGGCATGGGTGAGCGGCGAGGTCGGTGAGGAACGGGCGCCGGGCGTGTTCACCCGGGGTGCCCAGGTCGGTCAGGTGGCCACCGTCGCGGGCATCGGCGCCGGCGTCCTGCTCGCCGGCGCCGGCCTGAACCTCCCGATCGTCGCCGGCGCCGCGGTGTGGCTGCTGCTGGGTGTGGTGCTGGTGTTCGTGATGCCCGAACGCTCCTTCGAGCCGGCGGCCCCCGCCGAGCGGGGGTCGTTCGCGGCGATGCGCGGGCAGTTCGTGGCCGGCGCCCGGGTGGTGCGCGGCCGCCCGGTCCTGGTGTGCCTGCTGGCGGCCGGGCTGTTCCTCGGCCTCGGCAGTGAGGGCTGGGACCGGCTGCAGCAGGCGCACTTCCTGCAGAGCCTGCGGTTCCCGTCGTTCGGTACGCCGGTGGTGTGGTTCGGCGTGTTCAGTGTGGTCGGCATGCTCGGCTCGGTCGCCGTCACCGAGGTCGTCCGGCGCCGGCTCGACCCGGCGCGGCCCGGGCGCCTCGGGACGATGCTCGTGGTCGCCCAGCTCGGCGTGGTCGCGGGGGTGCTGGTGTTCGCGGCGGCCGGTGAGTTCTGGCTCGCCGCGGCGGCGAGCGTGCTGGTGGGCCTGCTGCGGTCGGTGTGCCACCCGCTGGTCGCGAGCTGGCTGGTGGCGAACACCGAGCAGCGCACGAGGGCGACGGTGTTCTCCATGTCGGGTCAGGTGGACGCGGCCGGGCAGATCCTCGGCGGCCCGCCGGTCGGGATGGTCGGCGAGCGCCTCGGCATCCGCGCCGCGCTGGCGCTCACCGGTCTGCTCGTACTTCCCGCGGTCGGGTTGTACGCCCGTGCGGTGGCGCTGGGCCGGTCGCGGGGCGGGTCGGGCGGCGGGTCGGCGGGCCGGTCGCGGCGTGTGAGACGTGAGGGAGCCGACGTGATCCCGTAGGCTCGCTGACCATGGCCCGGACGTCTTCCCCCGTACGCCGGGGACAATCCCGCACGGCGGGCCCGGCACGTTCGGACACCCGCACCGGCACCCGCACGCGTTCGGCGTCCCCGGCGCCGGCGCGGTCGAACAGGTCCGGCGGGTCCGGGAAGAAGCCCCCGGCCAAGAAGGCTCCGGCGAAGAAGGCCCAGGCCAGACGCCCCGCGAAGGGGAAGAGTTCGGGGTCGGTCGGCAGCGTCCTCGGTTCCCTGCTGAGCGGGATCGTCCGGCTGGTCGCCGGCATCTGGCTCGGCATCGCCCACCTCTTCGGCGGCATCGTCCGGCGGATGGGGTCGAGCGCGCGCGAGCTGGATCCCGAGCTTCGCCGCGACGGCGTCGGCCTGGCGTTCGTGGGGCTGGCGATCGTGGTCGCGGCCGCGGTCTGGTGGCGGATGCCCAACGACGTCGGGCGGGCGGTCCGCGGTGTGGTCTCCGGCACCGTCGGCGTCCTCGACTGGTTCATCCCGATCCTGCTCGCACTGGTGGCCTGGCGGACGCTGCGCCACCCCGACCGCAACGGTCCCGGCGGGCGGCAGGCGATCGGGTGGGCGGCGATCCTGGGCGGCGTTCTCGGCCTGATCCACATCAAGGACGACCTGCCCCGCCCCACCAACGGCATCAGGAGCCTGGAGGACGCCGGCGGCGCCATCGGGTTCGTGATGTCGTCGGTGCCGGCCGACCTGCTCACCGTGTACGTCGCCGTTCCGCTGCTGATCCTGCTGACGCTGTTCGGCGTGGTCGTGGTGGGCGGCACGCCGTTGCACGCGCTGCCCGAGCGGTTCCGGGACCTCTGGAACCACCACATCCTCCGTAAGGACACCGGCGAGGACGCCGACGAGTCCGACGGCGAGACCGGCGCGAAGGGGGACCCGCCGACCCAGCCGCTGCGCAGGTCGCGGTCCCGCCGGCGGGTCGGTGCGTCCGCCAAGGGCGAGGACGGCGAGGACTCCGAGTTCGCCGGCGAGTCGCCGTACGACAGCCCGGTGCTCGAGGGCCGCGAGCTCGGCAGGCGCGGCAAGGGCGGCAAGGGCAAGTCCGCCGGCGACGGCAAGTCCGCCGGTGCCGACGGGGCCGCAACTGCGGGAGCCGGCGCGGCGGCCGCGGTCGCCGCGGCTGCCGGTGCCGCGGCGGCGAAGGACGACGCCGACGGCAAGCCCGCTGAGCCGCCGCCGCACAGCCCGCTGCCGCAGCGGGTGGAGCAGCTCGCCCTGTCCGGCGACGTGACGTACACCCTGCCGGCCAACGAAACGCTCGCGCCGGGTTCCGCCCACAAGGCGCGCACCAAGGCCTCCGACGGCATCGTCGACCGCCTGACCGAGGTGCTGGAGCAGTTCGAGATCGACGCCCAGGTGACCGGCTACACGCGCGGGCCGACGGTGACGAGGTACGAGGTCGAGCTCGGCCCCGCCGTCAAGGTGGAGAAGGTCACCGCGCTCAGCAAGAACATCGCCTATGCCGTGGCCAGCACCGACGTGCGGATCCTGTCGCCCATCCCGGGCAAGTCCGCGATCGGGGTGGAGATCCCCAACACCGACAAGGAGATCGTCAGCCTCGGCGACGTGCTCCGGTCCAACGTCGCGCGCGGCGACCACCACCCGATGGTGGCCGGGCTCGGCAAGGACGTCGAGGGCGGCTTCGTCGTCGCCAACCTGGCGAAGATGCCGCACCTGCTCGTCGCGGGCGCCACCGGATCCGGCAAGTCGGTCTTCATCAACTCGATGATCACCTCGATCCTGATGCGGTCCACCCCCGACGAGGTACGCGCGATCCTGGTCGACCCGAAGCGGGTGGAGCTCAGCGTCTACGAGGGCATCCCGCACCTCATCACCCCGATCATCACCAACCCGAAGAAGGCCGCCGAGGCCCTGCAGTGGGTGGTGTCGGAGATGGACCGCCGGTACGACGACCTGGCGGCCTTCGGGTTCCGGCACCTGGACGACTTCAACAAGGCCGTCCGCACCGGCAAGGTCACCCCGCCGCCGGGCAGCGAACGCGTCCTCGCGCCGTACCCCTATCTCCTCGTCATCGTCGACGAGCTGGCCGACCTGATGATGGTCGCCCCGCGCGACGTCGAGGACTCGGTCGTCCGCATCACCCAGCTGGCCCGGGCCGCCGGGATCCACCTGGTGCTGGCCACCCAGCGGCCGTCGGTCGACGTGGTGACCGGGCTGATCAAGGCCAACGTGCCGTCCCGGCTCGCCTTCGCGACGTCCAGCATGGCCGACAGCCGGGTCATCCTCGACCAGCCCGGCGCGGAGAAGCTGGTCGGGCAGGGTGACGGGCTGTTCCTGCCGATGGGTGCCAGCAAGCCGATAAGGATCCAGGGCGCGTGGGTCACCGAGAGCGAGATCCACAAGGTCGTCGAGCACTGCAAGACCCAGCTGCAGCCGACGTACCGCGAGGACGTCACCGCCGCGCCGGGCGCCAAGAAGGAACTCGACGACGACATCGGCGACGACATGGACCTCGTGGTGCAGGCCGCCGAGCTGATCGTGTCGACGCAGTTCGGCTCCACGTCGATGCTGCAGCGCAAGCTGCGGGTCGGGTTCGCCAAGGCCGGCCGGCTGATGGACATCCTGGAAAGCCGCGGCGTGGTCGGGCCCAGCGAGGGTTCGAAGGCGCGGGACGTCCTGGTGAAGCCGGACGACCTCGAGGGCTTCCTGATCATCCTGCGCGGCGACGCCGAGTCCGAGTAGGCCCCGGTCGCGCAGCCCCACGGATTCTTCCGCGGAAGAATGCCGTGGTCTGAGGGCGCGCCGCAGGCCCGGTCGCCGGTTCGTCGTACGGAGTCGCACCCTCGTCGTACGGAAGTGTGAAGACCTCGGGTGGCTCCAGCCACCGGAAGTCTTCACGCTCCGGTCGGGCCGGTCTGTCGGGGGCTGCAGTGTGAAGACCTCGGGTTGCTCTGACCACCGTGGGATTTCACGCTTCCGCCGGCCCCGCGGGCCGCGCCCAAGCGGTCGCCAGGCCGGCCGATTCTTCCGCGGAAGAATCCAGGGGTCGCACCCAGAGACCCAGGCAACTCGGCAGGGAGCGGCAGTCCGGCTGTCTCGCGCGTCGCCGGATTCCTCCGCGGAAAATCTCGCGGGTTCCTCCGCCGGCCCGCGTCCCTGCTCGCACGACGTGCCGATCCCGGCCGACCGGCGTGGGGCCCCGGCGTACCCCGCGGCGCCTGGGCCCGCGATCATGTCGCCAGGACGACCGACGAGAGTCGGTCAGGCAGCGAGATCGCGAGGAGTGGTGGCGTGCGCATTGCGGTGACCGGGGCGAACGGCCGGCTGGGCAGGGGAGTGGTGGCCGCCGCGCTCAAGGAGGGCCACGAGGTCGTCGCGCTGGACCGCGTCACCGGGCAACCGGCGGGCGAGCCGGACGTCCGGGCGCCGTTCGGGACGCTGGCGGTGCCCGTGCAGGAGGTCGACGTCACCCACTACGACAACCTGCTCGAACGCCTGACCGCCGCGGGGGCCGACACCCTGGTGCACCTCGCCGCGATCCCCGGACCGGGCGGCACGCCGGACCACCTCGTCCACGCCACGAACGTTCTCGGCAACTACCACGCGCTCCGCGCGGCGGTCGAGCTCGGCATCCGCCGCGTCGTGTGCGCCTCCAGCATCAACGCGATCGGCGGCATCTACAGCAGGCACGTCCGCTACGACTACCTGCCGGTCGACGAGGCGCACCCGACGTACGCCGAGGACGCCTACAGCCTGTCGAAGTGGCTGGGCGAGCAGCAGGCGGACGCGTTCGTACGCCGAGAGCCCGGCCTCACCGTCGCCAGCCTCCGCTTCCACGGCATCACCCCGCAGCCGCCGGCGCTGGAGCCGCGCGACGAGGAGCGGCTCGCCTTCGAGGCCAAGCACCTGTGGGGCTGGGTGGGGCTGGAGGCGGCGTCCCGGGCCTGCCTGCTCGGGCTGACCGCCGACTTCACCGGACACGAGGCGTTCTTCGTGGTCGCACCGACCACCACCAGCCCGCTGGACTCCGGCGAGCTTCGGCGCCGCTTCTACCCCGACGCGGAGGTCCGGACGGAGCTGTCCGGGCAGCAGGGTTTCTACGACTGTGGCAAGGCCGCGAGGGTGCTCGGCTGGTCCCACGACGGGTAGCTCGCCGGCGCGCGGGGACCAGCACCCATCACGAATCGCACGATCTGCCAGGACGCCGGCGTACGACCGGAAGGGTTGGCATGAAGCTCGCAGAAATGGTTCCGTCCGCGCCCGAGGCCGCACCGCTGGCCCGGCTCGTGGTCCAGGCCGGTGTCGGGTGGGCGGTCGGCGGACTGCCGCAGACCATCGGCGCGGACCGGCGCGGCACCGACGCGCCGTGGGACTACCTCCCGCTGCTGTCGATGAAGAAGAGGTACGAGAACGCCGGCCTGCGGCTGGCCGTCATCGAGGCCCGCCCGCCGCTGGACCGGGCCAAGCGCGGGCTGGACGGCCGCGACGCCGAGATCGACGCGGTGTGCACGCTGCTGACGAACATGGGCCGGCTCGGCATCCCGGTGTGGTGCTACGAGTGGATGAGCGACTTCAACTGGCTGCGTACCGACACCGCCGTACCCTCCCGCGGCGGCTCGCTGGTGAGCGGGTACGACCACGCGCTGATGCAGCAGGCGCCGCCGGTGGAGGCCGGGCCGATCAGCGAGGACGAGCTCTGGGAGAACCTCGAGTACTTCCTGCGCCGGGTCGTCCCGGTTGCCGAGGAGGCCGGCGTCAAGCTGGCCATGCACCCCGACGACCCGCCGATCTCACCGGTGCGCGGGGTGGGCCGGATCATGCGCAGCGTGGACAACTTCCAGCGGCTGCTCGACCTGGTGCCGAGCCCGGTGAACGGCATCACGCTGTGCCAGGGCAACTTCCGGCTGATGACCGACGACATCCCGGCCGCGATCCGGAAGTTCGGTGAGCAGGGGAAGATCTTCTTCGTCCACTTCCGCGACGTCCGCGGCACCGTCGAGAGCTTCGTGGAGACCTGGCACGACGACGGACCGACCGATCTGTACGAATGCCTGCGCACCTACCGCGAGGTGGGGTTCGACGGTCCGATGCGGCCCGACCACGTGCCGACGGTGGAGGGGGACAGCAACGTCAACCCCGGCTACTCGTTGTACGGACGGCTGTTCGCGCTCGGCTACATCCGCGGGCTGATGGAGGGCGTTCAGCGAGACGGCCGAGCCGCGCCGGTGCGCTGACCGGGCTTGTCGGGTACGACCCGGAACAGGTCGCCGGGCTGGCACTCGAGCGCGTCGCACAGGGCGGTGAGCGTGGAGAAGCGCACCGCCCTGGCCCGGTTGTTCTTCAGTACGGACAGGTTGACGACGGTGACGCCGACCCGCCGGGCGAGTTGGGTGACCGTCATGCCACGCCGGGCGAGGAGTTCGTCCAGCCGGCACTCGACCCGATGACCCTCGCCCGCGTCGCCGACTCCGTCGCCGTCTCCGGGACCGCCGCCGGGTCCGTCACCGCCGCGGGCCGCCCTCACACCAGCCCCTCCACGTCCCGGCTCATCTGCCGGCCTCGCCGGAACACCTCGGCGAGCACGAGCAACCCGGCAGCCACGAGCAGCGGGCTCACCGCGATGCCGATTCCGGGTGCGCTGACGACCAGTCCGGGCGGCAGGTTCAGGTCCGCGTAGGAGAGCAGCGCGGCGGAGGCGGCGCTCTCCAGCCACGGGCCCCCGATTCCGCAGACCAGAACGAGCAGGGCGAGGATCCGGAACCGCCGCGGGTTACGCGAGTCGAAGGGGTGGTCCTTCTGGACGCTGTCCAGGAACGCCCACAGGTAGAGCGCGCCGATCCCCAGGCAGAGCCACGTGAGTCCCGCCCGGCTGTCGCTGAGCACCCGGATCCACCACCACGGCACCGACCCCAGCTCCAGGGTGAAGGCGCCGTACTGCTCGTGCGCCCGCAGCCAGGTGCCGGCCGGCAGGTGCGGCAGTCGCGGAGCGGCGGCGGCCCCTTCCACCAGGACCGTGACGGTGGCGCCGGTGTGGGTGCCCTGGTTGATCGGGATGGCGACGCCGGCGATGAGCGCGGGGATCGACGCGACCCTGGCGAGGTAGGCGAGGACGGAGATCGTCCGGCGGGCGGTGGGACGTTGGTCCGGCTCGGTGCTTCTGGCACGGATGTCGCGAACGCGCTCGGTCATGCTGATCCCCCGTCGGACGCATCGATAATCGATAAGGTACGCCGGGAGCGAGCCCGCTGCCAGCCCCTGCGGGGGAGGCGGGACGGGCACCCGGGGGACGCCGGGATCGCCGGTCGAGCTCCCGTACGCGAGGATGGGCCGCGATGACTGCGCCTTCCCATGCCCACCCGACCGCCGACGTGGCCCCCGAAGCGACCACCACCGTGGCCGTCGTCACGCTCGGCTGCGCCCGCAACGAGGTCGACTCCGAGGAGCTCGCCGGCCGGCTGGCCGAGGGCGGCTTCACCCTCGTCGAGGACGCCGAGTCCGCCGATGCCGTTCTGGTCAACACCTGCGGCTTCATCGAGACCGCGAAGAAGGACTCGGTGGACCAGCTGCTCGGTGCCGCCGACCTGAAGTCCGACGGCGGCCGTACGCAGGCGGTGGTCGCCGTGGGCTGCCTGGCCGAACGCTACGGCGAGGAGCTGGCCCGGGAGCTGCCCGAGGCCGACGCGGTGCTGAGCTTCGACGACTACCCCGACATCGCCGACCGCGTACGCACGATCCTGACCGGCGCCCCGCACGTGCCGCACGCCCCGCGCGACCGGCGCAAGCTGCTGCCCATCTCACCCTCCGCGCGCGGTTCGGCCGCGGCGGACGCGACCGGCGCCGGCGGCGCGGTCGTTCCCGGCCACCGGGTGGTGACGTCGGGCTCGCCGGTGGCGGCGGCCGACCTGACGCCGGACCTGCCGGCCGGGATCGCGCCGGCGTCGGGTCCCCGCGTACACCGGCGGCGGCTCGGCGGGGGACCGGTCGCGCCGCTGAAGCTCGCGTCCGGTTGCGACCGGCGCTGTGCGTTCTGCGCGATCCCGCGGTTCCGCGGCGCGTTCATCTCCCGGCCCCCCGAGGACGTCATCGCCGAGGCGGAGTGGCTCGCCGGGCACGGCGTCCGCGAGCTGTTCCTGGTCAGCGAGAACTCCACTTCGTACGGCAAGGACCTCGGTGACCTGCGGCTGCTGGAGACCGGCCTGCTGCCCGCCCTGGCCGCCGTCGACGGGATCGAGCGGGTCCGGGTGTCCTACCTCCAGCCCGCCGAGATGCGTCCCGGCCTGGCCGAGGCGATGGCCACCCTGCCGGGCGTCGCGGCGTACTTCGACCTGTCGTTCCAGCACTCCAGCGCCACCGTCCTGCGACGGATGCGGCGGTTCGGCGACACCGAACGCTTCCTCGGCCTGATCGAGCAGATCCGCTCCGTCGCGCCCGAGGCCGGCATCCGCAGCAACGTCATCGTCGGCTTCCCCGGCGAGACCGAGGACGACGTCGAGGAGCTGTGCGGGTTCCTCGAGGCGGCCCGGCTGGACGTGGTGGGTGTGTTCGGCTACTCCGACGAGGACGGTACGGAGGCACTGGGCTACGACGGCAAGCTGGACGAGGACGAGATCGCCGCGCGGGCCGCCCGGGTCGGTGAGCTCGCCGAGGAACTCACCGCGCAGCGGGCCGAGGACCGGATCGGGGAGGTCGTCGACGTCCTGGTCGAGTCCGTCGAGCCGGCCGAGTCCGTCGAGTCCGTCGGGTCGAACGGCTCCGCCGGGTCCGCCGGGTCCGTCGAGCCGGCCGGGACGGTCGAGGGCCGGGGCGCGCACCAGGGGCCCGAGGTCGACGGCACAGTCCGGGTGTTCGGCGCGACCGGCGCCCGTGTGGGAGATTTCGTCCGTGCCCTGGTGGTGGACACCGAAGGCGTGGACCTCGTGGCGGAGGCCCTCCCGGGTGCGGGTCGTTGAGATCTCGGGGAGGCGTACGGTGACCGAAGTTCCGAAGGCCTCGCCCAGCGTGTGGAACGGCCCCAACGTCCTGACCGCGCTCCGCGTGGTGATGGTCCCGGTGTTCGGCTGGCTGCTGCTGCACGAGGACGGCGCCAATACGACCTACCGGTTCGCCGCGCTCGCGGTCTTCCTGCTCGCCGCCCTGACCGACCGGTTCGACGGCGAGCTCGCCCGGCGTTACAACCTCGTCACCGACTTCGGGAAGATCGCCGACCCGCTCGCCGACAAGGCGCTGATGGGCATGGCCCTGGTCGGGCTGTCCATCCTCGGCGAGCTGCCCTGGTGGGTGACGGTCGTGGTGCTCGTCCGCGAGGTGGGTATCACCCTGCTGCGGTTCCTGGTGATCCGGTCGCAGGTGATCGCGGCCAGCCGGGGCGGCAAGGCCAAGACCGTGCTGCAGACCGTGGCGATCGCGTTGTACCTGCTTCCGTACGGCGGTCCGGTGCACGTCGCGGCGGTGGTGGTGATGGCCGCGGCCGTGGTGGTCACGGTGGTCACCGGGGTGGACTACCTGTGGAAGGTGCTGCGGTCGCGCCGGTCGCGGTCCGCCTGACGTCGACGTCGAAGGGGGTGTCCGGTGGGGTCGGACAGCGGTGCCGGCACCGGAACGAGTGCTGCCAGGTCGGGTGAGGCCAGGTCGGGTGAGGCCAGGTCGGGTGAGGCCGGGGCGAACGGGGCGAACACGGCGTCGGCCGAGGACCTGGCCGGCCGGTGTCACGAACTCCTGCGCCGGCAGCACGCCACCGCCGCCACCGCCGAGTCGCTGACCGGCGGACTTCTGGGCGCCGCGTTCACCCACCAGGCCGGATCCTCAGCCACCTACCGCGGCGGCGTGGTGTCGTACGCCGTGGATCTGAAGACCACGCTGCTCGGCGTGGACGCGGACCGGCTGGCCGAACACGGACCGGTGCACCCGAGCACCGCCCGGGCGATGGCCGAGGGGGTCCGCGACCGGCTCGGCGCCACCTACGGCCTGTCCACCACCGGGGTCGCCGGGCCCGAGCCGCACGGCGACCAGCCGGTCGGCACGGTCGACGTGGCCTGCGCCGGACCTGGGGGTACGCGGGGTGAACGGCTGCGGCTCCGCGGTGACCGGGAGCAGATCCGCCGGTCCACGGTGACCGCCGCTCTGGAGCTCCTCCTGGACGTACTCCGGGCCACGCCGCGTACCAGCTGATCAATCCGTTCCGTGTCCTGGGCGTGCGGAGTCGTCACCGGGGTACGAAGGCGGGTACGGTGGGTTCAGCCCACTGCCGGATGTCCGGTGTCAGACCGTTCGACGCCGGATGCCACAACGAGGGGACACCGAGGGGAGCCACCAATGGTCCTGGTTCGTCACCTGCTGGGTGGCGTACTCCGCCGCCAGCGCCTACGCCGCGGGCTCACCCTCCGCGAGGTCTCCCTCGACGCCCGGGTGAGTCTGGGCTACATCTCCGAGATCGAACGCGGCCAGAAGGAAGCCTCCAGCGAGCTGCTGGCCGCGATCTGTACTGCCCTGGACGTTCCGCTGTCCGACGTGTTGCGTGAGGTCAGCGACGAGATCGACAAGGCGCAGACCCGCGTCCTCACCGCCGCGCCCCGCCAGCAGGTGATCCGCAAGGTCACCTCCAAGCGGATCGTCGCCAAGCGGATCGACGGGCCCCGACTGGACACCTCGAGGATCGAGCCGACCGACGCCCACCGTGACGTCGTCGTAGCCGCCTGATGGCAGCCGGTCCCGACGGGCCACCCAGCGACCAGGACCCTCCGCGCGAGGACCCTCCCCACGCCGCGGACGAACACGCCATGCTCGAGGCCTGGCTCTCCTTCCACCGCGCGACCGTCGCGGTGAAGTGCGCCGGGCTGACCCAGGCCGGCGCCCACAACGCCCCGGTGCCGACGTCACCGCTGATGACCGCGGCCGGCCTGGTGTCCCACCTTCGGTGGGTGGAGAGCTACTGGTTCGAGCGGGTGCTCCTCGGCGAGCCCGACGCGGCGCCGGTCGATCCCGGCGATCCCGACGCCGAGTGGCGCCCGCCCTACGACGTGCCGCTCGCCGACCTGCTCGCCGCGTACGACAAGCAGACCGCGAGGTCGCGGGAGATCGCCGCCGTGTTCTCCCTGGACCACCGCGCCGCCCCGCGCCGTCCTGGCGAGGAGGGCGTCACGCTTCGCTGGATCCTGCACCACCTGATCGAGGAGACGAGCCGGCACAACGGCCACCTCGACATCATCCGCGAGCTCACCGACGGGGTGACGGGGGAGTAGCGGCGGAAGCCGTACCGGCCGGTGGCGTGCCGGCGGGGACGGTGCCGGCCGGCGTCTCGTGCCGGGGATGTCGTACGGGCGTCAGCCGGGTTCGGTGCCCGCGGGATCCGGTTGGCAGTGCGGGCACCAGAACGTCACCCGCTCCTGTCCGGGCGGGCCGAGCTCGCCCCGCTTGATCCTGGTCCGGCACCGCCGGCAGGGTTCGCCGGCCCGGCCGTACACCCAGTGTTCGCGGCCTCTGCGCAGGTCGCCGGTGGTGGCCTGTTCGGGATGCTCGCGATTGACCCAGAGCATCTGCCGGGCCAGCCTGACCATCCGGGTGAGATCACCGGCCGCCGACACCGGCGCGGTCGGCGGCACCCCGCGCAGGAACAGCACCTCGGCGCGGTACATGTTGCCGATCCCGGCGAGGTTGCGCTGGTCCAGCAGTGCCTCGCCGATGGTGCGGTCGGGTTCCTCGGCGATCCGGCGGACCGCCTCGGCCTGGTCCCAGTCCGGGCCGAGCAGGTCCGGGCCGAGGTGGCCGACCAGCGTGTCCTCCCGGTCGGTGGTCACCAGGTCGACCCGGGCCAGGCTCCGGCCGACGGCGACCGCGCGGGCGTTGGCCAGCACCACCCGGACCGGCTCGCGGGGCCCCGGGAACGCCGTACCGGCCGGGAGCAACCGCCAGGAACCATCCATGCCCAGGTGGGTGTGCAACGTCAGGTCCGGCTCGATCCGGATCAGCAGGTGCTTGCCGCGGGCGAGCACCTCGGTCACCGTCCGGCCGGTGAGGTCGGCGGTGGCGTGCTGGGGCACGCGCAGGTCGGCGTGGGTCAGCTGCTGCCCGGCCAGCGCCACCGCCAGCCGCCGGGCCGTCAGCCAGACGGTGTCGCCCTCAGGCACCGGGCACCCCGCCCGCCTCGGGCTCCCTGGGCTCCTCGGGCTCCCTGGGCTCCTCGGGCTCCCTGGGCTCCTCGGGCACCGCCGCGGGGGAGTCCAGCCAGTCCCACCAGCCCGAGTCGAGGACCCGCCGGGCGAGGAGCTCGTAGCCCACGGCACGTGGGTGGGCTCCGTCGCCGGTGGACAGCTCGGCCCGCCACCGGGTGTCCTCGGCGAGCGACGGCGCGAGGGGTACGAACGGCACCCCGCGCCGGGCGGTGAGCTCCCGCATCAGGGCGGTCAGCGCCAGCAGTCGGGCGTTCCGGGAGTCGTCGGTCAGCGCGGGCGGGCCGACCACGAGCGTGGGCAGGCCCTGCCGCCGGGTCCACTCGAGCAGGTCGGCCAGCACGGCGAGGGTGCCGACGTCCGGCACCCGCTCGCCGCCGACGCCTTCGGCCGGCGCGGTGTCGTTGGTCCCGAAGGACAGCACGACACGGTTGTCGCAGCCGGCGGCCCTTCGCGCGACGATCTCGCCCGCGAACCTCGCCTGGATGTTGCGGGAGGTGTCCCGGCGTACGCCGAGGTTGTAGAACGTGAGGTCCCGGCCCCTGCGCAGCGTCTCCCGGGCGACCCGTCCCACCCAGCCGAGGCCCTCGGGATCGCCCACGCCGGCGGTGTAGGAGTCGCCGACGAAACAGATGCGCAGGTCGGTCATGGGCCGCATTCTTCCCGACAGCTCTCCGACGGCTCCCCACGGCGCTCCGGGCGGGTCCGAGCCGGGTCGAGGCTGGGTCCGGCCGGCACCGGTACGTGGGCCATGCTGACGGGCATGGACTTCGCAGACGTCGTACGCCGCCGCCGGATGGTGCGCAACTTCGACCCCCGCCCCGTGGACCCGGTCGTGGTCGAACGCGTCCTGGACAACGCGCTGCACGCCCCGTCCGCCGGCTTCAGCCAGGGCTGGGGGTTCCTGGTGCTGGACCAGCCGGCCGACGTCCAGCGCTTCTGGGCAGCGACCACGCCGGAGGGGGCCGGCGCCGACTCCTGGTCGCGGGGCCTGCGCCGGGCCCCGGTGCTGATCGTGCCGCTGTCGTGCAAGCGTGCCTATCTCGACCGGTACGCCGAACCCGACAAGGGCTGGACCGACCGGGACGAGTCGCGGTGGCCCGTGCCGTACTGGGACATCGACACCGGCATGGCGGCGCTGCTGATGCTTCTCACCGTCACCGACGAGGGGCTCGGCGCCTGCTTCTTCGGTATCCCGCCCGAGCGCATCCCGGCGTTCCGCCGTGAGTTCGGCGTACCGGAGGACCACCTCCCGATCGGCGTGGTCGCGCTCGGGCACCGGGCGCCGGACCGGCGTTCGCCGTCGCTGCGGCGCGGCCGTCGCGGCACGGACGAGGTGGTGCACCGCGGCCGGTGGTGACCGCGGCGCAACCCCGCCTTACCCGCGCCAACCCCGCCTTGCCGGATGTCAATTCCGTCTTGCCCGCGCCAACCTCGGGTTGACTCCGCTCAGTCCTCGTCGTCCACCCAGTCGAACGTCCGGGTGACCGCCTTCTTCCAGCGGGCGTAGTCGCGCTCGCGCACCTTCTCGTCCAGCTTCGGCGTCCAGCGCTTGCCCTCCTGCCAGTTGCGGCGCAGGTCGTCCTCGCCGGACCAGTACCCGACGGCCAGTCCGGCCGCGTACGCCGCACCGAGCGCGGTGGTCTCGGCCACCTGCGGGCGGACCACCGGCACGTCGAGGATGTCGGACTGGAACTGCATCAGCAGCTCGTTGACCACCATGCCGCCGTCGACCTTGAGCTCGGTCAGGGCGACGCCGGAGTCGGCGTTCATCGCGTCGACGACCTCGCGGGTCTGGTACGCCGTGGCCTCCAGCACCGCCCGGGCGATGTGCCCCTTGTTGACGTAGCGGGTCAGGCCGACCAGGGCGCCCCGGGCGTCGGAGCGCCAGTACGGCGCGAACAGACCGGAGAACGCCGGGACGAAGTACGCGCCGCCGTTGTCGTCCACCGAGCGGGCCAGCGTCTCGATCTCCTCCGCCTTGCCGATCAGGCCGAGGTTGTCCCGGATCCACTGCACCAGCGAGCCGGTGACCGCGATCGAACCCTCCAGCGCGTAGACGGGCGCGTTGTCGCCGATCTGGTAGCAGGCGGTGGTGATCAGGCCGTTCTCGCTCATCACGCGTTCGGTGCCGGTGTTGAGGAGCAGGAAGTTGCCGGTGCCGTAGGTGTTCTTCGCCGTGCCCACCTCGAAACAGACCTGGCCGAACGTGGCCGCCTGCTGGTCACCGAGGATGCCGGCGATCGGCACACCGGGCAGCGAGCCGCCGCGCCGGCCCTCGGCGTACACCTGCGACGACGGCCGGATCTCCGGCAGCATCGACATCGGGATGCCCATCTCCTCGGCGATGTTCTCGTCCCACCGCAGGCTCGCGATGTCCATCAGCATCGTCCGGGACGCGTTCGTCACGTCGGTGATGTGCAGGCCGCCGTCGGTGCCGCCGGTCATGTTCCACAGCAGCCAGCTGTCCATCGTGCCGAACATCAGCTCACCGCGCTCGGCGCGTTCGCGGACGCCCTCCACGTTGTCCAGGATCCAGCGCACCTTCGGTCCGGAGAAGTACGTCGCCAGCGGGAGGCCGGTGCGGTCGCGGTAGCGCTCGGCGCCGCCGCCGAGCGCGCCGAGCTGTTCACAGATCCGGTCGGTACGGGTGTCCTGCCACACGATCGCGTTGTAGACCGGCTTGCCCGTCGCCCGGTCCCACACCAGCGCCGTCTCCCGCTGGTTGGTGATGCCGACCGCGGCCACGTTGGTGGCGGTGAGGTCGGCGCCGGCCAGCGCACCGGCCACCGTCTGCCGGGTGTTGCGCCAGATCTCCTCCGCGTTGTGTTCGACCCAACCCGCGCGCGGGAAGATCTGTTCGTGCTCCAGTTGGTGCACGCTCACGACCTGACCCGCATGGTCGAAGATCATGCACCGGGTGCTGGTCGTTCCCTGGTCGATGGCTGCGACGTAGTCGGTCATGTGAGCTCCCACTGGGTTGGAAGGGTGCGGGGGTAGCGTACGTAGAACCGGCGTCGATGTGCCGGGGCCGGCCCAAGCCTGTGCCGGGTGGGGAGGTGGCATGTCAGGACGCGACCCGGGCGAGCAGACCCGCGACGACACCTCCGGCCAGCGGCGCCACCACCGGCACCCAGGCGTACGGCCAGTCGCTCTCGCCCTTGCCTTTGATAGGAAGAACGGCATGGGCGAACCGTGGGCCGAGGTCGCGGGCGGGGTTGATCGCAAACCCGGTCGGGCCGCCCAGGCACGCGCCGATGCCCACGACCACCAGCGCCACGGCCAGCGGGCCGAGCCCGGACGGCGTGCGCCCGAACACCAGAACGACATAGACCAGGACGAAGGTCGCGATCGCCTCGGTCACGACGTTCCATGCGTACGCACGATAACGGGGCGCGGTGGCGAAGACCGCCAGCTTGTCGGCTTCGGTCTCGCTGTGTTCGAAGTGCAGCCGGTACGCCAGGAAGCACAGGACCGCGCCGAGGAACGCGCCGGCGAACTCCCCGGCCAGGTAGGCGAGGGTGTTCAGGGGCGTCACCGCGATGCCCGGCGCGAAGCTCGGCGCGCCGTCGACGACGATGCCCAGCGTCACCGCGGGGTTGAGGTGCGCGCCGCTGGCGTACGCGACGTACACGCCGACGAAGATGCCGAGGCCCCAGCCGAGGCTGACCAGCAACCAGCCGCCGCGATGGCCGAAGGTGTTCTTCAGCAGCACGTTCGCACCCACCGAGCAGCCCAGCAGGGTCAGCATCATCGTCCCCAGCGTCTCCGAGACGACGATCGACCACATCGAAGGACCCTTCCGGGCGGCACCCGAGGGGTGGCGGCGACCGAGCAGTGGCCGGGGACCACGGGCCGGCCGACCGTCCCTGCCCGATCCTGCCCGCCGCCGCACCGGCTGTCGCCAAAGTCCACGACTTCTGCGATCCTGCGTGATTCCCGGATATCGGGGCCGGCAGGTCTTCGCCCGAGTCCGCTGTCCACGTATCGGCTGAGGAGTTGGTTGTGAGTAGTTCCGGGAAGTTGGGCCCGCAGGAACGCGCCGAGGCCTGGGACCGGTTCGGTGCCGAGCAGTTCGACGTCCTCGTGGTGGGCGGCGGCGTGACCGGTGCGGGTTCCGCGCTGGACGCCGTGACGCGCGGACTGAACACCGCACTGGTCGAGGCGCGCGACTTCGCCAGCGGCACGTCCAGCCGGTCCAGCAAGCTCTTCCACGGCGGCCTGCGCTACCTCGAGCAGCTGAACTTCGGACTGGTCGCCGAGGCGTTGCGCGAACGCGAGCTGATGCTCACCCGGATCGCGCCGCACCTCGTCAAGCCGGTTCAGTTCCTCTACCCGCTGCAGCACCGGCTGTGGGAGCGCCCTTACGTCGGCGCCGGCCTGATCCTGTACGACACGATGGGCCGCGGCCGGTCGGTGCCCGCTCACCGGCACCTCAGCCGGACGGGCGCACTGAGGCTCAGCCCCGGACTCCGCCAGGACTCACTCGTCGGCGCGGTGCGCTACTACGACGCGCAGGCCGACGACGCCCGGCACACGCTGACGGTGGTGCGCACCGCCGCCCGCTACGGCGCCGCGGTCCGCAACTCCAGTGAGGTGACCGGTTTCCTGCACGAGGGCGGCCGGGTGGTTGGCGCGGAGGTGCGCGACGTCGACTCCGGCGCCACTACGACGATCCGGGCGAAGGCCGTCATCAACGCGACCGGCGTGTGGACCGACGACCTGCAGCGCCTCACCGGCGGGCGGGGACGGTTCCGCGTACGGGCCTCCAAGGGCGTGCACGTGCTGGTGCCGCGGGACCGGATCGCCTCCGAGGTCGGGCTGATCCTGCGGACCGAACGCTCGGTGCTGTTCGTCATCCCGTGGGGCAACCACTGGATCATCGGCACCACCGACACCGACTGGAACCTCGACCGCGCCCACCCCGCGGCCAGCCGGGCCGACATCGACTACCTCCTGGCGCACGTCAACGAGGTCCTGTCGGTGCCGCTCACCCACGACGACATCGAGGGCGTGTACGCCGGACTCCGGCCGCTGCTGGCCGGGGAGTCCGAGCAGACCAGCCAGCTGTCCCGCGAACACGCGGTGGCCCGGCCGCTGCCGGGCCTGGTGTCGATCGCCGGCGGGAAGTACACGACGTACCGCGTGATGGCCAAGGACGCGATCGACGCGGCCCGGCCCGACCTCGGGCACTCGCTGCCGCCGTCGGTGACCGAGCACGTCCCGCTGGTCGGGGCCGAGGGGTACCACGCGCTGATCAACCAGGTGGACCGGCTGGCCGAGGACCGCGGGCTCCCGGTGTGGCGGATGCAGCGGCTGCTGGACCGGTACGGCTCGATGGTCGACGAACTGATGGCGCTGGCCCAGGACGACCCGACGCTGCTGGAGCCGATGCCGGGTGCGGGGGAGTACCTCCGGGTGGAGGGGAGGTACGCCGCCACGCACGAGGCGGCGGTGCACCTGGACGACGTCCTCGCCCGGCGGACGCGGATCTCCATCGAGACGCCGCACCGGGGCACCGACTCGGCGCGGCCCGCGGCCGAACTCGTCGCGGACGTGCTCGGCTGGGACGAGGCACGCACCCGCAACGAGGTGGAGGTCTACCAGGCCCGGGTGGCCGCCGAGCGCGAGTCGCAGCGCAAGCCCGACGACCTGGGCGCCGACGCGGAGCGGCTGCTCGCGCCGGACACCCGCAAGCTCGCGGTCGGCCGCGCCCTGGGCTGACCGACGGCCTCCTGGTTGGCGGTCGGGGCTGGTTGACGGCCTGCTTGTGGGGGTCTGCTGGCGGACTGCCGACCAGCGGAGTGCCTCGTTCGACACTGCGGGTCCGGGCCAGCAGTCAGCCGCGCATCCGCAGCCCGCGCGGTGTGACGTGGAACCCGGCCGCGGCCAGCGCGGTGGCCAGTGGCGTGGTGCCGCCGGGATGGTTGGCCGGTCGCAGGATCGCCTCGCCGTCGACGCGTTCGACGGTCAGCTTGCCGAGCACCCCGTCGCGGACGGCGAGGGCTAGCGCGTCGACCGCGGGCTGCAGCACCTGGAGGTCCTCCGACCAGGTGAGGAGGGTGCGGCCGCCGCGTTCGACGTACAGCACCAGCTCCCCGCCGACCAGCACGACGAGCGCGCCTGCCTTGCGGCCGGGGCGGTGGCCGTGCTGGTCCTCCGGTGCCCGGTCGGGCCGGGGGGGCCAGGCCAGCGCGGCGCCGTAGGGGTTGCCCGGGTCGGTGGCGGCGAGCACCAACGTCCTGCCGGAGGTGTCCGCGGACCGGCGGCCCGATCCCCGGCCACCCTGCCCGTACTGCCCACCAGGATCCGTGGTGGAGTCGGCGTTCGGGTCGCCCATGCCGCGTAACCGGTCGACGGCGCCGGGCGCGCCGAACTGCGCGGCGCCCAGGCCGGCGACGAAGTAGCCCCGCCGGCAGCGGCCGGACTCCTCGAACGCCGACAGCACCTGGTAGACGGCTGCGAATCCGCCGGGGATGCGTTCGGCGACCACGGCGCCGCGGGTCACCACGCCGTGCCGGTCCAGCAGCGCCTCGGCGGCGGCGTGCGCGCGCCGGGTGGCGTCGGGATCGCGTTCGGGTAACAGCGACCAGCGGCCGGCGGCGGTGGGCGGACCGGTCCTCGACGGCATCGCCGGTCGCCCGCGCCCGCGTAGACCCGAGCGTCCGGCGGCGAACCGCGCCCGGGGCGTGCTGCGCCGGCTCCGGTGCGCCGAGGAGCCGCTGCCCACCAGCGTCCGCAGCGGGGCCAGCGTGTCGCCGGTGACGTGCCCCGCCCACACCAGGTCCCACAGCGCGGTCACCAACGTCTGGTCGTCGAGCACCGGACTCTCGCCGATCCGGGACTGGACCGCCCCGGCCAGCGGCCGGAAGAAGAACCCTCCGCCGGACCCGAGCACCTCCAGGATCGCCGTGTGCACCGGACTCGGCTCGAACTCCGGATCGGGGTCGGGCAACGTCAGGTCGGCGGTGTCGGCGAGGTGCAGCGACACCCAGCCGTCGGTGCCCGGCAGCGTGCCGTGGCCGGACCAGACGACGTCACCGGAGGCGGTCAGCTCGTCCAGCATCGCGGGGGAGTAGTCGGGCACCCGGGTGGCCAGCACCAGGCGTTCGAGTGCGGACGCCGGCACCGCGCAGCCGGCCAACTGCTCGACCACCGACAGCACTCCGTCCGGGCCGCGCTGCCGGCCGCCGACCTGTTGCCAGGTGGGCAGGAACCTGGCGAGGACGGCGGGCTCGACCGGCTCGACCTCGCTGCGCAGGACGGCGAGCGAACGGCGGCGCAGGGTGCGCAGCACCCCGGCGTCGCACCATTCGGTGCCGTGCCCGGCGCCCACCGACCGGGCAGCTGGGACGACCGGACCCGCCGCGCCGTCCGCGCCGTCGGTCCCTGCCGCGCCGTCCGCACGTGCCGCGTCGTCCGCATCCCCGGCCCCAGGCGTTCCTCCACCGGGCGCCGACGCGTCACCGGCCGGGCGGAAGGCGCCCTCGACCACGCGCCCCTCACCGGCCAGCCGGCGCAGGGTGTCGGCGACCACGACGACACCGAGCCCGAACCGGGCCGCCACCTCCCCGGCGTGGAACGGGCCATGGGTGCGGGCGTACCGGGCCACCAGGTCACCCATCGGGTCCGCGACCGGCTCGGTGAACGCCTCCGGCACGCCCACCGGAAGCGGGATGCCGAGCGCGTCCCGCAGCCGTGCGGCGTCCTCGACCGCGGCCCAGCGTTCGTCACCGGCAAGGCCCGGTCCGCGGAACGCGATCACCCGGCGGGCCTGGGCCAGCTCGGCGAGCCAGCCGGCCGCCTGGGCGGGTTCGGTGCAGCGTCGCCCGACCTCCGCCGCGGACATCGGGCCCAGCAGGCGCAGCAGGTCGGCGACTCCCTCGGCGTCCCGGCACCGGCGGTCGGGCACGAGCCGTTGCAGCTCGGCCTCGGTCCGCTCGATCACCTCCGCGTCGAGCAGGTCGCGCAGCTCGGTGGTGCCGAGCAGCTCCGCCAGCAGCGACTTGTCCAGGGCCAGCGCCGCGGCCTTGCGTTCGGCCAGCGGGGCGTCCCCTTCGTACATGAACGCGGCGATGTAGCCGAAGGTCAGCGACTTCGCGAACGGCGACGGCTCCTGCGTCTCCACCTCGACCACCCGGATCCGGCGAGCGGCCACTCCGCGCAGCAGCTCGACCAGCCCGGGCAGGTCGTAGACGTCCTGAAGGCACTCGCGCACGGTCTCCAGCACGATCGGGAACGAGGCGTACTTGCCGGCGACGGCGAGCAGTTGCGCGGAGCGCTGCCGCTGCTGCCACAGCGGGGTGCGGCGGCGCGGGTCGCGGCGGGGGAGCAGCAGGGCACGGGCGGCGCACTCGCGGAACCGGGACGCGAAGAGCGCCGACCCGCCGAGCTCGTCGGTGACGATCCGCTCGATCTCCTCCGGCTCGAACAGCACCACGTCGGCGCCGGGCGGGTCCTCGTCGGTGTCGGGGATGCGGAGCACGATGCCGTCGTCGGCGTGCGCGGCCTGGACGTCGACGCCGTAGCGTTCGCGCAGCCGGGCCCCGATGGCCAGCGCCCACGGCGCGTGCAGCCCGCCGCCGAACGGCGTGTGCACACAGACCCGCCAGTCGCCGAGCTCGTCCCGGAAACGCTCGACCACGATGGTCCGGTCGTCGGGCACGTGCCGGGTGGCCTGTTTCTGCTCCTCGAGGTAGGAGACGAGGTTGTCGGCCGCCCACTCGTCCAGACCCGATGCGCGTACCTGTGCCCGCGCGTCGTCGGGTGCCTGGCGGCCGAGCTTGCGGACGAACGCGCCGATCGCCTGGCCCAGCTCGGCCGGGCGGCCCAGTGCGTCGCCCTTCCAGAACGGCAGCCGCCCGGGCTGCCCGGGCGCCGGCGACACCAGCACCCGGTCGTGGGTGATGTCCTCGATCCGCCAGGACGAGGCGCCCAGGGTGAACACGTCGCCGGTGCGCGACTCGTACACCATCTCCTCGTCCAGCTCGCCCACCCGGCTGGCCTTCTCACCGACCAGGAACACGCCGAACATGCCCCGGTCGGGGATGGTGCCGCCACTGGTCACCGCGAGCCGCTGGGCACCCGGCCGGGCGGTGAGGGTGCCCGCCACGCGGTCCCACACCAGCCGGGGGCGCAGCTCGGCGAACTCGTCGGAGGGGTAACGGCCGGCCAGCATGTCCAGCACCGCGTCGAACGCCGACCGGGGCAGGGTGTGGAAGGGCGCGGCCCGGCGAACGAGGTCGTACAGCTCGTCCACCGGCCAGGCGTCCACACACACGGCGGAGACGACCTGCTGGGCGAGCACGTCGAGCGGGTTGGCGGGCACCTTCGTGGCCTCGATCGAGCCGGTGCGCATCCGCTCGGTCACCACCGCGGTGGCGATGAGGTCGCCGCGGTACTTCGGGAAGATCACGCCCCGGGACACCGCGCCGACCTGGTGGCCGGCGCGACCGACCCGCTGCAGGCCACTGGCCACCGAGGGCGGCGCCTCCACCTGCACCACCAGGTCGACCGCGCCCATGTCGATGCCCAGCTCCAGGCTGCTGGTGGCGACCACGCAGGGCAGCCGGCCCGACTTCAGGTCGTCCTCGATCAGGGCCCGCTGCTCCTTGCTCACCGAGCCGTGGTGAGCCCGGGCCAGAACGGGAGCGGCACCTCCGCTCGCACCCGCCTGGCCCATCAGCTCCGCGGGCCGCCCGACCACCCGCGGGCGCACGAGGTCGCCGGGGAAGTCGACGGTCGAGCGTTCCTCCGCCTCCTGCTCCGCGCTCTCCGCGGCGCGCTCCTCGGCGATCTCGTTCAGCCGCGCGGTGAGCCGCTCGGCCAGCCGCCGGGAGTTGGCGAACACCAGCGTGGACCGCTGCGCCGCCACCAGGTCGGTGACCCGCTCCTCCACGTGCGGCCAGATGGACACCCGGCGGTCGGCGCCCGCGGCCGCGCCCAGCTGCTCCTCCGCCGGCAGCGGCCGCCCGAGCTCGCTCATGTCCTCCACCGGGACGACCACCCGCAGGTCGAACTCCTTGGCGTACGGCGGGTTGACCACCGTCACCGGGTCGGCCCCGCCCAGGAACCGCGCCACCTCCTCGGGCGGGCGCACGGTCGCGGACAGCCCGATCCGCTGCGCCCGGCGACCGGACGACGTCGGCGCGGTCGCGGTCACGGCGCCGGCCGCCTCCGCGCCCTTGTCGGCGTTCGCCCCGGTCTCTTCGGTCTCCTCGGGGGCCGTCCCGGGCTCGGTGAGCAACGCGTCCAGCCGCTCCAGCGACAGCGCCAGGTGTGCGCCCCGCTTGGTGCCCGCGACCGCGTGCACCTCGTCCACGATCACCGTCTCCACACCGCGCAGCGACTCCCGGGCCTGGGAGGTGAGCAGCAGGAACAGCGACTCCGGCGTGGTGATCAGCACGTCGGCGGGGGTACGGGCGAACCGCCGCCGCTCGTCGGCCGGGGTGTCACCGGACCGGACGGCCACGTCGATGTGCGGCTCGGGCAGGCCGAGCCTGGCGGCGGTGTGCCGCAGACCGGTCAGCGGTGCGCGGAGGTTGCGCTCGATGTCGACCGCGAGCGCCTTCAGCGGGGAGACGTAGAGAACCCGGCACCGGCGGGTGCGCTCGGCCGGGACCGGCTCGCGGGCCAGCCGGTCCAGCGCCCACAGGAAGGCCGCGAGCGTCTTGCCCGAACCGGTCGGTGCGACCACCAGGCTGTGGTGGCCGCGGCTGATGGCGTCCCAGGCGCCCTCCTGGGCCGCGGTGGGCGCGGCGAAGGAGGACCGGAACCACTCCTGGGTGGCCGGGGAGAAACGGTCGAGAACGTCGGGCACCGCTCCATCGTGCCCCTGCCCACCGACAACCCCGCCCTCGGGCGCGGCCGGCCCAGGTCAGCGGGGTACGAACCGGACGGATCGCGATCACGCGGACATCGCGCAGTCGCCGGCTGCGGGGCCGTGCTGCGGACAGGTCCGGTCGGGTCGAGGTCGAGGTCAGCTCCGGTTCGGGACCAGCCGGGCCTCCAGGATCATCTGACCGTGACCGGCTGCCAGGTGCCGCCGCCGTCGGCGGTGCGGAACAACCCGCCGTCCACGTCGAGGATGTAGCCCACCCGGTCGCTGGTGAACCCGGCGTACGTCGGGGTGCCGAGGCCCTCCACCTTCGCCTGCGCAGGCTGGCCGGACTCGCTCACCACGAGCGCCTTCCCGGGAACGGCCACCACCGCCTGCCGGCCACTCCGGGCGCCGAGCGCGGCCGCGGTGCCCGAGATCGCGGGGGTGCCCGAGGACACCGCCGTCCAGGAGGCGCCCTCGTCGCGGGAGACGTGCACCTCCGCGGCGGTTCCCGTGGGGCAGGTCAGCCACATCGAGTCGGTGGTCGCGGACAGCCGGCCGGCATCGAGGTCGGCCTTGCACGGCGTCGGATGCTGGTCGAAGGTGTCGCCGCCGTCGGCGGAGGTGAGCACGTAGGCGTCGTTGCCGGACCGGTCGGTGACGGCCACCACCTGGCTGGTCACGGCGAGGCTCGCGGGCGAGTGCAGCTCGACGCCGGCCCGGCTCCAGGTGTCCTCGCCACGGGGTGAGCGCCACAGCGTCCAGGTGGAGCCGTCGCGCACCAGCGCGTACGCCGTGCCGTTCGCGGTCTCCAACTGCTGCACCAGGCCGGGCACGGTCCGCACCTGCTGCCAGCCCTGGCCGCCGTCGTGGGTGCTCCACAACGCACCGCCGTACGCCCAGCCGTCCTTGGTGTCAGCGGCGAACCGCACGTCGTGGACGGTGTCGGCGGTGACCTTGTTGGTGGCGCGTACGACCGGAGCGGCGAACTCCGGCAGGGCGGTGAAGCGTTCCCCGCCGTCCCGGGTGACCACGACCGTGGCGCGGCCGGGCCCGGCGGCGGACTCCCCGAGGACCCAGAAGTTCTGGTCACTCGCGGCGGTGAGGGACACCGGCGAGAACTTCGCCGGCACCACGCCCACCGCGACGTCGGGCGTCGCGGACTTACCCGGCGGCGTCGGTGACGGGGTGCGGGAGGCGGCGGTGGGGCTCGGGGCCCGCGTCGAACTCGGGCGCCGGGTGGGCGCCGGCACGCCGGCGGTGTCGTCCTGGGTCGGGTCCGGGGCGGTGCCCCGCGCGCGTTCGACGGTGGTGGACGCGCTCTTGCCGGCCACCGTCAGGACGGGCTGGCGGAAGATGTACCCCACCCCGCCCATGCCGGCCACGAGCAGGAACACCGCGACCGCGGTCACCGCGGCAGTGCGGTGGCGCCTGCGCCGGGCGGCGGCGTTGACGCGCACACGGGCGAGCAGGTCCGAATCGGCCGGCAACCGCCACGCGTCGTCGCGCAGCGCCTCGCGCAGCCGGCCCTCTAACGGGTCCATCGTGTGTTCTCTCCCTCGCCGGCGGCGGGACGCTTGGCCGGATGGTCCACGGCGGCGGGGTGTTGGGCCGGAGTTTCCATGACGACGGTCGAATCGAGCGAGGGTTCGGCGACGGGCCGAACCGGGGGCGGCGTACTGGCGCGGGTGAGGGTGCCGGCGGCCTCGGGCAACCGGAGCCGAAGCTTCGCAAGCGCCTTGGAGGTCTGGCTCTTCACCGTGCCGACGGAGCAGCCCAGCATGTCGGCGGTCTGGCGTTCGGAGAGGTCCTCGGCGAACCTCAGCACGAGGACGGCCCGCTGGCGGCGGGGAAGGGAGTCCATCGCGGCCTGGAGCTCCTGGTCGGGAAGCGGGGGGTCGAGGTGCTGGCCGCTCTCGGGAACCTCGTCGGTGAGGTATTCACGGCGACGCCGGCGCCAGACGCTGACGTTGCGGTTGACCATCGTCCGGCGTACGTAGCCCTCGGGGTCGTCGCGGTTGCGCACCCGCGGCCAGGCCGCCAGAGTGCGCTCCAGTGCGTCCTGGACGAGGTCGGCGGCCGCGTCGGCGTTGCCGGTCAGCATGTGGCCGAACCGCAACAAGTCGGACATACGCCCACGAACGAACGCATCGAACGCATCCTCCTCTTCGCGCCGCACTCGGCTCCCCTTCGCCTCTGGCGGTCCGTGCTTCTGACGCAGGACCGTTCACCGTAGGTTGCCCGGCTTCCCGAAATCTTCGCATCCGTCTCGATACTCACGTTGCTACCCATCCTCGCCGAGGCGAGCGGCGCACTGCCCAGTCCGGACGGCTATGGTGTCGACCCATGCGAGCACTGGTGCTCTCGGGTGGAGCAGGAACACGCCTTCGACCTATCACCCACACGTCCGCCAAGCAGTTGGTGCCGGTCGCCAACAAGCCTGTCCTCTTCTACGGGCTGGAGGCGATCGCCGAGGCCGGCATCACCGAGGTCGGCATCGTGGTGGGGGACACCGCCCAGGAGATCAAGGAGGCGGTGGGCGACGGGGCGCAGTTCGGGATCTCGGTCACCTACATCCCGCAGGAGGCGCCGCTCGGGCTGGCGCACGCGGTCCTGATCGCCCGGGACTTCCTCGGCGACGAGGACTTCGTGATGTACCTCGGGGACAACTTCATCGTCGGCGGCATCTCCTCCCTGGTGGAGGCGTTCCGCGCCGACCGGCCCGAGGCGCAGATCCTGCTCACCAAGGTGCCCAACCCGACCGCGTTCGGGGTCGCCGATCTGGACGCCTCCGGCGCCGTGGTGGCACTGGAGGAGAAGCCGCAGCACCCCAAGAGCGACCTCGCCCTCGTCGGCGTCTACCTCTTCACCAAGGCCATCCACGAGGCGGTCGACGGGATCGAGCCGTCCTGGCGGGGCGAGCTGGAGATCACCCACGCCATCCAGTGGCTGATCGACAACGACCACGACGTACGTTCCACGGTGATCTCGGGGTACTGGAAGGACACCGGGAACGTCGACGACATGCTCGAGGTCAACCGCTCGGTGCTGGAGACGCTGGAGCCCCGCGTCGAGGGGACCGTGGACGAGGCGTCGGAGATCATCGGCCGGGTGGTGATCGAGGAAGGCGCGGAGATCTCCGGATCGCGCATCGTCGGGCCTGTCATCATCGGTGCGGGCACGAAGGTCGTCGACTCCTACGTCGGGCCGTTCACGTCCGTCCAGCACGACTGCCGCGTGGTCGACTCCGAGATCGAGTTCTCGATCGTGCTGCACGACTCCTCGATCGAGGGCGTACGCCGGATCGAGGCGTCGCTGGTCGGCCACCACGTGGAGGTCACCCCGGCGCCACGCGTACCCAAGGCCCACCGGCTGGTCCTCGGCGACCACAGCCGGATCCAGATCAGTTCATGACCGCATCCCATGACGGCGTGACCGACGTCATGGCCGAGCGAGCATCAGGGAGTGTTACACCGTGCCTCAACCCGGCGCGACCTCGCGCATCCTCGTCACCGGCGGCGCCGGATTCATCGGCTCCCACTTCGTCCGCGCACTGTTCTCGGGCGCCTACCCGGGCCTGACCGGCTCGCGCGTCACGGTGCTCGACAAGCTGACGTACGCCGGCAACCCGGCCAACCTCGACCCGGTGCGGGACCAGCCGGGCTTCGCGTTCGTCGAGGGTGACATCACCGACGCCGGGCTGGTCGACAGCCTGCTGGCCGACCACGACGCGGTGGTGCACTTCGCCGCCGAGTCGCACGTCGACCGGTCCATCACCGGCGCCGCCGACTTCGTGGTCACCAACGTCGTGGGCACCCAGACCCTGCTGGACGCCGCGCACCGCCGCGACATCGGGCCGTTCGTGCACGTGTCGACCGACGAGGTGTACGGCTCGATCCCCGAGGGCTCCTGGCCGGAGACCGACCCGCTCGCGCCCAACTCGCCGTACTCCGCGTCGAAGGCGTCCAGCGACCTGATCGCGCTGGCCTATCACCGCACCCACGGCCTGGACGTACGCGTCACCCGCTGCTCCAACAACTACGGGCCGTACCAGTTCCCGGAGAAGGTCATCCCGCTGTTCATCACCAACCTGCTCGACGGCGGGAAGGTGCCGCTGTACGGCGACGGCCTGAACATCCGCGACTGGCTGCACGTCGACGACCACTGCCAGGGCATCGCGCTGGTCCTGGAGAAGGGCCGGGCCGGCGAGGTCTACAACATCGGCGGCGGTACGGAGATCACCAACAAGGAGCTCACCGACCGGCTGCTGTCCGCGTGCGGCGCCACCTGGGACAGCGTCGACTACGTCGAGGACCGCAAGGGCCACGACCGCCGCTACTCCGTCGACTGGCGCAAGATCAACGCCGAGCTGGGCTACGAGCCGCGGCACGACTTCGGGTCCGGGCTGGCCGAGACGGTCGCGTGGTACCGCGACAACCGTGCCTGGTGGGAGCCGCTGAAGCAGCGGGCCGGTCTCGCGTGAGGTGGCTGGTCACCGGCGCGGGCGGGATGCTCGGCCACGACGTCGTTGCCCGGCTGCGCGCCGACGGCGTTGACGACGCCGACGGCGACGCTGTGCTCGGGCTGACCCGAACCGACCTCGACGTCACCGACGCCGCCGCGGTGGCCAAGGCGATGGCCGAGCACGCCCCTGACGTCGTGGTCAACTGCGCCGCCTACACCGCGGTCGACGACGCCGAGGAGCACGAGGACGCGGCCCACGCGATCAACGCCGACGGGCCGCGGGTGCTGGCCCAGGCCTGCGCCGAGCGCGGTGGCCGGCTGCTGCACGTGTCCACCGACTACGTGTTCGCCGGTGACGGCACCCGGCCCTACGCCGAGGACGACCCGACCGCGCCGCGGACGGCGTACGGCCGTACCAAGCTCGCCGGCGAGCAGGCGGTCCTCACCGCGCTGCCCGAGACCGGGACCGTGGTCCGCACCGCCTGGCTGTACGGCGAGCACGGCGCCAACTTCGTCCGGACGATGATCCGGCTGGAAGGCGAACGGGACACCCTCGACGTCGTGGACGACCAGCGCGGCCAGCCGACCTGGACGGCCGACGTCGCGGGGGCACTGGTCGCGCTCGGTAGGCGCCCGGACGCGCACGGGGTGTTCCACGCCACCAGCGCGGGGGAGGCGACCTGGTGCGACCTCGCCCGGGAGGTGTTCCGGCTGCTCGGCGCCGACCCGGAGCGGGTCCGGCCGACGACCACCGACAAGTTTCCGCGGCCCGCGCCGCGGCCGGCCTACAGCGTGCTCGGCCACGACCGCTGGGCCCAGGTGGGAATTCCGCCGCTACGAGAGTGGCGGGATGCCTTGCGAGCGGCGTTTTCGTCGCTAAGGTGAGGCCACCTGGGTGCGACGCCGGAAAGTAGCGGCAGGACGAGTACGCGGTCACAGCCATGGCCCTGTACGTCACTGTCGGTTTCAGGCTACGGTCGCTCGCTTGAGACAGAGACCGGCCCGCAGTTCGACCGTCCGTCCGTAAGAGGAGTGTGTTCCTGTGCTTCGCCACGAGTTCCTCCGCACGCTGCACGAGGTCTCCCGGCCGCGTGCCTATTTCGAGGTGGGCATCAACGACGGCCGAAGCCTCGCCCTGTCCCGCGTACCCACCGTCGCCGTCGACCCGGCGTTCAAGGTCGTGAAGGAGGTCCGCTGCGACCTGCACATGGTGCGGGCCACCAGCGACGACTTCTTCGCCCGCGAGCAGCCGTTCGAGCACCTGAACGGCGCTGACATCGACCTGGCGTTCATCGACGGGATGCACCTGTTCGAGTTCGCGCTCCGCGACTTCATCAACACCGAGCGGCACGCCCACGCGGGCACCGTGGTGGTGTTCGACGACATGCTGCCGCGCAACATCGACGAGGCGGCCCGCGACCGGCACACCGGCGGCTGGACCGGGGACGTCTACAAGATCGTCCCGGTTCTGCAGCGCTACCGTCCGGACCTGATCCTCGCGCTGATGGACACCGGGCCGACCGGAGTGCTCGTCGTCCTCGGGCTCGACCCGGCCAACACCGTGCTCGCCGACAAGTACGACGAGATCGTCGAGGCCTACATCCAGCCCGACCCGCAGCAGGTCCCCGACGTGCTGATCGACCGGCGCGTCGCGATGCCCCCGGAGACCGTGCTCAAGGCGGACTTCTGGCCCCGCTTCATCGCCGCCCGCGACAACGGTGCCGCCGCGGACCTGACCGCCGTACGCACCGAGATCGAGAAGGTGCTCGGCGAGGCGCCGGACGTCCCGCTCTCCCTCGCCGGCTGGCAGCCCGAGCCGCGCCCGGCCGCGCCGAAGCCGACGCCCAAGCCCAAAGCGGCGCCCAAGTCCGCCCCGGCCGCCTCGGCGGCTCCGGCCGGTGCGAACGGCAAGGCCACCGTCTCCCAGCGGCTGATCCGCGGCGCCGCAGGGCAGCCGGCGGTCCGCGCGGCGGGCAAGAAGGTCGTCGACCGGCTGCCGGACGACGTACGCCAGCTCGTCCGCAACCGCGTCCGCCGCAGCCTGCGCGCCGGTCGCTGACCGGCGACGCCCGAAGCATCGAGAGGCCCTCACCCGCGCGGGTGAGGGCTTCTCGCTGTTTCGCGTCGGGCGGGGTCAGGTGGGGGTTCCGCCTCCCGTGTCGTTCCGCAGGTCCGCCAGCGAGCGGAGCAGCATTGCGGTGGCCCGGTCGGCGGGGAAGAACGTCTCGATCGCGATCTCGTCCAGGGTGACGTCACGCGGCGACCCGAACACCGTGGCCGTGTAGAGCAGCGCGAGCTCGCCGTACGGCGTGGTCATCCGCAACGGGACCACCAGGTCGTCGGCGGTGGTCCGGTCTGCCGGTGCGCTTGGTGCGCTTGGTGCGCTCGGTGCGGCCGGTGCGACAGGAGGGCTCGGTGGGGATGGTGGGCCGTAGCTCTCGAGGTCGGCGAGGAGCGCCGCGAGCCCGTCGGCGGCGGTGCGTTCGAGCTGCCGGCGTACCCTCCGCACGACATGCGCCCGCCACTGGCGGAGGTTCACGATCTGCGCCGCCAGGCCGTCCGGGTGCAGGGTCGCCCGCATCATGTTGACCGGGGCGCGGCCGAGCTCACCGGGCAGGTCGCGAAGGAACGCCCCCATCGCCTCGTTGGCCGCCAGCAGGTCCCAGTGCACGTTCACGGCGACCGCCGGGTTGGGTTCCATGCCCGCGAGCACCGCGCGTACCGCGTCCTGGGCGGCGCCGAGGTCGGTGAGCGGCCGCTCGCGGTACGCCGGCGCGAAGCCCGCGGCGAGGTGGAAGCGGTTGCGTTCGCGCAGCGGCACGTCCAGCTCGCCGCAGATCCGCTCGATCATCGCCGGGCTGGGGTTGGACCTCCCGGTCTCGATGTAGCTCAGGTGCCGGGCCGACATCTCCGCGGCCAGGGAGAGCTCCAGCTGGGAACGGCGCCGGCGTTCACGCCACCGTTTCACCAGCATCCCGATGGTCTCCTCCGGCGCGGCTGTGGCAGTCATGTTCGCCACGATGACGTCCTTCCGTCCGGCCGGGCAATGACGTCTGAGGTTATTGCCCGGCCGCCGCCGGCCGCGTCACCGTGTGGGCGTTGCGCAACCGTCGCCGCCCGAGCCGCGGGCGGCGACCCACACGTCGCCACGTCGCCACGTCGTCGCGAAGCGGAGGACCCTGCAGATGACCGACACCACTGGAACCACCGAAACCACTGGCGCCACCGAAACCACTGGCGCCACCGACACCACCCGTGCCGACCGGCCGCCGTCCACCGAGCCCGGCCCCACCGTGTCCGGCGTACCGGCGGTCGACCGGTACGTCGAGTTCTGGAACGCGGCGGCGCCGGAGGACCAGCAGCGGCTGGCCGCGCGGACGTTCGCCGACGGGGTGAGCTCACGTACGCCCATCGCGTTCATGCGGAGCGTCGAGGAGCTGGTCGCGTTCCGGAACCAGTTCGCGCAGAACTTCCCGGACTACCGGTTCCGGGCGCGTGCGGAGCCGGAGGCCCACCACGAACGGGCTCGCCTGCGGTGGGAGCTCGTCGTCGGCGGCACGTCGTTCGCCACCGGGACGGACGTACTCCGGCTCGACGACGCGGGCCTGATCACCGAGATCACCGGCTTCCTCGACCGGCCGCCGGAGGGGTTCGGCCACCACGAGCACGACTGACCGACCCTGGCCGGGTGGATTCCCCCGCAGAGGAATCCACCCGGCCACCGGTGAGCCGGCGCGGGTGTCAGCCGGCCCGGGAGCGCAGCTGCTCGCGGTAGGCCTGGCAGTCCGCGTACGACGGCAACAGACCCTGGTTCTCCGCCTCGGCCAGCGTGGGCGCGGCGGCGTCCTTGTCCGACAGCAGCGGTTCGAGGTCGGCCGGCCAGTCGATCCCGAGCGCCGGGTCGAGCGGGTGGACGCCGTGTTCGCGGCTGGGCGCGAAACCTTCCGAGCAGAGGTACAGCAGGGTCGCGTCGTCGGTGAGCGCCATCACCGCGTGCCCGAGCCCCTCGCTGAGGTAGACCGCGTGCCGGGTCTGGTCGTCCAGGCGTACCGCCTCCCACTGGCGGTAGGTCGGCGAGCCGACCCGGATGTCCACGACCACGTCCAGGAGGGCGCCGCGGACGCAGGTGACGTACTTCGCCTGGCTCGGCGGCACGTCGGCGAAGTGGACACCGCGCAGCACCCCCCGGGCGGACACCGAGAGGTTGGCCTGGCGAAGGTCCAGGTCGTGTCCGGTGGCCTTGCGGAAATCCTCACCGGAGAACCACGGCGAGAACAGGCCCCGGCTGTCGGGGAAGACCGGGGGCTGGGCGAGCCAGGCGCCGTCGATGCTCAGGGGCTGCAACGTTCCACTCCTCGTTCCGTGTGGCCGTCCGCGCAACGGATCGTCGTCGGACTGTGGGGGTTCGGGTTCACCGGCCGCCGGACCGGGCACGCCTGAGCCGGGTGGCGACCAACCTGCCGGCCCGGCGTCCGAGGCCCTTTCCGGCGCGGCGGCCGAGCCGCCCTCCGGTGCGCAGCCAGGCGAGCACTTCCGGTCGCAGGCCCTGGGCCGCGCCGTCGTCGGCGTCCCGGAAGGGAGTGTTGTCCCCGGACCGCCGGCCGAACTGGTTCAACGCGGGCAGGCCGGCGCCGGCCGGGACCGTCAGGGTCACCGGCAGCGGGACGAACGTGCCCTGTTCGGGGGCGACGAGCCGCACCCGCACCGACCAGCGGCCGGCGCTGAGGGCGTCCGGGGAGAACTGCGCCGACAGCCGCGAGCAGCCGATGCCGTCGTGGACGTAGGGGGTGAGCCGGCCGGGCACCTGCACCGCCACGCCGCTGCCCTCGTGCAGCAGCTGGACGGCGGCCACGTCGATCTCGGTCGCCACGACGGTGCGCAGCGGGAGCGCCAGCAGGAGTTCGGACCCCCCCGAAGGGTCGTCGGTGGCGGGGCCCAGCGCGGACGCGTCGGGAATCAGCAGATCGTTGCCGACGCTGGAGGTCCGCTGGGCGACGTCGACGGACAGGTTGCCCTTGTCGGTCCAGTACGGCGTGATCACCCGGGGCGGTGTGCCCGCCACCGCGGCGACCCGGTGCGCGCCGGCCCGTGCGGTGCGGACCGATCCCAGCCGGGTGTCCTTTCGCCAGCCGCAGGAGCCGATCCGGGCGACGACGTCCCAGATGCCCCGCTCCAGCGGTGCTCCGCCGGCCGCCGTGTCGGCGTCCAGGGTGGCCTCCGCGCGCAGCTCCAGCCTGAACGTGGAGTTGCTCGCGCCGACCGTGTGCCGGTCGGCGGCGAAGGTCACCGGGAGGTAGTGCTCCGCGCCGTTGTCGCGGGAGCGGAGGATGATGTCCACCTTGCTCTGTGTCAGCCTGTCGGTGGCGTCCAGGTCGGCCGCGGAAACCCGCTCGGCGGCCTCGGCCGACAGGGGCGGGTCGAGGACGTCGCGGCCGCCGGTGTGCCGGAAGGTCATCGGCTCCCGGCCGGCCCACAGCTGCGAGGTCAGCGACATCCGCAGCGAACCGCCGTGCCAGGCGAGGTCCTCCAGCTCGGCGTGGTGGCTGATGCCGGCCTCCCAGTTGGCCAGCCGCACCAGGTCGTCGAGCCCTCGCGCGCGGATCAGGGCCGCGACCACCCGCTGGCTGGGGGGCAGGCCGGCCGCCACCCCGGGCCCGAAGCGTTCGCAGGTGTTCGCGATCTGGTCGAAGAGTTCACGGCGGTAGTCGTCCGGAGCCGCCAGGAGCTTGTTGCCGCGCAGACGCTCCACCATCTCCACCCGCAGCCAGCGGCGGTACAGGCTGTCCCGCAGCCGACCGGGCTCGGTGTTGGCCTCGACGACGTCCAGGGCCTCGTTGAGGTTGGCGAAGTAGCCCACCGGGTCCATCCGCTGGAAGCCCGCGTTGGAGGAGTCGTCCCGGCGTACGTGGTAGTAGCAGACGTAGTCGCTGAGCACCGAGATCGTCTCGGCGGCGAAGAACGCCGCGGTGACGAAGACGTGGTCCTCCAGCCGCCGCCGGCCCTCGGGGAAACGCAGGCCGTTCTTGTCGAGGAACGCCTTCCGGAACATCTTGTGCGGGGTCAGGCTGTCGATCAGCGGCGCGGTGGCCAGGGTCGCCTTGGGGTACGTACGCCGGAACAGCTCGCGGGGGACCCCGCGGCCCTTGCCGGCCATCTTGCCGATCACGACGTCGGAGTCGTTCTCCCGGGCGAAGGCGTACATCCGCTCCAGGGCCTGGTCGCCGAGCCAGTCGTCGTTGTCGACGAAGTAGACGTACTCGCCCCGAGCCGCGTCGACACCGACGTTGCGCGGCTTGCCGGGCCAGCCGGAGTTCTCCTGGTGGATCACCCGCATGTGCGGGTGCTCGGCGGCCAGCGCGTCCAGCCGGGCCGGTGTCTCGTCGGTCGACCCGTCGTCGACGAAGATCGCCTCGAACTCCTCCGCCGGCAGGCTCTGCCGCAGCAGGGACGCGATGCAGTCCTCGACGTAGCGCCCGGGGTTGTAGACCGGAACGACCACGCTGACCTTGAGTTGCTCCGCCATCAGCCCCGTCCTCCGCCCCTTTTCCAGGGGCCTCGAATGCGTTGGTCGTCGCCTGTCGATGCGCAGTGAGAGGGTAGCCGAGTGCGCTCGCCACGGCGTCCGGGCCGCGCCGTGGGGGTCACGACCGACCGGGTGGCCGTCAGCCCGGTGAAGGGCAGACGACAGGTGGACGGCGGGCGACCGGACGCCTGGCGCACCGGCCGTCTACCATCCCTGGAACCGTACCTACCGGACCTGGGAGCCTCCACCGACGGTTCCCGGGCGCCGGAAGCGGGCGGAGACCCCGCCCGGCTCTGGCAGACCCGGACACCAGGACGCACTGCGTGTGTCGACGGGTACGAAAAGTGACGACCAGAGGGGATGTGACCCGACCGTGGCCGACACGAGGCCCGAGACCACGCCAGCGGCGGCGCCCACGACGCCGGCGGCAGGCGAACCACTGCGCTCGGTGGGGGTGGTGCTGGCCGGTGGCCAGGGCACCCGGGTGGGCCTTCGCCTCCCCAAGCAGCTACTCAAGGTGGCCGGCAAGCCGCTCCTCGAGCACACCCTCGAGGTGTTCGAGACCTCGCCGGAGATCGACGAGATCGTCGTCCTGATGGCGCCGGGCTGGACCGAGGACGCCGAGAAGATCATCCAGAACGCCGGCTTCCGGAAGGTCACCCGCGTCCTGGAGGGCGGCGAGACCCGCAACGACACCACCCGGCGGGCGCTGGAGGCGGTCGGGCCGGGGGAGGCCAAGGTGTTGTTCCACGACGCCGTACGCCCGCTGCTGGACCACCGCATCATCGCCGACTGTGTGAAGGCGCTGGACACGTTCGAGGCGGTCGACGTGGCGATCCCCTCCGCGGACACGATCGTGGTCGTCGACGACGGGCTCATCACCGACATTCCCAGCCGGGCGCGACTGCGGCGCGGGCAGACCCCGCAGGCGTTCCGGCTGTCGACGATCCGCCGCGCCTACGAGGTGGCCGCGGACGACCCGAACTTCGCCGCCACCGACGACTGCGCGGTGGTGCTGCGCTACCTCCCCGAGGTGCCGATCACGGTGGTGGAGGGCTCCGAGCGCAACATGAAGGTGACGTACCCGATCGACGTCTTCCTCGCCGACCAGCTCTTCCGGCTCGGCTCGCACACCCCGCCAAGCCCGGTGTCGACGGACCAGGCCGGTGAGCTCCTGGCGGGCAGGACGCTGGTCGTCTTCGGCGGCAGTTACGGCATCGGGGCGGAGATCGGCGACGCCGCGCGGGAGTTCGGGGCCAGGGTCTTCAGCTTCAGCCGATCCGCGACGGGCACGCACGTGGAGGACCCCGAGCACGTGGCCGCGGCGCTGAAGCAGGCGTACGACGAGTCCGGCCGGATCGACTACGTCGCGGTGACGGCCGGGGTGCTGCACACCGTGCCGCTGGCCGAGGCCCCCGACGACCTCATCGCCCAGAGCCTGCAGGTCAACCTGCTCGGCCCGGTCTACGTCGCGCGGGCGGCGCACCGCTACCTCGCCGAGACCGGCGGGCACCTGTTGTTGTTCACGTCCAGCTCCTACACCCGGGGCCGGGCGGGCTACAGCCTCTACTCCTCGACCAAGGCGGCCGTGGTCAACCTCACCCAGGCACTGGCCGACGAGTGGGCCGCCGACGGGATCCAGGTCAACTGCGTCAATCCCGAACGCACCCAGACGCCGATGCGCACCCGTGCGTTCGGCGAGGAGCCGCCGGGCACGCTGCTGCCCGCGCGCGACGTCGGCCTGGCCTCGCTCGACGTCCTGCTGTCGGAGCAGACGGGCAACGTCGTCGACGTCAGGCGGGACCCCGCCCCGGCGCCGGTGACCACGCCGCCCGGTGACCACGACCACGCCCGGGACATCTCGACCGCGCTCGAACAGGTGGAGGAGCACGCGGCCGACGACGAGGTGGACGCCGTGGACTCCGTGGACGCCGTGGATGCTCTGGACGTGAACCCGGCGGACGGCGGGCGGAGCACCCGCACGGGCGACGGGAACGACCGGCACCGCGGATGACCACCCGTCTGGTCCAGGTCACCGAGCGGGCGCCCGCGCCGGACACCGGGCGCCTCGCGCTCGGCCTGGCCGGCGGTCTGCTCCTCGCCTACGCCGGCCTGCTGGCGGCCGCGCTGGTCCCTACCGCGGCCGGCCTGCTCGTCGCGGCGGTGGCGGTGGCCGCCCTGGAGGTGGCCGGCACCCTGCGGGCGCCGTTCGTCGGCTGGGCCGCGGGCCGGATCGGTCTGGGCGCCCAGTGGCGCGGGCTGCTGCGCGCGGTGGCCGTCCTGACGTTCCTCGTCCGTACCGACGCGCCACGGAGCTGGTTCGTGATCGCCGTGGCCGGGCTGCTCGCCCTGGCCGCGCTGCGGGCGGCCGGCGCCGCGCTCGCCGAGGTGGTGCACCGGGCACGGAAGATGCCGGTGCTCAGCCGCGGGCTCGACCTGGGCAGGCTCCGGGTGCCCAGGGCGCTGCCGCCGGCGCTGGGCAGGCACACCGACACCACGCTGGGGTGCCCGGACGTCGCCCTGTCGGCAGGTGCGGCGGTCGCCGTGCTGGCCGGCTCGCCGGGTCCGCTGGTGGCAGGTGCGGTGGTCGCCGCGGCGCTGGTGCTGGCCGGCGTCGGTGCGCTCGCCTACGCCGCGGTGGCGATGCGCCGGCTGAGCCGGGCGAGGCTGCGCGCGGCGATCGGCAAGGCGCTGGCCACCGCCGCGCCGGAGGTCGCGGTGCACTTCGGCTCCGGCCCGGACACGCTCTACCAGCTGGAGATGTGGGTCGAGACGCTCGAACGCCTGGACGTGTCGGTCCTGCTGATCCTGCGGGACCGGGAGACCTTCCGCCACCTCGGCCCGACCACCCTCCCGGTGCTGTGCGTGGAGCACAGCACCGTGCTGATGGAGCTTCCGCTGCCGCATCTTCGGGTGGCGATGTACGTCTCGCACGCGGTGAGCAACCTCCACCTGCTCCGCCGTCGCGGTGTCCGGCACGTGTTCGTCGGGCACGGCGACAGCGACAAGCCGGTGACCACCAATCCCTTTCTCAAGGCGTACGACGAGGTGTGGGTCTCCGGCCCGGCCGCGCGGGAGCGGTTCGCGGCCGCCGGGATCGGCGTCGACCCCGCCCGGGTGGTGGAGATCGGCCGGCCCCAGCTCGACGAGGTGGCCGGCCGCCGCGACGTGAGCGCGGCGGGGCACCGGGTGCCCGGCCGGCTGACCGTGCTGTACACCCCGACCTGGGAGGGGTACGGCGACGAGCCCGGCCAGACCTCGCTCGGCGCCGGCGGCCGGGAACTCCTCGAACGCCTGCTGGCCGAGGGTGACGTCCGCGTTCTGTACCGCCCACACCCGCTGGCCGGCACCCGTGATCCGGCCGTCGCCCGGGCGCACCGGGAGATCGTCACGCTGCTGGGCGACCGCCGGGTACGCCGGCCCGCGTCCCCCGCGCGGCTGGCCGTCCCGCGTGACGACCTGGACGTCGTGACGGCGCCGGCCACCACCTCGCGGGTGGAGGAGGTCACCGCCCAGGCGGCCTGGGCCGGTGCCCGGCTCGCCGACCGGCCGGGTCCGCCGGTCCACCTCGTGGTCCCGGGCCCGGACTTCAACCTGTACGCCTGCTTCGCCGCGGCCGACGTCCTGGTCAGCGACGTGTCCAGCGTGATCACCGACTTCCTGGCCGGCGGGCGGCCGTACGCCGTCACCAACCCGGCCGGTCTCCCCGAGGAGGAGTTCGGCGTTCGGTACCCTTCCTGCCGCGGCGGCTACGTGCTCGGTGCCGACGGTGCCGACGGTGCCGACGGTGCCGACGGTGCCGGTGGTGCCGGTGGTGCCGGCCTGGACCGGTTGCTGGCAGCCGGACGTGGGCAGGCCGACCCGGCCGCGGCCGAACGAGCGACGCTGCGGGCGGAGCTCCTCGGCCCGGCGGAGCCCCCGGCTCTGGAACGCATGCGAAAGGCGGTGGCCGGGTCCTGACCACCGTCCGCCGTTGACCGCCGCCCGTCCACGACCACCTGGGAGAACCACCCGTGCTGCAGACGCTCGTCCGCCGAGGACCGCTGATCGGCGTCCTCTTCGCGCTCGTCGCGAGCTACGCCGCGCTGGTCGTGACCGCGGTCCTGGCCACCCCGCTGATCTTCGCGTTCTTCCTGCTGGTCGCCGCGGGGATGGACATCGTGGTCGAACGCAGGTTCCGGCCGGTGGTGATCCTGCTGCGCCGGGCGCAGTTCGGCATCTCCCACCGCGCGTTCGTGCAGATCTTCCTGCTGCTGCTGCTGATGGCGATCACCGACGCCAACCGGGACATGAGCCGTACGGAGCTCCTGGTGGTCAGCCTGGTGGCGATGCTGGTGCCGGTGGGCCGGATCGGCTACCTCGGCCTGCTCACCCTGGTGCGCCGGCGGACCCAGCCGCCGGTCGAGGTGCGCAACGTCGACCTGCCGCCGGAGCTGCGGCCGACCTCGCCGCCGGGGATCCTGGTGGACAACCTCACGTTCCGGCTGCTCAGCCTGGGGCTGTTGCCGGTGCTCGCCGGCGCGGTCAGCGTCCGGCTCAGCGACTTCCGGCCGTTCGGCGTCATGATGGTCCTCTACGTGCTGGTCGTCGGGGTGGCCAGCCTGCTGCTGCTGCGGCAGCTGTTCGCGCTCGGTGCCAGGCTGGGCCGCCAGACCCTCCTGGACGGAGTGAGCGCCGCGGTCCGTGATCAGCACCACCCCGAGGTCGTGCTGTACTTCAGCGGCTCGGCCACCTCGCTGTACCAGGCCGAGATGTGGCTGCGGACGGTCGAACGCATGCCGCACCAGGGTGTCGTCGTCGTACGCCAGCGGCACGCGATCCGCAACCTCGGGCGCACCACGCTGCCGATCGTGTGCATCCCGAACCAGGTCGACCTGATGAACTTCACCCTGGCCGACGCCCGGATCGCGTTGTTCGTCGCCAACGTCGGCAACAACATCCACCTGCTGCGCGAGCCCCGGGTCAAGCACGTCTTCATCGGCCACGGCGACAGCGACAAGGTGGCGAGCTTCAACCCGTTCAGCAAGGTCTACGACGAGATCTGGGTGGCCGGCCCGGCCGGACGGGAACGCTACGCCCGTGCCCAGGTCGGCGTCCGCGACGACGAGATCGTCGAGGTCGGGCGTCCCCAGCTGGACGTGATCGAACGCCGGACCGGCGCGCTGCCGCCGATCACCGCGGAGCGGCCGCTGACCGTTCTCTACCTCCCCACCTGGGAGGGCTGGACCGACGACGACTTCCAGACCTCGCTGACGGTGATGGGGCTGGAGGTCGTCAACCGGCTGCTGGCCTCGCCGTTGCCCGTCCGCATCATCTACAAGCCGCACCCGCTGACCGGCACCCGCGACCCCCGCGCGGCCGAGGCCGACCGGCGGATCCAGGCGGCGATCACCGCGGCCACCAGGGACATGCCGCCGCTGCCCGAGCGCGCCGCCGCCGAGCTGGCCGAGCTGGAGGCCGGGCTGGCCGCCGACGACGTGCCCGTCGCGGAGGCCGAACGCCTGCAGGCGCGCTGGCACGAGGTGTTCTGGGCCGCCCAGGGCGCACGGCACGTCCTGGTCGAGGGCGCGCTGCCCAACCTGTTCGACGCGTACAACCAGGCCGACGTCCTGGTCGCCGACATCTCCAGCGTCGTGTCGGACTTCCTGGCCACCGGCAAACCCTGCGTGGTCGCCAACCCCAAGGGCCTGTCCGAGGACGACTTCCGCGCGGCGTTCCCGAGCGCGTACTCCTCCTACCTGCTGAACCCCGGCGCGGACATCACCGAGCTCGTGGACACGATCGTGCGCACCGACCCGCAGGCGGACGCCCGCGTGCAGGCCCGCGCCTACCTCCTCGGGCCCGACGAGCCGCCCGCGCAGGAACGCTGGAACGCCGCCGCGGACGCGCTGATGGCGGCGGCCGACCTGGAGTGGGACGGCCAGCACGGCGCCGGGCCACAGCTGGAACAGGTCACCGCGTTCGTCGAGCCCAGCACGACGCCGGAGGCGATGGGGGAGTCCCGCCCCGGCTGACCGGAGCAGTCGACCGTAAAACCAGAGTCAAAGATCAACTTCGCGCGCAACCCGTCGCTGTTTCCGACGGTTTGTCCAGATGAGTAACCGGGAACCTCATCGGAACGGCTGCTCTGCTGCAGCCACGGGGACGAACCAGCGCGGGGGAATCAATGATCAAGGCCAGTGTCGTCGTACCCGTCTACAACCCCGGACGGTATCTCCGGCACTGCGCCGAGTCACTGCTGGGCCAGAGTCTCCCTCCCGACGAGTACGAAATCGTCTTCGTGGACGACGGGTCCACCGACGACTCTCCCGAGCGGCTCGACGCGCTCGCGGCCGCCCACCCGCAGGTGCGGGTGCACCACCAGGAGAACTCCGGCTGGCCCGGCAGGCCCCGCAACGTCGGTGTCGAGCTCGCGCGCGGTGAGTACGTCCAGTTCGTCGACCAGGACGACGAGCTCGCACCGGAAGCGCTGGAACGCATGTACACCCTGGGATCGGACAACGACGCCGACATCGTCCTCGGCAAGGTCGGCGGCACGATGACCGCTCCCAGCAACGTGTTCGCGCGGACGGTGGCCTCGTGCACAGTCGCGGACGCACCGCTGATCGAGAGCGTCACGCCGCACAAGATGTTCCGGCGCTCCTTCCTGCTGGACAACGGCATCCGGTTCCCCGAGGGCCGGGTCCGCCTGGAGGACCAGCTGTTCATGGCCCGCGCGTACACCCGCGCGAAGTCGGTCTCCATCGTCGGCGACTACGTCTGCTACCGCTGGATCCGCCGCGACGACGGCGGGAACAACAGTGGCAACGCCCTCAACCTGAGGGCCTACTACCAGAACCTCCGGCAGGTGATGGATGCCGTCGTGGAGGGCACCGAGCCGGGCGAGGTACGCGACCTGCTGCTCCGCCGCTTCCTCCGGGTGGAGATGATGGGCCGGCTGCGGGAGCCGAAACTCAACCGCTACTCCGACGGCTACCGCGACGCGGGCTACCAGGAGGTACGCAAGCTCGCCCTGGAACGCTTCCGCGAGGACGACGGGGTGGTCGGGGGCCTGGCGCCGCTCATGCGGCTGCGCGCGACGTTGCTCCTGCGCGACCGGCTGGACGGTCTGCGCGAGATCGCCAGTCGGTGCGAGAAGGTGCGCGCCGAGCTCTCGGTCGAGGAGGTGGGCTGGCGTGAGGGTGCGCTCCGGATCCGCGTGCGTGCCGTCCTCGTCCACTCCGACGGTCGTCCGGTCGTGGTCACCGAACGCGCCGGCAGGTACCACCTCGACGACGTGCTGACCGCCGGCCTGCCCACCCTGCCCGACGGGTGGGACGTCGGTGACCCGTGCCGGGACGTGCAGGGCGAACTCCGGGTCCTCCACCGGGACACCGGCACGTGGTGGTTCGCACCCGAGCCCCTGCGCGGCTCGCTGGAGCGCGTCGAGCACGACGGTCCGCAGCCGCGCTACCAGGTGGTCGCCTCCGGTGAGTTCTCCTTCGATCCGGACCGGCTGGCCGGCGGTGGGCCGCTTTCCGCCGGTCGGTGCGAGCTGTCGGTCTCGGTCCAGATCCTCGGCCTCGGGCGCTCGGTGCCGGTCGCCCTTGACGGTAGCCCGCACTGGGAGCAGTCGCTGGTGCCCGCACTGGTCGGTCAACCCGCCAGGATCGTCGTACCCAGGCGGACGATTCCCACCGGCCGGCTGACCATCGAGGTGGGTGACCGTGACCAGGCGCTCGCCGTCGCCGTCGCCGCACTGGGCGTGGGTCCATCGCACCTCGGTGGGTCGCACCTGCGGCTGTCGCTGCCGATACGCACCGGCCCGGGCGCGGGCGCGCACGAGGTCGAGGTGGTGGTCGGCCGGGCCGGCAGGGCGCGCACCCTGCCGGGCCGGATCGAGCCCGCGGGGGCGGCGGTGCTGGCGCTGGAGGACGTGCCCGCGCTGCCGGCGGGACGGCACCCGATCGCCCTGCGGACCGAATCCTCCGGCCGGCGGCCGGCCGTCCCGATCGGTGTGGCGGTCGTGCGCGAGGGCCGGATCGTGGCCGTGCACGGCGTCGGCCACCGCGCCCTGCCGCGGCGGCTGCTGGCCCGGGTGGCCGGGGACCGGCGGTTGCGCCGCCCGGTGTACCAGCTGGTGGGGAAACTGCCCGACGAGCAGGCGGAGCTGGCGAAGAAGGTGATCCGGCGGGTGGCCCGCTGGTCCCGCACCGGCTGACGCCGGGAACCTTTGTACGACCTTCTCGTACGACCCTTCTGTGCGACCTCCCGGGGACCTTGTGCCGCGACCTTTCGCACGACCGGAGTGCGCGGTCGGACCCGGACGCGAACGTCCTGCACGGGCACGTCCGCTCCGGCGAACGTCGGCGTGGGTCCGGGTCCTTGGTAGCGACTCGCGCACCCCGGTCGGGCCGGTCGGCCGAAGCCGAGGACAGGCAGCGGGCGCTGGTTACGCTCCCCTCATGACCGGCCACGTTCGGTGAGAACGAGCTCGCCGGGCGGGCACTTCGAGGAGGGGAACCCAATGCGCACAGCCAGGAGGCTCTCCATCGTGGCGATGGGGGCACTGCTCGGGCTCGGCCTGGTCGGGACCGCGCAGGCGTCGACCAGCGTCTCCCCGCAGACGAGGGAGGACACCCTGTCCGCGATGCACGGGGAGGCGTTCGCGTACGCCTCCTACAACGCGTACGCGCAGGAGGCGGCCCGGACCGGCATCGACGCCCTCGCCAAGTTGTTCCGGAAGACCGCACACACCGAGCGGTACGACCACTTCGCCGCCGAGGCGCGCCTGATCCACTTCGTCCGCGGCAATGCCGACAACCTGCGGACGTCGATCGCGGGTGAGACCCGCGAGGCCACCGTCATCTATCCGTACTTCGCCTACCAGGCCGAGCAGGACCGATGCGAGCCGGCGGCAAAGCTGTTCCGGGAGCTGGCGGCCGACGAGGCGGTGCACGCCAAGCGGTTCCGCAGGGCGCTGTACGCCATCACCCACCCGCACTCGGGTGTCGTGGTCCCGGTGGGTGAGTACTTCCGGCCCAAGCCGATCTTCGCCAGCCTGCCCGCGTGCAGGGGCCGGACCCGGGAGAACCTCCTGGCCACGATCCGCGGCGAGGCCTTCGCCAACGCCTCCTACACCTCCTACGCCGAGAAGGCCCGGCAGACAGGCCAGCCGCGGCTCGCCCGGCTGTGGGAGAACACCGCGAGCCAGGAGCTGGGGGAGCACTTCGCCGAGGCGGCCGAGCTGTACGGGCTGGTGCGCGACAACAAGGCCAACCTCCTGAAGTCGATGAAGGGTGAGCTGCACGAGGCGACGGTCATGTACCCGACGTACGCGCAGCGTGCGGAGCAGGCCGGTGACGACGAGGCGGCGGACCTGTTCTTCGAGATCGCCGTCGACGAGGCCCACCACGCGTGCGACTTCCTGCTGGCGTCGCTGGAGATCGTCGTCCCGTCGACGCCTTCCGACCACGCCGGCATGCGCAGCTAGCCGTTGCTCGTCGGCGCTCGTGGGCGCCATGCTGGAAGGGCCCGGTCGCCTGGCGCGGCCGGGCCCTTCGCCGCCGCGGGGCCGGCGACCGCCCGCGGGTACGGCGCCGGGTGACGGTCATACTGGGCCGGTGCGACTGACGGAATTCTGGCAACGAATGGAACACCACCTCGGCTCGGGCTACGCGCGCTCGTGGGCGCGCGACCAGGTCCTCGCGGAGCTGGACGGTCGCACTCCCCAGCAGGCGCTGGACTCCGGCGTCGACGCGAAGACCGTCTGGCGCGCGGTGTGGCAGGCGCTGGAGCTTCCCGCCTCGGAACGCTGACCGCTGCCCGGCCGGTCGCAGAGCGAGCCCGGGGTTCGGGCGAGCCGACTCGGCGTGGCGCACCTCTTCGAACGCGTGTTCGTCATATCGTCGTAGAGTGTCACTGGTGGGCCGCACTCGCCGCCGGCGGGTTTTGTCCACAATGCGGCTCACGGCCGTGGCGTCCACAGGTTTCACCGCCCGGATCCAGGTATGTCGGTGGTCACCTCTAACGTCTCGGGTGTGATGAACGAAAAGACCACGCAGAAGAAGTCCCGGGGCTCACGCCGAGCCCCCGACCTGACCGGGATGGCGAGCATGGCAGCTCAAGACCGCGACAAGTCGCTGGACACCGCGATAGCGCAGATCGAGCGGCAGTTCGGCAAGGGCGCAGTGATGCGTCTGGGCCAGGAGGGCCGCGCTCCGACCGAGGTGATCCCGACCGGAGCGATCGCCCTCGACGTGGCGCTCGGGATCGGCGGCCTGCCCCGCGGGCGGGTCGTGGAGATCTACGGGCCGGAGAGTTCGGGTAAGTCCACCCTTGCGCTGCATGCGGTGGCCAACGCGCAGAAGTCCGGCGGGGTCGCCGGCTTCATCGACGCCGAGCACGCCCTCGACCCCGAATACGCCAAGAAGCTGGGCGTCGACACCGACGCGCTGCTGGTGTCCCAGCCGGACAACGGTGAGCAGGCGCTGGAGATCGCCGACATGCTGATCCGTTCCGGTGCGCTCGACGTCGTGGTGATCGACTCGGTGGCGGCCCTGGTCCCCCGGGCCGAGATCGAGGGCGAGATGGGCGACAGCCACGTCGGCCTGCAGGCCCGGCTGATGAGCCAGGCGCTGCGCAAGCTGACCGGCGTCATCAGTTCCTCCAAGACCACCGCCATCTTCATCAACCAGCTCCGCGAGAAGGTCGGCGTGATGTTCGGGTCGCCGGAGACCACGACCGGTGGCAAGGCGCTGAAGTTCTACGCGTCCGTCCGCCTCGACGTGCGGCGGATCGAGACGTTGAAGGACGGCCAGGACCCCGTGGGCAGCCGGGTCCGGGTGAAGGTCGTGAAGAACAAGATGGCACCGCCGTTCCGGCAGGCCGAGTTCGACATGCTCTTCGGTGAAGGGGTCAGCCGCGAGGGCAGCCTGATCGACCTCGGGGTCGAGCACGGCATCGTCCGCAAGGCCGGCGCCTGGTACACCTACGAGGGCGACCAGCTCGGCCAGGGCAAGGAAAACGCGCGGAAGTTCCTCCGTGACAACCCGGACCTCGCCGAGGAGCTGGAGAAGAAGATCAAGGAGAAGGTCGGCATCGGCCCGCGGGTGGACCAGCCCGCGGACGAGTCCGAGCCTGAGCCCGAGGACTTCTAGCACCGAGGAGCAGACGACAGGTGAGGCAGAAGTCATCGAGGTCCTCGAAGTCGAGATCGAGGTCGCGGTCGGACGACGACCAGGAACCCGCCGCGACCGATCCCGAGCAGACAGCCCGCGCCATCGTCCTTCGCCAGCTCACCGGCCAACCCCGCTCGCGCGCCGAGCTGGAACAGGCGCTGCGACGTAAGGAAGTGCCCGAGGACGTCATCGAGTCCGTCCTCGGGCGGTTCACCGACGTCGGTCTGATCGACGACGGGGCCTTCGCTCGGGCGTGGGTCGACTCCCGGCACACCGGGCGTGGGCTGGCCCGGCGGGCGCTTGCCCACGAACTGCGCCGCCGGGGGGTCGGTGACTCCGAGGTCGGCGAAGCGCTCGACCAGCTGTCCCCGGAGACGGAGCTGGAAACCGCCCGGTCTCTGGTGACCCGCAAGCTCGCCGCGACCCGGGGGCTCGACGGGCGCACCAGAGTCCGCCGGCTGGCCGCGATGCTGGCCCGCAAGGGCTACTCGCCGGGGCTCGCCGCGCGGGTCGTCCGGGAGGCACTGGAGGGGGAGTCCGACGAGGAACACCGCGCTGCCGTCGCCGAGTTCAGCGGTGCCGCCGACTCGATGGAGACCGCGGGTCCGTAGGACTCGTCCCTAGGCGTACCCACGGCCTGAACCGGCCGGTGATCCGCCCGGGTCACCGCCGCCGCGAGGTCGGCGCTAGCGTGCGAGCCATGGCGCTTCAGGTGCGGACCGCCCGCGACGACGACCGGCAGGCCCTTCACGACCTCAGTCAACTGGCGTTCGCGGCACGTCCGGCTCCCTACGACGACACGAACGACCGGGCCGCGAATCCTCTCGACCGCCGGCTGCTGGCCACCGAGGGCGAGCGGATCGTGGGACGGCTGGCGGTGTGGGAGCTCGGCCAGTGGTTCGGCGGACGCCGGGTGCCGATGGGTGGAGTGTCCGGCGTGGCCGTCGCGCCCGACGCCCGCGGCAGGGGAGTCGCGAGCACCCTCGTCCACGAGGCGATCCGGTCGATGCGCGACTGCGGCGAAGTGGTGTCCTCGCTCTATCCGATGAACCACACCCTCTACCGCCGCAACGGCTGGGAGGTCGCCGGCAGCTATCCCGAGCAGCGGATCGACCTGCGGGCACTCACCTCCCTCCCCAGACCCGACCGCGAGGTCGAGGTGCGGCCCACCACCGGGGCGGACCTGCCCGCGATCCGCGAACTCCACGAGGAGGTGTCGCGGGAGGAGCCGGGCAACCTGTCCCACGGCCCGGAGTTCGGCTTCCGCAGGCTCCTCGGCCATCCCGGAATCCAGGAGGGATACGTCGCGGAGACCGATGGCCGGATCACCGGCCTGCTCGTCACCAGTCGTACGGACCCGGACGACAACCGCGGCTTCTACACCATCACCGTGCTCCAGTCGCTGGCCGCCGACCTGGCCAGTGAGCTCGCACTGCTGCGCGTTCTCGCCGCGCAGTACCCCGTGGCCGGCACGGTGACGTTGGTGACGCCGCCCCAGTCCGCGCTGCCGATGCTGGTCGGCGAACGCGATCTGCGCCCGGTCGACCGCGGCTGGTGCTGGATGACCCGGCTGGTGGACGCCGCCGGCGCGGTCGCTGCCCGCGGCTACGCCCCGGACGTCACCGCCGAGGTTCATCTCCACCTCGACGACCCGATCGCCAGGTGGAACACCGGCCCGCACGTGCTGCGGGTCAAGGACGGCGCCGGCCGCCTCGAGCCCGGCGGACGAGGTGACGTACGCCTCGGCATCGGCCGGCTGGCCTCGCTCTACACCGGCTGGGCGTCCGCACACCGGCTCGCCCGGCTCGGACTGGTCGCCGGTGGGGAGGCAGCCGACCTCGCCGCGCTCGACCGGGTGTTCGCCGGCCGCCTGCCCTGGTCCCGCGACTTCTTCTAGGGTGTTGCGAAGTGGGCCACGAGTCAGGCGGTCACTTCGCGACACACCCTGGGACGACTTCGGGACGACCGGTTCTCGCCCGCCCCTGCACGGGCCGGACGGCCGCCCTTGTCCACCGTCCTTGACCGGCCCGGTACGGCGACTTAGCCTCCAGAGCAGGAAGAGATCACTCTGCGTCAGTCGTCGTCGCCGCCACTCGCATCCGCCGGACCGAGCCTCACCTGCAACTTCCTCGAGACCACCGAGACCATCACCGTCGACCGGCTCGAAAGCCGGACCAGTGACAACTCCGCGTCACCGATTCTCGTGTCAGGTGAGGTCGGCCGGGGATGACGACCTGACCCGTCGGCTCCGGGGCCCGCGGCAAGGTCGCCGCCCGGCCGCCGGCCCGGCCGCGCGGACCGATCCCTTCCACGCCAGACCTCCACCGGCGGGTTCCGCCCGAGGTGGCGGTCGGGGAAGGGAGAGCTGCCCTGATGTGGTCCCTCGTCCAGGTCGCCCTGCTGCTCGTCGGGCTCGCCGTCCTCGTGCTCCTCGGTGCCCTCCTCCGTCCCGCGTGGTCCTGGTGGGCCACCACCCGTGCCCAATCGGGAACGCAGCCGGGAATCCGGCCCGGAACGCAGCCGGGAACGCCGTCCGCCGTCGCCGCCGGTCCGGCGGCGACTCCACCGCCGGAGGAACTACGGGCCCGCTCCGACGACCTCGACCGCCGCGACCGCCGGCTCACCGAACGCGAGTCCAGGCTCGACCTGGCCGAACGCGAGCTGGAGGCCCGAGCCCGTACGGTGTCCGCTGCCGAGGAGTCCCTGACCGCTCGCCGGGCCGCGCTCACCGACCTGGAGACCGAGCGCCGGCTGGTACTGGAACGCACCGCCGGGCTGACCGCCGTCCAGGCCAGGGCCCAGCTGGTGAGCTCCATCGAGAACGAGGCCAAGCGCGAGGCGGCGCTGACGGTCCGCGACCTGGAGCGCCGGGCGCGCGACGAGGGCGACCGGCGTGCCCGGGCCATCATCACCACGGTCGTGCAGCGGCTGGCGACCGAACAGACCACCGAGGCGGTGGTGACGACGCTGCAGCTGCCCAGCGACGAGCTGAAGGGCCGCATCATCGGCCGGGACGGGCGCAACATCCGCGCCTTCGAGCAGATCACCGGCGTGAACGTGATCGTGGACGAGACCCCGGCATCGGTCATGCTGTCCTGCTTCGACCCGGTCCGCCGCGAGGTCGGGCGGATGACGCTGGAGCACCTCGTGCTCGACGGGCGGATTCATCCCCGCCGGATCGAGGAGCTGTACGTCCGAAGCCTCGGCGAGGTCGAGCAGACCTGCCTGCGGGCGGGGGAGGACGCGGTGGCGCAGACCGGGCTGACCGACCTGCACCCCGAGCTGGTCCGGCTGCTCGGCACGTTGCGCTTCCGTACCTCGTACGGCCAGAACGTGCTGCGGCACCTGGTCGAGTCGGCGTCCATCGCGGCCATGCTGGCTGCCGAGCTCGGGCTGGACCCGGCCCTGGCCAGGCGCTGCGGGTTGCTGCACGACATCGGCAAGGCGCTCACCCACCAGGTCGAGGGCAGTCACGCCATCGTGGGCGCCGAGCTCGCCCGAACCCACGGGGAGAACCCGGAGGTGGTGCACGCGATCGAGGCCCACCACGACGAGGTGGAGCCGCGTACGGTCGAGGCGGTGCTGACCCAGGCCGCGGACGCGATCTCCGGCGGCCGGCCCGGTGCCCGCCGGGAGTCGCTCGCGGCGTACGTCCAGCGACTGGAGCGGCTGGAGGAGATCGCCCGGTCCTACCCCGGCGTGGCCTCCGTGCACGCCATGCGGTCCGGGCGGGACGTCCGCGTCATGGTGGTCCCGACCGAGATCGACGACCTGCAGGCGCAGGTGCTCGCCCGGGACATCGCCAAGCGGGTGGAGACCGAGCTGACCTACCCCGGGCAGATCCGGGTCACCGTGATCCGGGAGACCCGGGCCACCGAGACCGCGCTCTGACCGGCGACCGGCCCGCCAGGCTCAGCGGGCCGGACCGGGTTCAGCGACGACCGGGTTCAGCGACGACCAGGGTCAGCGCGTGGGGCCGGAGCCGTCGCCGGACACACCGCCGGACACGCCGCCGCTGGGATCGCCGGCCGGGGTGCTGGCCAGCGGGACGACGGCGCGTCCCCTCCGGCGCTGCCGCGCCTCCAGCCACTGCGCGATCCGGGACAGCGTGTAGTTGATGACGATGTAGACCGCGGCCGCGATGGCGCCGGCCGCGATCGGGTTGTTGTAGCCGGAGATGACCTGCTTGGTGAACGACGCCAGCTCCTGGGAGCTGATGATGTAGCCGAGCGCGGTGTCCTTCAGCGCCACCACGCACTGGCTGATGATGGCCGGGAGCATCGTGGTGATCGCCTGGGGTACGAGGATCAGCAGCATCACGCTGCTCTTGCGCAGGCCGAGCGCGTACGCCGCCTCCGACTGCCCGCGCGGCACCGCCTTGATCCCGGCGCGGAACACCTCCGCGAGCACCGACCCGTTGTAGAGCATCAGGGCCAGCACCAGCGCCCAGAAGCGGCCCGTCACGTCGCCGAAGCCGAGGAACATGGCCAGGATCAGCAGCACCAGCGGGATGGCGCGGAAGAACTCGATCACCGCGATCGACGGCCAGCGCAGGATCGCGTGGTCGGACAGCCGCCCGGCCGCGAAGACCGCACCGAAGACCAGGGCCAGCACGATGGCGACCGCGGCCGCGGTCAGCGTGGTGAGGATCGCCTCGCCGAGCCCGCGCAGGATGTCGGGGTCGGTGAACGGCTCGAACGCCTTGGGGGTGATCTGGTCGGCCGCCCACAGCTTCCACAGCACCAGCCCGAGCAGGGCGAGCAGGACGATCGAACCGATCACCCCGCCGATGCGGTGCCGGCGCCGGGCGACCGGGCCGGGTACGTCGAAGAGGACTGTACTCATCGGGTCACCGTCCAACGTCGTTCGAGCAGGGAGGCGCCGCCGGCGATCAGGAAGACGATGATCATGTAGCCGAACGCGATGCCGGCGAACAGCCACCACAGGGCGGTCGGGAAGTCGCGTACCAGCGAGTCGAGCTGGTAGCTCGCCTCGGTGACGCCGAACACCTCGGCGATCGCGGTGTTCTTGGTCAGGGCGATGAGGATGCTCGCCAGCGGCGGCACGACGGCACGGAACGCCTGCGGCAACACGATCAGCCGCAGGCTCTGCCCGAACGTCATGCCGATGGCCCGGGCCGCTTCGGCCTGCCCGGCCTGGATGGCGTTGATGCCCGAACGCAGCGCCTCACATACGAACGCCGAGGTGTAGAGCGAGAGCGAGATGATCGCCCGGACGAAGAAGCTGTACTGCAGCCCGACCGCCGGCAGCCCGGTCACGATGATCAGGAAGACGATCAGCAGCGGGGTGTTGCGGAAGACCGTGACGTACGCCGTGCCCGCGCGCTGCAGCACCGGCACCGGGGAGACCCGCATCCCTGCCAGCAAAGTGCCGAGCAGGGTCGCGACGATCCCGGAGACGACGAGCAGCTGGACCGTGAGCCAGAAGCCGGAGATGATCTTCGGCAGGTTGTCGATCAGCACGTTCACGTCGGGCTGGTCTCCCTTGGTTGGCGCCCGGAGAAGCGGACGGGTGGGCGACACAGGTCTGCCCGGCGCGGGCACTCGGGCCGCGCGCCGGGCAGACCGATGCTCACTGGCAGGAGGGGTCCGGCTTGGGCGCGGCCGGCGCCTTCACGTCGGTGGCCTTGCCGAGCGTGGCGTCGAACGCCTTCTTCCAGTCGCCGTCCGACACCGACTTGTTGATGCTGTCGGTGAGGTACTTGCACATTCCGGTGTCGCCCTTCTTGAAGCCGATCCCGTAACGCTCCTCGGTGAACGGCTTGCCAACCGTTACCAGGTCCTTGTCCTCGGCGGCGTAGCCCTGCAGGATCGCCTCGTCGGTGGTGACCGCGTCCACGGACTTGTTCTTCAGCTGGGTCACGCACTCGGAGTAGGAGCCGAACGGAGCCGGGTTGGCGCCGTACTTCTCCTCGACCTGCTTCAGCGACGTCGAGCCGGTGACCGAGCAGACCTTCTTGCCCTTCAGGTCGGCGCCGGACTTGATCGACTTGTCGTCCTTGCGGATCAGCAGGCCCTGGCCGGTGACGAAGTACGGGCCGGCCTGGCCGACGACCTGGCGACGCTCGGGCGTGATGGAGTACGACGCGAGCACGAGGTCGACGGTGCCCTTCTGCAGGAAGGGTTCGCGGTTCTTCGAGACGGTCTCGACCCACTCGATGTTCTTGGGCTCGATGCCCATGCCGCCGGCGATGATCTCGGCCATCGCCACGTCGAAGCCGGTGGGAGTGTCGGTGCCCGGCTTCTTGTAGCCGATGCCCGGCTGGTCGAACTTGATGCCGATCTTGATCTTCTTCGCCTTGGCGAACTTCTCCATCGACGAACCGGCGGGGAACTTCGGGTTCTCGGCGACCTTGACGTCCGTCTGGCCGCCGCCACTGCTTCCACAGGCGGTGAGGGCCAGCGCGGCTACCAGGCCGGCTCCGAGCAACCGCAGACTGCTCTTACGCATGACGTCCCTTTCTGATGGTGGCCCGCAACCCCAGCTTGCGTATGGTCCCGGCAGGTCCGGTGGGCGCGGCGTTCTGCGTGTGCGGGTTGGGCATTCAGTGCTGGAGGATCTTGGAGAGGAAGTCCTTCGCCCGTGCCGACTGGGGGTTGTTGAAGAACTCCTCGGGTGTGCGCTCCTCGACGATCCGCCCGTCGGCCATGAACGCGACCCGGTCGGCCGCGCTGCGGGCGAAACCCATCTCGTGGGTGACGACGACCATCGTCATGCCGCCCTTGGCGAGGTCGACCATCACGTCGAGGACTTCCTTGATCATCTCCGGGTCGAGCGCGGACGTGGGCTCGTCGAAGAGGATGACCTTCGGCTCCATCGCCAGGGCGCGGGCGATCGCCACCCGCTGCTGCTGTCCGCCGGACAGTTGTGCGGGGTACTTCTCGGCCTGGTTGCCGACGCCCACCCGGTCCAGGAGCGCCCGGGCCCTGGTCTCGGCCTCCGCCTTCGCGACCTTGCGGACCCGGATCGGGCCGAGGGTGACGTTGTCCAGCACGGTCTTGTGCTGGAAGAGGTTGAACGACTGGAACACCATGCCGACGTCGGCGCGAAGCTGGGCGAGCTTCTTGCCCTCCTCCGGCAGCGGCTGGCCGTCGAGCCGGATCTCTCCGGAGTCGATCGGCTCCAGGCGGTTGATCGTCCGGCACAGCGTCGACTTGCCCGACCCCGACGGCCCGATGATCACCACGACCTCACCGGCGTGCACGGTGAGGTTGATGTCCTGGAGCACGTGCAGGTCACCGAAGTGCTTGTCGACGTGCTCGATGGTGACCAGCGGGCGTGCGGAGGCCGCGCCGGGCGAGGGCGGTCGCTCGCTCGTGTCTGTCATGCGGGGAAGGTACCTTCCTTCGAGTTCTGGCGCGAGACCGCCCGCCGGTCTGTAGCCCGACTGGAACATGACGATCATCAGTGGCCGCCCATGATCGTCCGCGGGCCCGCCGCCGGTGTCCTCCGGTGGCTCCGGCCGGGCCCCGACGCACCGGACGTAGTGGGCCTAACGGCTGTTCGGCCGTCGAACCCGGGCAATTCGACAGCCGATCGCCGCGGGTCCGGAGCAGTACCGCCGGCGGGGGACGCCTGCCCCCGCGCCCGCGCGCACGGTGCGCCGTACCCTTGGACGGTCATGACGCACCGTATCGAATCCCCGGCACCCGACGCTGCCGTCGACGCCTCCGGCACGCGCACGTACGAGCTGCGCACCTTCGGGTGCCAGATGAACGTCCACGACTCCGAGCGGTTGTCCGGACTGCTGGAGGACGCGGGGTACGTCCGCGCGGCCACCGGCGACCCGGCCGACGTCGTCGTCCTCAACACCTGTGCCGTACGCGAGAACGCCGACAACAAGCTGTACGGCAACCTCGGCCACCTCGCGCCGTCGAAGGCCGAACGCCCCGGCATGCAGATCGCCGTCGGCGGCTGCCTGGCACAGAAGGACAAGGGCGAGATCGTCCGCCGGGCGCCGTGGGTCGACGTCGTGTTCGGCACCCACAACATCGGCTCGCTGCCGGCCCTGCTGGAGCGGTCGCGGGTGCTCGGCGAGGCGCAGGTGGAGATCAGGGACTACCTGGAGACGTTCCCGTCCACCCTGCCCTCGCGCCGGGAGTCCCAGCACGCCGCCTGGGTCGCGGTGAGCGTCGGCTGCAACAACACGTGCACGTTCTGCATCGTGCCGGCCCTGCGCGGCCGGGAGAAGGACCGGCGGCCCGGCGACATCCTCGCCGAGGTTCAGGCGCTGGTCGCCGAGGGTGTCCTCGAGGTCACCCTGCTCGGCCAGAACGTCAACGCCTACGGCGTGGAGTTCGGCGACCGGTTCGCGTTCGGCAAGCTGCTGCGCTCGTGCGGGGACATCGACGGCCTGGAGCGGGTGCGGTTCACCTCCCCGCACCCGCGCGACTTCACCGACGACGTGATCGCCGCGATGGCGCAGACACCCAACGTCATGCACCAGTTGCACATGCCCCTGCAGTCGGGTTCGGACCGGGTGCTGAAGGCGATGCGGCGTTCCTACCGTCAGGCGCGCTACCTCGACATCGTGGCGAAGGTGCGGCAGGCGATGCCGGACGCCGCGATCACCACCGACATCATCGTCGGCTTCCCGGGCGAGACCGAGGAGGACTTCGAGGAGACGCTGCACGTCGTGCGGGAGGCGAGGTTCTCGGCGGCGTTCACGTTCCAGTACTCCAAGCGGCCGGGCACGCCCGCGGCGACGCTGCCCGACCAGGTGCCGAAGAAGGTCGTCCAGGCGCGGTACGAACGCCTGGTCGAGGTGGTCGAGGAGATCGCCTGGGCGGAGAACCGCGCGCTCGTCGGACGCCAGGTCGAGGTGCTCGTCTCCGAGGGCGAGGGCCGCAAGGACGCCGCCACGGACCGGATGAGCGGGCGCGCGCGGGACAACCGGCTGGTGCACTTCTCCGGCGGCCGTCCCGGTGGCGCCGCCCTGACCGGCGTACGCCCCGGTGACCTGGTGAAGGTCGAGGTGACCTACGCCGCGCCGCACCACCTGGTCGCCGACGGCCCGTTGCTGGACGTCCGGCCCACCCGGGCCGGTGACCTGTGGTCGGCGCGGCAGTCGGGCGCCACCGGCGCCGCGGACCCGTCGGTTACTCCGTCCGGAGTGTTGCTGGGGATGCCGAGCGTCCGTCGCTGACGCGGGCTTCCCGCCACCACCTCAGGGCGCGGGCGCGAGGTTGTCCGAGCGCACCTGCCAGCCGGTGCCGGGGAATCCGGGTGCCGGGCCCTCGGGGCCGCCGTCCCAGCCGGCCGCCATCATCGCCACGGCGTACAGCAGACCGCCGTTGCCGGGGAGGTACAGCGGCAGCGTCCCGGGACGCTGGAAGTTGTGGCCGTTGCCGAGGTAGTGGTTCTTCGGCGTGTCCAGCAGCAGCGCCTCCACGGCGAGGTCGGGTTCGCCGACCCGGCAGGCGGTCATCGCCAGCAGGGGGTAGTCCCAGCCCCATGTGTCCGACCACTCCCAGCGGTCGAGCACGTCGCGCAGCGTGGCCCGCATCCGGTCGGCGTCGGCCAGGCCCACGTCGGGCACGAATCCCAGCGCACCCACCATCGTCGGGTGCCCCTCGCGTTCGGTCACCGGGTGTTCGAGCTCGACGTAGCGGCCGTCGCGTTCGGGCAGCGGCCCGAGGTGCTTGGCCACCGCGTCCCACGCGGGTACGCGGGCCAGGCCGAGGCGTTCGCGCCACACCTGTGCGGTCTGCAGTCCCCATCGCCAGTACGCCAGCTCGAACGCGGGGTTGCGGGCCTCCCGGCGCAGCGGGTATGCCTTCTCCTGCGCCGACGCCACCGGCGGCCCGAGGTCGAAGCGTTCCCGCCGCGGATCCCAGGTGGCGTACGACGCCATGAACGCCGCCGACTCGAACACCAGCCGGGCGAACCGCTCGGCCGTACGCCGGGACGGCCGGCGCCGCCAGACCAGCTCGGCGAAGTAGATCGGGTGCGGCTGCTGCCACACCAGCAGGGCGCCGATGTCGCTCGGGCTCTCCCTCGCCTCCGGCCCGACCTGCTTGGGCCAGCGGGCGCCGGAGTAGCCCTGCAACCGGGCGGTCTCCTGGGCGGCGGCGAGGGCCCTGTCGTACCACCCGAGGCTGCGTTCGAGCAGCGCCGGATGGTTCCAGAGCGCGAAGTGGGCCGAGTGCCACCAGTGCATCTCCAGGTGGAACTTTCCCCGCCAGCTGTTGGTGACCAGGCCGGTCTCCTGCGGCGGGGTGGAGCCCGCGCAGTTGACGGCGGTGAGGTACTGCGACAGAACGACCCGGCGTTCGAGCTCCTCCGCCCGCGGGTCGGTGGAGCCGGACAGGTCGACGATCCCGCCGGTCGACCAGAACTCCGTCCAGGACACCTCGGCCGCGGCGAGTACGGCGGCCACCGTCGGGGCCTGCTCGACCGGCGCGGGGGAGAAGCCGACGGTGAGCTCGAGGACGCCCACGCCGTCGGCGTGCACGACGAACTCGTGCGGGCCCAGCTGTTTCAGCGCCGCGCCGGCCGACCAGGCGAGCGCCACGTGGTGCACGTCGTCGTCGAGCACCCGGCGGATGTCGGCGCGGTTGCCGCGCACCTGCACCTCGGACAGATGGCTGGTGGGCGAGTCCCAGTCGCACGGCTCGCTCCAGTCGCCCACGGCGTACGGGAAGCGGGTGCCCACCGCGAGCTCGCCGCGGGCCAGCAACGGCGACTCGACGCGTACGGCGAGCAGGTCGAGCTCGGGGTCGCAGACCGTCGTCACCTCCACCGGTGTGCCGTCCAGTTCGAACCGGCTCTCGATCCGGCCACGCCACAGGTCCAGCCGCTGGCTGATCGCGCCCAGCTCCGACAGCCGCAGCGGTTGCCCGTCCGGGCGCACGAACCCGATCCGGCCGAGGTCGATCCGGTGCGGGTTCTCCCGCAGCCACTGGCGGGCCAGCTTGGCGCGGGAGTGCGCCGACGGGTCGCCGAAGTCCGGGCCGGTGGTGGAGTACGGCACCGACCGGCCGGCCGCGGTGGAGTAGTCCTCGAAGGACTCCTCCAGCGCGTAGCTTTCCGGGTTGGGCGCGGTGTGCCAGGCCCACTGCGCCTGGGTGCCGAGGCGCATGCCGTCGGTGTGGAACGAGGGGAACGTCTGCAGCCCGGTCACGTCGGCGGTGAAGGCGAACTCGCCGTTGCCGACGGTGAGCGGCTCCAGCGGGTCGGCGGAGGTCCGCCGGACGGTGTGGCGCGCGACGATGCGATAGCGGTCCATCAGCATGAGAAGGAAGTGAAGTCCCGGTAGTTCGCGAGAGAGAACGCGCGGGTGGGCGAGGCCCAGCCGGCGCCGGCCTCGGAGAACAGCAGCCCGTCGCGGGCGCAGCGCTCGATGAGGTCGTCGACGCCCACCAGGTGAACCCAGCGCTCGCCGTTCTCGTCATGGACGGTGGTGCAGCGTGGCGAGACGGGGCCGGGTCTGCCTGCGGACTCGTACATGCCGTTGAGGGCGAGGACGAAGCCTCGGGTCATCCTAAGGGGGCACAGCAGCCGATCCTCGTAACCGCGGACGACATTGACCAGATTCGCGAGCAGATCGGGCGACCCGGCGTCACCCGGCGCACGGCCGGCGCGTGCGGTGTCGGCGGCCAGCGCCTCGACCGCCCGTACAGCCGCCGCCGGCGGCCGTACGGTCCGCGCGGAGTCCAGGGTGAGTTCTCCGGTCGTGTAGTACGCCCGGGCGGTGGCCCGGCTGCCTTTCACGAACACGTACGGCGGAACCTGCGCCGGTGCGCACAGCGTGACCGCCGCGACGACGGTGCGCCCCTCGGCGGTGTCGATGCGGACACTCGCGGTGTCGTCGCCGTCGATGCTGTCCCGGCAGCGGTACAGCTCCGCCCGCACCGTGGTCGGTGTGGCCGGGGCGTCGTCGTGGTCGCCGGCCACGATCAGGGCGTTCATCAGGCCGTGCGCGAACGGGTTGGTGAGCGTGCCGTCCAGGACGTACCTGCCGTGGTGGACGAGCCGGCCGGCCCAGTCGGTGCGCGCGTAGTAGGAGTCGGCCCGCGACCAGCGGCCGACCAGGCCCACGTGCTCCACCTCGCCGAGCGCGCCGTCGCGGGCGAGCCGGGCCAGGGCGCGGACGACCGGTGCCCGGGCGTTCTGGAAGCCCACCTGGCACAGCGGACCGGCGGAGTCCTGTGGGTCGCCGGAGTCGCCGGGGTCGGCAGAGTCGGTAGCGTCGCCGGAGCCCTGCCGGGCCAGCAACCGGTCGATGTCCTGCACGGTCACCACCGGCGGCTTCTCCACCAGGACCGACGCGCCGGCGGCGAACGCCTCCTCGATCATCTGCGCGTGCAGCGGGATCGGCGTGCCGAGCACCACGATGTCGGGACGGCCGGCGGCCAGCAGGTCGGTGAGGGTGCGATGGCCGCGCGGGGGCGGGCCGGCGTACCCCCGGGCGGGGAGGTGCTCGGCGACCACGGTGGCGGCGTCCGGTGCGACGTCGGCGTACCCCGTCAGCCGCAGCAGCCCCTGCTCCTGCAGCCGGACGGCGTTGCGCAGGTGGGTGCGGCCGTAGCCGTTGACGCCGACCAGTCCGACGCGTGGGACCGGCCGGTGGCCGGCCGGCGACGTCCCCGGGGATGTGCCCGGTGATGTGCTCGGCGGGGTGGTGGTCACGTTGCCTCCTCGTACCGGCGTTCGAGGTGTGCGCACAGGTTCGGAAGCCATCGTACGAAAGCGCTTTCCCGCCCGCGTTCGCAGCCGAGCCGTCCCTGGGCAGGAAGGCAGCAGCCGGATGACGGCGCGCCGGTCAGTGTTCGGCGGCGGATCGTCGCGGAGCCCGGCCCGCGTGGTCGGCGTGGTCGGCGTGGTCGGTGTCGTCCGGGTGGCCGGAACCGTCCACATCCTCGGCGTTCTCGGCTCCCTCCACGCCCTCGACGCTCTCGGCGTTCTCGGTACGGCGGCCGGCACCGGTCGAGGGCACCGTGAGCGCCGGCACCAGCCGCAGCCGCCCGCCCCTCGCGGGGGATCCGGACACCGACCGCAGCAGCCAGAACACCGCCCCGAGCGGCACCTCCAGTACGAACGTGAACATCGAGAACAACAGCACCGCGGCGGTGACCGGCCCGGCCGGCCCGCCCAGGTGGATCATCACCGCCGCTGTGCCGGCCTCGGCGATCCCGAACCCGCCGGGCGTGACCACCACGGTGGTGAGCAGTCGCCCGAGCGCGAACGCGGCGATGGCCTCGCCGACGCCGAGGTAGGCGCCGGTGGCCAGCAGACAGGCGCAGAACAACGCGGCCTGCAGCGCGAGGTAGGTGCTCATCCCGAGGGTCATCGGCAGCCACGAGGTCCGCAGCAGCCCCGAGGTCGTCACCCGCAGCCGGGCGAGTGCGGCGCTGGCCTGGTGGTCGGCGGGCCGGATCCGGCGGGGGAGCACGCGCAGCACCCGGTCGGCCGCCCGGCCCACGACCTCGGCGGCGCGGTCCCAGCGCAGCGCGACCACCAGCGCGGCGACCAGCCCGAACAGCCCGAGCGAGGCGGTTCCGACGGGGACGGCGAGCCAGGAGTCGGGGACGTGCCCGGCCGCCAGCAGCGCGAGCAGCCCCACCGCCGGCAGGAGGAACCGGGCCAGCACGTTGCAGATGCCGGAGGCCACCGTGGACACCGCGATCGCGTGGCTGCGGAACCCCCACGACCGGGCCATCGCGAAGTTGACCGCGACCCCGGCGGCCCCGCCGAACGGCATCAGGTTGCTCACCGCGCTGCCGACGGCGTTCAGGGTCAGCGCCTGGCGGTGGTTGAGCCCGGGCAGCGAGGCGGTGAGCACCCAGGTGTACGCCCACAGGCCGAGGCCCCACAACGCGAACAGGCCGGCCACGACCCAGCCGTTCAGCCGGGCGAACTGCGCCCAGATGACACCCCAGTCGATGCCCACGAGGTAGGGCAGGGCAGCCACCAGTCCGACGGCGATCAGGATCGAGACCACCGACAGCGTGGTGCGTACCCACGGGCGGTGGAACGCCGACCCGGTCACCTTCATCGCGCGCCACCGGGGATGCGGAACGTGGGGAGGTCGGCGAGCGGATGCGTCAGCCGGGTGCCCGGCGCGAGGTCACGCCGGACGTACCACTCGGTGCCGAGCACCAGCCGGAACAACGGCCCGGGCAGCCGGCGCAGCGCCGCGACGGTACGCACGGAGTCGCCGCCGGTGGCCTGGGTCGCGTGCGCGGCCAGGCTCGCCCGCTTGGCCCGGGCGTACCGGCGTACGTCGATCCGGTGGGTGATCTCCGCCCGCGGCGCGAACGCGCGCTCGAAGGCGCTCACGTCGAACTCCGGCGGGAAGCGGTAGACCCGCCCGACCAGGCGCAGCGCGCGCAGCAGCAGTTCCCGGTCGACGGTCGCCTCCAGCACCGTCGGCGTGCCGGCGAGTTCGGCGGCCCGGGCGCCCACCTGGTGCACGCGCACGTGGTCGGGGTGGCCGTAGCCGCCGGCCGGGTCATAGGTCGTCACCAGGTCGGCGTGTTCCTCGGCCAGCACCGCGGCCAGCCGCCCGGCCGCCTCGTCGGCGTCGGCGCGGACGAAGGGCGGTGCCCACGTGGGTTCGGCCAGCCCGTCCAAACCCGAGTCGGCGTAGCCGAGGTGCTCCACCCGCGCGACGCCGAGTGCGGCCGCGGACGCGCGGAGTTCGGCGAGGCGCACGTCGCCGAGGCGCGGAGCGGCGACGCTGCTGCTTTCCGTGCCGACGCTCCCGCCGTCGGGCGTACCCGCGGTGATCGACTCCGGCGCGGCCAGCCCCTGGTCACCGGCCGTGGCGACCACCAGGACGACCCGGTGCCCCTCCGCCGCGAGCCGGGCCATGGTGCCCGAGGTGAACAGCGCCTCGTCGTCGGGATGAGCGTGGAAGAACACGCAGGTGCGGCCCATCCCTCCACCCTCGCACGAGCGGGTACGGAACCGCCGTGTCCTCAGGGACATCTCCGGGAATCCTCCAGTGGCGACGGAGCGGGCCAGTGCTGATACTCATGGACGGGTCGGATCGGCGCACAGGGCTGGACGACGTGGACGAAGTGGATGACGCAGACGACATGGCCGACGGGAAACGCGGGGCGGAAACGGCGCACGCCGGTGCGGGGCCCGTCACGGTACACCCGCCGGCCCGGGTCCATGTCCGAGCCGGAACGAGGGTGGCCAGGATCGCCCTGACGAACGTCGACACGGGGGACGTGTGGTGAAAGTCGTACACGTGAGTGACTGCTTCCTGCCTCGGCTCGGGGGGATCGAGATCCAGCTCGCCGAGCTGGCCCGGATGCAGCACCGCGCCGGCCACCGGGTCGAGGTGGTCACCGCCACGCCCGGCGGCGCCGGCGGGGACGCGGCCTGGGCGGCGGCCGCGGGGGACCGGTCCGGCAGCCCGGGCGTGCCGGTCCACCGCGTGGTGGCGCCGTTGCCGTGGGAGCTGCCGGTCCATCCGCGCACCGGGCGGCACGTCGGCCGGTTGTACGCCGACCTGCGCCCGGACGTCGTGCACGTGCACGTCGGCGCGGTCTCGCCCTTCGGCTGGGCGGCCGTACGCGCGGCGGCCCGCCGCCGGCTGCCCACCGTGGTGACCGTGCACAGCATGTGGGATCCCGCGACCTGCGCCATGTACCGCGCCCTGGACGCCGGCGCCGGCTGGACGGGCTGGCCCGCGGTGGCGTCCACGGTGAGCGAGGCGGCGGCGGCCCCGATCCGCCGGGTCGTCGGCGACCGGGTGCCGGTGCGGGTGGTCGCGAACGGCATCGACACCGCGCAGTGGCGGCCGGCCGGCCCGGGTACCCCGCCGGATCCGGGAGACCGAGGGGACCCGGGGGACTCGGCGGACTCGGGAGACTCGGGGCGGCGGCCCGGCGTGCACGTGGTCGCCGTCGGCCGGCTGGCCCCCCGCAAGCAGCCGTTGACGTTGCTGGCGATCCTGCGCGCCGCCCGGGCGGAGTTGGATGGGCTGGGCGGGCGGGTGCCGCTGTACGCCACCGTCGTCGGCGACGGGCCGGCACGTCCGCTGATGGACCGCTACCTCCGCCGGCACGCGATGACGGACTGGGTGGAGCTCGCCGGCCGGCTGGACCGCGACCGGGTGCGAGCGGTGCTGGGGTCGGCGGACGTGTTCCTCGCCCCCGCGATCCGGGAGTCGTTCGGCATCGCCGCGCTGGAGGCGCGGCTGGCCGGCGTACCCGTCGTGGCGTACGACCGCGGCGGCGTGGCCGACTTCGTCGTCTCGGAGAAGGAGGGCCTGCTCGGCGGTTCGCCGGCCGAGCTCGCCGCCGCGGTGGCCCGGCTGGCCGGTGACGACACCCTGCGCGGCGCCATCGCGACGTACAACCGGTCGACGGAGCCGGTGCGCTGCACCTGGCCGGTGGTGCTGGCCGACTTCGACGAGCTGTACGCCCTCGCCCGGGACCGGGCAGGACGCTCAGGCCCTTAGGCCGGGTTCCCCACACGCTCGCGTTCCCGCACAATGGGGTCCCCACGAACGGCGGACCAGCAGGCGGAGCAGGCGGGAGGAACGCGATGCGTACGACGTTGCGCGACGTCGCCCGGCTGGCCGGGGTGTCGCCGAAGACGGTCTCCAACGTCGTCAACGGCTACCTCCACGTCCGGGCGGAGACCCGCGTCCGGGTGGAGGAGGCGATCGTCACCCTCAACTACCGGCCCAACCTGTCCGCCCGCAACCTCCGCCGCGGCCGCACCGGGGTGATCGCGCTGGCCGTCCCCGAGCTGGACGTGCCGTACTTCGCCGAGCTGGCCCGCCACCTGGTCGCCGCCGCCGACGCGCACGGCTGGACGGTGCTGGTGGACCAGACCGACGGCGTACGCGAACGCGAACGCCAGGTGATCGGCGGCATTCGCGACCAGCTCATCGACGGTCTGGTGCTCAGCCCGCTGGCCCTCACCGCGGCCGACCTGGCCGAGCGGACCGACGCCACACCGATGGTGCTGCTGGGAGAGCGGATCCACCACGGGCCGGCCGACCACGTACTCATCGACAACGTGGCCGCCGCCCGGGAGGCCACCGCTCACCTGCTCGAGCTGGGCCGTACCCGCGTCGCGGCGATCGGCGCCCAGCGCAGCGCCGCCGGGGTGACGGCCCGGATGCGGCTGCGCGGCTACCGCGCGGCGCTGGCCGCCGGCGGGGTCGGCTACGACGAGCGGCTGGTCGCCTCGACGCCGCACTTCCACCGCGCGGACGGTGCCGCCGCGATGGCCGAGCTGCTGGATTCCGGCGCCCGGCCGGACGCGGTGTTCTGCTTCAGCGACCTGCTCGCCCTCGGTGCCCTGCGTACGCTCGCCGAGCGCGGCCTGCGGGTGCCCGACGACGTAGCGGTGATCGGGTTCGACGACATCGAGGACGGCCGGTTCAGTGTGCCGACGCTGTCCACCATCTCCCCGGACAAGCGCCGGATCGCCGGGTGCGCGGTCGACCTGCTGCACCGGCAGCTGCTGACCGGCGCGGCCGGGCACGCCGACGCCGACGGCGGCCCGCAGGAGGTGTACGCCGACTACCGCCTGATCGCGCGGGAGAGCACCGGCGCGTCCGTCCCGCCGGTTCCGTCGCTCCCGGCCGGGTTCTCGGCGTCGGTGTCGGTGTCGTCAGCGCCGTCGGTGTCGTCGGTCTCACCGGTCCCGCCGACCGCGCCCTGAACCCCGCCGGTCCGACACGCTCCGTGGCCGTCGGGTCGCTGAAAGTTCGCCGAGGTTGCCGCCGGTGGACGCCGCGCGGCCGCTCGGCCCGGCTGGGCTAGCGTCTCTCCCCAGACATTCCTGGCCCGGCGGCCCGAATGTGGGAACGCTCCCATATGTCGGCCCCGGGTGACCGTTCCCGGTTCCTTCGGAGGACCCATGCACGATGACCAGAAGCTGGTGGAAGCCCGGCTGGAACGCGCTCTCCAGCAACGGCTCCGCCCCGCTCTGTACGGCGACACCGTTCCGCTCGACATCGAGGTGTGGCACGCCCCCGGTGAGCCGGTCCCGGTCACCGAAGCGTTCGCGGCCGACTTCAAGCCGGCCACCCTCGGCGACAAGTGGGGCCCGCCGTGGGGCACCAGCTGGTTCCGGCTGACCGCGCAGGTTCCGCAGGAGTGGGACGGCCTCCGGGTGGAGGCGGTCGTCGACCTCGGCTTCGGCGGCGGTCCCGGCTTCTCCGCCGAGGGGCTCGCCTACACCCCCGACGGCGAACCGATCAAGGGTCTCAACCCCGACAACATCTACCTCCCGATCAGCGGGCTCGCGGCCGGTGGCGTCTCGCCGTCGGAGCATGCCAAGGCCAAGGGCGGTGCGGCGTTCCAGGTCTACCTCGAGGCGGCCGCCAACCCCGCGGTGATCCAGTCCGGCTTCCTGCCGACCGACCTGGGCGACAAGTCCACCGCCGGCACCGAGCCGATGTACGAGATCCGCCGGGCCGAGCTCGCGGTGTTCAACGCCGACGTCTACCACCTGCTGCGCGACATCGAGGTGCTGGCGCAGCTGATGCACGAGCTGCCCACCGACCTGCCGCGCCGCCCGGAGATCCTGCGCGCCCTCGAACGCGCGCTGGACGCCCTCGACTACGACGACATCGCGGGTTCGGCCGCGCTCGCCCGCGAGCAGCTCGCCCCGGTGCTGGCCAAGCCGGCGTACGCCAGCGCACACCAGATCTCCGCCGTCGGCCACGCGCACATCGACTCGGCCTGGCTGTGGCCGCTGCGTGAGACGGTGCGCAAGGTCGCCCGTACGGTCTCCAACGTCACCACGCTGGCCGCCGACCACCCCGACTTCAGGTTCGCGTTCTCCCAGTCCCAGCAGCACGCCTGGATGAAGGAGCACCACCCGAAGGTCTGGGACCGGCTGAAGGCCGCGGTCGAGGCCGGCCAGATCATCCCCATCGGCGGGATGTGGGTCGAGTCCGACTCCAACATGCCCGGTGGCGAGGCGATGGCCCGCCAGTTCGTGCACGGCAAGAAGTTCTTCATGGACGAGTACGGCATCGAGACCGACACGGTCTGGCTGCCGGACTCCTTCGGCTACTCCGCGGCGATGCCGCAGCTGGTGAAGCTCGCCGGCAACAAGTGGTTCCTGACCCAGAAGATCTCCTGGAACCAGACCAACAAGTTCCCGCACCACACGTTCTGGTGGGAGGGCATCGACGGCACGCGGGTGTTCACCCACTTCCCGCCGGCCGACACCTACAACGGCCAGCTCACCGGCGAGGAGCTCGCCCGCGCCCAGCGCAACTACCAGGACCAGGGCGGCGGCACCTGGTCGCTGCTGCCGTTCGGCCACGGCGACGGCGGCGGCGGCCCCACCCGGGAGATGCTCGGCCGGGCCGAGCGGCTGGCCGACCTGGAGGCCTCGCCGAAGGTGACCATCGAGCACCCGGCGGAGTTCTTCCAGCGCGCCCACGACGAGTACTCCAACGCGCCGGTGTGGGTCGGTGAGCTCTACCTCGAGCTGCACCGGGCCACGTTCACCTCCCAGGCCAAAACCAAGCAGGGCAACCGCCGCAGCGAGCACCTGCTGCGCGAGGCCGAGCTGTGGTCGGCGGCGGCGGCGGTGGCCGGCCGGGCGGACTACCCGTACGAGGACCTGGACCGGATCTGGAAGGGCGTCCTGCTCAACCAGTTCCACGACATCCTGCCGGGCAGCTCGATCCACTGGGTGCACCGCGAGGCGGAGGAGACCTACGCCCGGCTGGGGGTCGAGCTGGAGGCGATCATCGAGCGCGCCCAGCGGGCGCTGGCCGGCGAGGGCGACGCCACCGTCGTCTTCAACGCCGCACCGCACGACCGGCTCGGCGTGCCCGCCATGGGCGCGGACGTGCGGGCCCCCTCGCACGCGCCGGAGGTGTCCGTACGCCGTGAGGGCGGCACCGTCGTCCTGGACAACGGCCTGGTCCGGGTGACCGTCGACGAGCGCGGCCTGCTCAGCTCCGTCGTGGAGCTGGAGTCCGGCCGGGAGGCGATCGCGCCGGGTGCGGCGGGCAACCTGCTGCAGCTGCACGTCGACACCCCGAACCTCTGGGACGCCTGGGACGTCGACCCCTTCTACCGCAACAAGGTGCGCGACCTCACCGACGTCGACTCGATCGAGGTCGTGTCGGAGTCGGGGACCGAGGCCGCGGTGGCCGTGACCCGTTCGTTCGGCGGCTCCACGATCCGCCAGACGATCCGGATCGGGGTCGGTGAGTGCCAGGTCAACGTCGACAACGAGATCGACTGGCACGAGAAGGAGAAGTTCCTCAAGGTCGCGTTCCCGCTGGACGTGCGGGCCGACCAGTCCGCGTCGGAGACGCAGTTCGGGCACGTGTTCCGGGCCACCCACACCAACACCTCGTGGGAGAACGCGAAGTTCGAGATCTGCGCGCACCGGTGGATCCAGGTGGGTGAGCCGGGGTACGGCCACGCGGTGGTCAACAACTCCACGTACGGCCACGACGTGACCCGTGACGTCCGCGAGGAGGACGGCGGCACCACCACCACGGTGCGGCTGTCGCTGCTGCGGGCCCCGCGGGTGCCCGACCCGGTGACCGACCAGGGCGTGCACAACCTGTCGTACGCGCTGGTTCCCGGCGCCGGCATCGCCGAGGCGGTCGAGGAGGGCTACCGCATCAACCTCCCGGCGCGCACGGTGACCGGTGCCGAGGGTGTCGCCCCGCTGGTGCGGGTGGACAACCCGGCCGTGGTGGTCGAGGCGGTCAAGCTGGCCGAGGACCAGTCCGGCGACGTGGTCGTCCGGCTGTACGAGGCGCACGGTGGCCGCGCGGCCGCTCGGGTGTCCACGTCGTTCGGTGTCGCGTCGGTCACCGAGACCGACCTGCTCGAGCGTCCGCTGGCCGACCGCGAGGTCGCCGACGGTGCGGTCGAGGTGGCGCTGCGGCCGTTCCAGATCCTCACCCTGAGGTTCGCCCGCGCCTGATCGGGTGGTCGCGTGATCGCCTGGTCGCCGGTCGCGGCGAAAGGGCGGTACGACAGCAGAGCCGGTAGGTGGCCGGCCCGGGTTCGCCCGGGGCCGGCCATCTCGCGTTTCCGGACCCTTCCGCGTTGTGACACAATCCCGCCCATGAACGAGGCCGGCCGGGCGGCCGCCGAGCAGGTGGCGGAGGTGCTGCGTGCCCGGCTGCTCGACGGAGCGCTGCCCCCGGGCGCGCACCTGTCGGAGGAGCAGCTGGCCGCGGAGTTCGGCGCCGGCCGCTACACCGTGCGGGCGGCGCTGCGAACCCTCGCGACCGCCGGCCTGCTCACCCACGTACGCCATCGCGGCGCGTTCGTACCCGACCTCACCATCGACCGGGTGGACGAGCTGTTCGGCTACCGCGCCGTCATCGAGCTCGGGGCGCTCCGGCTCGCCCTCGCCGGCGGCCGCGACCTGGCGCCGGTGGAGTCCGCCGTCGCCGACCTGGAAGCCGTCGACCGGCCCAGTGATCAGCCCAGTGATCAGCCCCGTGATCAGCCCAGTGATCAGCCTCGTGATCGGCGTGGCGGCCCGCCCGCCGCCTGGCACGACGTCACCGCCGCCCACCGCGCCGTGCACCACGCGCTGGTCGCCGCGGCCGGCAACCCCCGCCTGCTCACCGCGTACTCCGCCTGCGAGGACGAGCTGCAGTTCCTGCTCGCCTTCGCCCGGCCGGAGTTCACCCCCGGCCGCCTCGCCCGGCTGCACCAGGAGCTGCTGACCAACTTCGGCCGGGGCGTCGAGAAGGCCCAGCGTGCTCTCGCCGACGACCTGGAGGTCGGCCGGCAGGGCCTGGTCCGCGCGCTCGCCCTGCCCACCGACTCGCGGGCAGCCCCAGCAGCCGACTCACCAGCCGGTCCACCTGCTGCCTCACCTGCTGACCCGCCCCGACCGAAGAGTCCCGCCGGACAAGGGAGAACCCCCCGATGACCACGCAACGCCGACTGCCCCGCTGGTCCGAGCTCCGTCCGCTGGTGCGTACCCGCCGGCCGGAGCTGGACGCCACCAAGCGGCGCCTGGACCGCGCTCTGACCATCGCCGACCTGCGGACGGCTGCCAGGCGGCGCACGCCGAAGGCGCCGTTCGACTACACCGACGGTGCGGCCGAGGGCGAGGTCACGCTCAACCGCGCACGGTCGTTGTTCCACCGGCTGCAGTTCAACCCGAGCATCCTGCGGGACGTGTCCAGGGTCGACCCGAGTACGACCATCCTGGGCCGGCCGTCGGCGTACCCCTTCGCGTTCGCGCCCACCGGCTTCACCCGGATGATGCAGCACGAGGGCGAGCCCGCCGTGGCCCGCGTCGCCCAGCGCGCCGGCATCCCGTACGCGCTGTCGACCATGGGCACCACCTCGATCGAGGACGTCGCCGCGGCCGCGCCCGAGGCCGACAAGTGGTTCCAGCTGTACGTCTGGACCGACCGCGCCGCCGGCAAGGACCTGATGGACCGCTCGCTGGCCGCCGGCTACACCACGCTCGTGCTCACCGTCGACGTGCCGGTCGCGGGCGCCCGGCTGCGCGACGTACGCAACGGCATGACGATCCCGCCCAGCCTCACGCCGAAGACCATCCTCGACATGGGCATGCACCCGGCGTGGTGGCTGAACCTGCTCACCACCGAGCCGCTGACGTTCGCCTCCCTGTCGGACTGGCCGGGCACGGTGGCCGAGCTGATCAACCACATGTTCGACCCCACGGTGACCTTCGACGACCTGGCCTGGATGCGGGAGGCGTGGCCCGGATCGCTGGTCGTCAAGGGCATCCAGAACGTCGACGACGCCCGCAAGGTGGTCGACCTCGGCGTCGACGGCCTGGTGATCTCCAACCACGGCGGCCGTCAGCTGGACCGCGCACCGGTGCCGCTGCAGCTGCTGCCCCAGGTGGTGGACGTGGTGGGCGACCGGGCCGAGGTCTACATCGACACCGGCGTGATGACCGGCGCCGACATCGTGGCCGCCTGCGCGCTCGGCGCCCGCGCGGTGCTGGTCGGACGGGCGTACCTCTACGGCCTGATGGCCGGCGGCGAACGCGGCGTGCAGCGGGCCGTGGAGATCCTCGGCAGCGAGATCACCCGCACCATGCAACTGCTCGGCGCCGCCGACGTCGGTGAGCTGCGGCCCGAGCACGTCACCCTGCCCGCGGTCCCGTTCTGACCCGGTGACGTTCGCCCCAGGCCGGCCGGGGGAGTTCCGCACCGTCGGCGGACTTTCCGGGTCAGCCTGGGGATATCCCCCGTGCTTCCCGGGGGGCTTCGGTGCAGGATGGACGGAGGGCCGGCGGGGACCACTCTCCCCGTCCGCACTCGTGCCGCGGCCCACGGTCTGCGACCATGGCCGACCTGCGGTCCGCCCTGTGATCTGCTCTGTGGGCCGACCCGACGGAAGGTGGATGCGATGTACGACGACGCGACCTGGTTCCCGGTCTGCGCCGGACTGAGCGCCTTGGGTGTGGTCGCGGCGTTCTTCGCGTTCCGCCGCCGGGGCGCGGCCGCCGGCATCCGGCTGTTCGGCTGGGCCGTGCTGCCGATGGCGATCTACCTCACCGGCATGGTCCGGCTGCTCTGGACCGTCGGCGCGGCGCTGGTCAAGTGGGTGAGCGGGTTCGTGTTCAGTCCGTACGTCTGGTCCGGGCTCGCGTTGTTCGGTGTCGCGGCGATCTGCCTGCCGGTGGCCGCGGCCATGCGCCGGCGCCAGGCCGCCCGAGCGGGCGAGGTCGAGACCGGCCGTGCCTCGACGGGCACGCGCGCGGGTTCGGGCGCCGTCGGTTCGAGCGCCGCCGGTACCGCCGGTACTGCCGGGAGCGGCCGGACGGGCACAGCGAAGGATGCCGGCAAGCCCAAGCAGGTGGAGCAGGGCAAGGGGCCGGCCAAGCGGCAGGGCACCAAGGGGGGCAAGGGGAAGGAAGAGGACCCGCTCGCGGAGTTCGAGGACATCGACGAGATCCTCAAGCGCCGCGGCATCAGCTGACGTGGGGCGCCCGGTCCACCACATCCCGGCCAACGCCGTGCCCGATCTGCCTGAGGTGGTCGGCGCCGCCGTGTGCCCCCACCCGCCGCTGCTGGTCCCGGAACTCGCCGGCGCGAACGCCGACGAGCTTGCCGGCGTGCGGTCGGCCGCCCGATCCGCGGTACGCCAACTGCTCGCCGCCGGCCCGGACCTGGTGGTCTGTGTGGGTGCCGCGCCGGCCGCGGACACCGTGCTCACCTGGGGAACCACCGCGACCGGATCGCTCGCCCCGTACGGCGTCGACGTACGGGTAGGCGCTTCCAGCGCCGCCGGCGGCGCGGAACGGCCCGGTGAGGAGGCGAAGCCGGAGCTGCCGCTCGCGCACACCGTCGGCGCCTGGTTGCTGGACAGCTGCGGATACACGGGGGAGCGCCGCTACGTCGGCGTACCCGACTGCTACGACTCGGCCGGAGCCGCGGACCTCGGCGCCACCCTCGCCGCCACCACCACCCGTACAAGCACCTCGACAAGCACCACCCGCACCGCCACCCGCAGCACCACCACCGGCACCGGGCGGACGGGCCGCGTCGGCCTGCTGGTGATGGGCGACGGCTCCGCGCGCCGCGACCAGCACGCCCCCGGAGCCGCCGACCCGCGCGCACCGAAGCTGGACGCGCTGGTGGCCACCTCGCTGGGAACAGGTGACCTCGACGGACTCCGGGGGCTTCGACCCGACCTGGCGCGTGAGCTGCTGGTTGCCGGCCGGGCGGCCTGGCAGGTGCTGGCGGGTGCGGCGGACGCCGCGGTGACGGCCGGCCGCCGGCTCGAACCCCGACTTCTGGCGGACGAGGCTCCCTGTGGGGTCGGCTACTTCGTCGCGTACTGGCGACTGCTGGACTGACGGCCCGGGACGCCGGTGGCCCGGGTGCTCGCGAGCGGTCCCCGAAGTGGTGGACTTGGGTTCCCCGGCCGGTGGGTCCGGTGGTGGTCCGGGGTGGTGCTCGCTGGTGCGAGTTCTACCCGAGGCGAACCGGCCGCACACCACGCCGTCAGCGTGCCGTGCCCACCGGAGAAGCCCGCCGGAGAAGCCGTGCTGTCCGGAGAAGCCGTGCCGTCCGGAGAAGGAGAGCGAACGCGTGACCAGGCCCTCGGTGCTCGCCGTCGTCGGACCGACCGCGGCCGGCAAGTCCGACCTCGCCGTCGCGCTCGCGCAGCGGCTGCACGGTGAGGTGGTCAACGCCGACTCGATGCAGGTCTACCGCGGGATGGACATCGGCACCGCCAAGCTGCCGCTCGCCGAGCGGGCCGGCGTACCCCACCACGTGGTGGACGTCCTCGACATCGGTGAGACCGCGACCGTGGCGGAGTTCCAGCGGCGGGCCCGGTCGGCCATCGCCGACTGCCACGACCGCGGTGTGCTGCCCGTCGTGGTGGGCGGATCGGCGTTGTACATCCGGGCCATCCTGGACAGGTTCGAGTTCCCCGGCACCGATCCGGCGATCCGGGCCCGGCTGGAGGACGAGCTCGCGCGGGTCGGCGCCGAACACCTGCATGCCCGGCTGGCCGAAGTCGACCCGGCCGCGGCCGCGGGGATCCTGCCCACGAACACCCGGCGGATCGTGCGCGCGCTGGAGGTGGTCGAGCTCACCGGGCGGCCGTTCACCGCCAGCCTGCCCGCCTACGAGTACGCCTTCCCGCACGTGTGTCAAGTTGGCCTTGACGTGCACCGGGACGTGCTGGACGAACGCATCCGCGAGCGGGTGGACCGGATGTGGGCCGCCGGTTTCGTCGCGGAGGTACGCCGGCTGGACGCGGCCGGGTTGCGTACCGGCCTGACCGCCGCCCGGGCGCTCGGCTACTCCCAGGTGCTGGCGTACCTCGCCGGTGAGTGCACCGAAGAGGAGGCGAAGGAGTCGACAGTACGCGCGACCCGGCGGTTCGCGCGCCGGCAGGACTCGTGGTTCCGTCGCGACCCGCGGATCCACTGGCTGCCGTACGACGCGCCGGATCTGGTCAATCGTGCTGCCGATCATGCCGTCGGCCGGGCCGGTGGCCCCGCTGCCGGCAGCGCTGCCGACGACTGCTCCGACCTGGGCTGACGCCCTGCCGGCACGGCTGGTGTGACAGCCTCGGACGAGGCGGCCGTCACGGCGGCGGATGTGCGAGTCTCGCGATCTTTGGCATGATCAACCACCTTCGCCACCGTGGTTCGGTGCCGACCGTTCGCATGGACGGTCCGGGGCGCCGAGTCGCCGAGAAGGGAGCAGTCGATGCGTCGATCCGTCGTCGTCACCGCGGTGGGGGCGCTCGTCGCCACCGCGGCGCTGGGGCCGGTCGCGGCCGCCGATCCGCCGCGTGGTCACCAGCCGAGGAACGAACCGGCCAAGACGCCGGTTGCCCGTGGTTACGGCGGTGGTGTCGCGACCGTCGACCCGGACGCGACGCGGGCGGGCATCGACGTCCTCCGCCGGGGCGGCAACGCGGTCGACGCCGCTGTCGCCGCGGCCGCCACCCTCGGCGTCACCGAACCCTTCTCCGCGGGTCTCGGCGGCGGTGGATTCTTCGTCTTCTACGACGCGAAGTCGGGCAAGGTGCACACCATCGACGGCCGCGAGACCGCGCCGGCAAGTGCCACCGACAAGCTGTTCGTCGACCCGGAGACGGGCAAGCCGTTGTCGTTCCAGGACGCCCGGGTGAGCGGCCTGTCGGTCGGGGTGCCGGGCACGCCCGCGACGTGGGACCGCGCCCTGGACAAGTGGGGCACCTGGTCGCTGCGGCAGGCGCTGGCGCCGGCCACGAGGGTGGCCTCGCGGGGGTTCGTGGTCGACGGCACGTTCCGCTCCCAGATCCAGGAGAACGCCGACGTCTTCGACGACTTCACCTCCACCCGGAAGCTCTACCTCCCCGACGGCGCGCCGCCCGTGGTCGGCTCGGTGTTCCGCAACCGCGACCTCGCGCACACCTACCGCATGCTGGCCCACGAGGGCATGAAGCCGTTGTACGACGGTGAGCTCGGCGCCGACATCGCGCGGACCGTGCAGCACCCGCCGGTCACCGCCGACGCCGACCGGGTCGTGCGTCCCGGCGCCATGACCACCGGCGACCTGGCCGCCTACGACGCGCCCCTGCGCGCACCGACCAAGGTCGGCTACCGCGGCATGGACGTGTTCGGCATGGGCCCGCCGTCCTCGGGCGGCTCGACCGTCGGTGAGGCGCTGAACATCATCGAGGCCGCGAACCCCGGCCACCAGGACAAGGTGGGAGTGCTGCACACCTACCTCGAGGCGTCCGCGCTCGCCTTCGCCGACCGCAACCGCTACGTCGGCGACCGCGACCAGGTCGACGTGCCGCTGCCGGCGCTGCTGTCCCAGGGCTTCGCCGACGAGCGCGCCTGCGAGATCAGGCCCGACGCCGTACTGAAGAAGCCGGTCGCACCGGGCGTGCCCGACGGCGAATACGCCGCGGGCTGCGGCGCGAAGGCCGCGGTGGCGCCGGCCGACCAGCACGAGGGGCCGTCCACAACCCACCTCACCGCGTCCGACCGGTGGGGCAACGTCGTGTCGTACACGCTCACCATCGAGCAGACCGGCGGCTCGGGCATGGTCGTGCCCGGTCGCGGCTTCCTGCTGAACAACGAGCTGACCGACTTCAACTTCGAGCCCACCCAGGGCGACGCGCCCGACCCCAACCTGCCCGGCCCGGGCAAGCGCCCCCGCTCGTCGATGTCGCCCACCATCGTGATCGAGAACGGGCAGCCGGTACTCGCGCTGGGCAGCCCGGGCGGCGCGACGATCATCACCACCGTCCTGCAGACCCTGGTCAACCGCTACGAGCTGGGGATGAGCCTGCCGGACGCGGTGGCCGCACCGCGCGCGTCGTCACGAAACACCGCACTCGAGGCCGAACCGGCATTCCTCGCCTCCGCGGAGGGGAAGGCCCTGACCGCCAAGGGGCACACGTTCAAGTCCGTGCCGGAGATCGGCGCCGAGACGGCCCTGCAGTTCGGGCAGCGGGGCGCGGTCGAGGCTGTGGCCGAGCCCACCCGCCGCGGCGGCGGCTCGGCGATGGTCGTCCTGCCCACGGGCGGACACCACCACGGACACGTTCCGGCGCCACGGTGACCCGGACGACCCCGTAGCCTGGGACCGACGTACGTCTGCCCGGCCCGCCGAGGGGTTGGGCCGGGCAGACGGCAGGCGCAGTCGGTACGCCGTCACAGGCGCACAGTCACAGGTGCAGAGGAAGGAACGTCCGCGGGTGAGCACGTCCACGGTGGCCTGGGTCAAGGGGCACGGCACGGAGAACGACTTCCTGCTCGTCCTCGACCCCGACGGCACCCTCCACCCCGACCTGGACGCCGCGGCGATCCGTCAGCTGTGTGACCGGCGGCGCGGGGTCGGCGCCGACGGTGTCCTGCGGGTCGTGCGCACCGACGCGATCGAGGACGGCCGGGCCTTCGCCGGCACGGCCGACTGGTTCATGGACTTCCGCAACGCCGACGGCTCGGTGGGCGAGATGTGCGGGAACGGCGTCCGCGTGTTCGCCCACTTCCTGCGCACCCGCGGCCTGGTCGACGGCGCCGGCGAGGTGCCGGTCGCGACCAGGGCCGGCCTGCGGCCGGTCCGGTTCGAGGCCGACGGACAGCTCACGGTCGGGATGGGTGTGCCCGGCTTCCCCGAGTCCACCGGCCTGGTGATGTCGGCCGGCGGGCGTACGTGGGACGCGGTGGCGGTCGACATGGGCAACCCGCACGCGGTGGCGATGGTCGACGACCTCGCCGACCCGGGCGCCCTGCTGGACCCGCCGGTGTGGACCCCGGCCGAGGTGTTCCCCAAGGGAGTGAACGCGGAGTTCGCCGTACGCCTGGGCGACCGGCACGCGGCGATGCGCGTGCACGAACGCGGCGTGGGCGAGACCCGATCCTGCGGCACCGGTGCGTGTGCGGTGGCGGCAAGCATGGCCCGTGCTGACGGCGTGACCGCCCCCGCCTCGTACCGCGTGGACGTTCCCGGCGGTACTCTCTCGATCGCTCTGCTTCCCGACGGCTCGGTGGAGATGACCGGCCCGGCCGTTCTCACTGCCCGCGGCGAGCTGGACCTCGCGCTCGGCTGAGCGGTGCCACCGGAGTGGCCCGCCCCCGATCGATGCCGGAACGGCCGCCCGAGTTCCTGCCCGAGTGCAGGGTTTCGGCAGCGGCCCTGAGTGCCGGCGCCAGGGTCGGCCTGGGTCATCCCCTGAGTATCCGCGGGCTTCTTCTCCTCCCGAAGACGGAGTCGACGCCCGACCTGTGACTCAGGCGGTGTGTCGGTGGTCCGGGATACGGTCGGGGCATGGACACCACCAGCCCCCCAGACGGCGAGGACCTGCTGCGTGCGCAGCGGCGTCGGGCCGTCCTGCGGCAGGTGCGGGCCCGCCAGGCGTCTGCCTTCGCCCGGAGGTCCGCGATCGCCCGGACGGCCGTCCTCCTCCGCTCCGCCAGCTACCACGAACGCTGAGGAAGAGCTCCGCGGCTTCTTCCCCAGCGTTCGGTCGTCAGTGGCCGGTCACGGTTTCGGCCGTGAGTTCGGCCGTCACGGACGCTGCACGGTGCCGTCGGGCAGCCGGGTCCGCGTCCAGGCGTCCCTGACCAGCGGCTCCACCGGCGGGAACTTCGCCGCGAGCTCCTCGTCCAGGTCGACGCCGAGCCCCGGTGTGTCGCTCGGCCACAGGTGACCGTCCCGCACCTGCGGGCAACCGGGGAACACCTCCGCCGCGGTCTCACTGAACACGTGCTGTTCCTGGATGCCGAAGTTCGGCGCGGCGAGGTCGAGGGCGAGGTTGGCCGCGTGCCCCACGGGGGAGACGTCGCCCGGTCCGTGCCAGGCCGTCCGGATCCCGAACAGCTCCGCGGCGTTGGCGAGGCGCCAGGCCGGCGTCAGCCCGCCGATCGCGGAGATGTGGCAGCGCACGAAGTCGATCAGCCGGTCCCGTACCAACGGCACGTACTCCGCCGGATTGGTGAACAACTCACCGATCGCCAGGGGCGTGGCGGCCTGGGCGCGCACCGTCGGCAGCCAGCCGAGGTCCTCCGGCGCCAGCAGGTCCTCCAGGAAGAACAACCCGTACGGCTCCAGCGCCTTGGCGAGCCGGACCGCCTGCGTCGGGTTCAGCCGTTCGTGCACGTCGTGCAGCAGGTGGACGCTCTCGCCCAGCTTGTCGCGCAGGTGGGCGAACAGCTCCGGTACGACCCGCAGGTAGGAGTCCGGATCCCAGGCGTCCGGCACCAGTGCGGCCCTGGTCGATCCGGTGCCCGAGCCGACCGGTCCGCGGTCGGGAGCGCCGGGCGCCCCGGACACGCCGTAGGTGAGCGCGCCGGGCACCGCGACCTGGCAGCGGACGTACCTGTAGCCGTCCTCCGCGAACGCATGTACGCCGTCCTCCACCTCCTCCGCGTCCCGGCCCGAGGCGTGCCCGTAGACGGGAACGGCGCTGCGGCACCGGCCGCCCAGCAGCTGCCAGACGGGCAGCCCGGCCTGCTTGCCCTTCAGGTCCCACAGCGCCATGTCGACGCCGGACAGCGCGTTGTTGAGGACCGGGCCCGACCGCCAGTACGAACTCAGGAACAGCGAGTTGGCGATGTCGGTGACGTCGGCGGGATCGCGGCCGACCAGCTGGGGAGCGAGGTAGGAGTCGACCGCTTCGGCGACCGCGCGGGCACGCTGGGTGAACGTCGCGCAGCCCAGGCCGTAGAGCCCGGGGTCGGAGGTCTCGATCTTCACCACGACGAGGGTGATGTTCTCCGGGGCGGTGAGAATGGTCCGAACCCTGGTGATCCGAGTTCCCCCGCTTCCGGGGGCCTGCCAGGGCGGGGCGGCGAGGGGTTCGGGGCTGTGCTCGGGCGAGGTCACCAGGCTTCCTTCCGGTTCGTTCCGTTCGCACTGTCGGCGACGGTCGGCGAACTGCCGGTAGTGTCTGCGATGTCCGCGACCTGTCCGGCGGTGTCTCGTCCGGACTCTAGGGAGCACGTCCGCGTCGGTGCCACCGAAGCGGCCCGGGTCGGCCCGGTTGGGCTGGTTTCGGTCACCTCGCGCTGGAGCAGCTGGGCGTGGACTTCTCGATCCGGGCGGATCCGTGAGACCGGAATCGACACAGCCGCGACATATCCGGATGCACGACGGCCTACGAGGTGCCACGATTGGGGAAGCTACGGCCGACCCGTGGCGTTGACTGGAGTTGTATGACACTACGACGCGAAGATCACACCGACGCCGACCGTCCGGCCATGACGTCATCGACGGCACAGACGGCACCGGCGGACGACTCGGCAGACGACGCCGAACTGCGCCTCACCGTGGTCGACCGGGAGTTCCCGGTGGACGACCCCGCGACAGGCGACATGGACCTGGCAGACCGGCAGGCCCTCCGGCGGGTGGCCGGATTCTCCACCCAGCTCACCGACATCACCGAGGTCGAGTACCGCCGCCTCCAGCTGGAGCGCGTGGTCCTCGTCGGGGTGTGGACCGGTGGCAGCATCGCCGACGCGGAAAACTCCCTGCTCGAGCTGAAGCTCCTGTCGGAGACGGCGGGCGCGGAGGTGCTGGAAGGGCTGATCCAGCGGCGCAGCCGACCCGACCAGGCGACCTACATCGGGCGCGGAAAGGTCGAGGAGCTGCGCGAGGAGGTGATCGCCACCGGCGCGGACACCGTGATCTGCGACGGTGAGCTGAGCCCCGCCCAGCTGCGCAACCTGGAGGAGCGGGTCAAGGTCAAGGTCATCGACCGCACCGCGCTGATCCTCGACATCTTCGCCCAGCACGCGAAGAGCCGTGAGGGCAAGGCGCAGGTCGAGCTGGCCCAGCTGTCCTACTTCCTTCCCCGCCTGCGTGGCTGGGGTGGCAACCTCTCCCGCCAGGCCGGTGGTCGTGCCGGCGGCGCCAGCGGCGGTGTCGGTGTACGCGGTCCCGGTGAGACGAAGATCGAGCTCGACCGGCGCCGTATCCGCACCCGGATGGCCAAGCTCCGGCGCGACATCGAGGGCATGAAGACCGGCCGCAGCACCAAGCGGCAGCAGCGGCGCCGCAACGCCGTACCCTCCGTCGCGATCGCCGGTTACACCAACGCCGGCAAGTCCTCGCTGCTCAACCGGCTCACCGGTGCTGGCGTACTGGTCGAGGACGCGTTGTTCGCCACGCTGGACCCGACGACCCGGCGGGCCACCTCGCCCGACGGGCGGTTGTTCACCCTGACCGACACGGTCGGCTTCGTCCGGCACCTGCCGCACCAGCTGGTGGAGGCGTTCCGGTCGACGCTGGAGGAGGTCGCCGAGTCCGACCTCGTCGTGCACGTCGTGGACGGGGCGCACGCCGACCCCGAGGGCCAGATCAGCGCCGTACGCGAGGTGCTGGCGGAGGCCGGGGCGGGTGATCTGCCGGAGATCGTGGCGATCAACAAGGCCGACCTGGCCGACCCGATCGAGCTGGCCAGGTTGCAGACGCTGGTGCCTCGGTCCGTGGTGGTCTCCGCCCGTACCGGGGCGGGCGTGCCCGAGCTGCTGGACATGATCGGTGCCGCGCTGCCCCATCCGGAGGTCGAGGTGAGTGCGCTCGTCCCCTACGCCCGAGGTGACCTGGTGGCGAAGGTGCACGAGCACGGCGAGGTGATCGAGGTCGAGCACACCGCCGACGGCACCCGGTTGCGCGCCCGGGTCGACCCGGGACTGGCGGCGTCTCTGGACGGCTTCGCCACCGCCTGACTCTCCTCAGCCGCGGTAGCTCGCGACGGTCGGCGGCCCACGCCGGCCGTCGCTGAGCAGGCCGGCGGTGAGCACACCGCCGATGGCGCCGAAGAGATGCCCCTGCCAGGAGATGCCGGCCTGGGGCAGCAGGCCGCCCAGCAACGCACCGCCCCACACCAGGATGACCACGAGGCCGATCAGCAGCTGCCCGAGGCTGCGGCTGAACACGCCGCGGGCGATGAGGTAGGACGCGTAGCCGAACACCACCCCGCTCGCGCCGATCGTCACCGAGCCCGGCGGCGACGTCAGCCAGGTCCCCAAGCCGCTGACCAGCGCGATCAGGCCGGTGACCAGAAGGAGCCGGGCGGCGCCGGCGACCGCGATGATCGCTCCCAGCATCAGCAGCGGGATGGTGTTGGAGATCAGGTGGCCGAAGCCCGCGTGCAGGAACGGTGCGAACGCGATGCCGAGCAGCCCCTCCGACTCGCGCGCCTGGATGCCGTAGGCGTCCAGGTGATGGCCGAGCAGCAGGTCGGCGATCTCGCTCACCCACATCAGGGCGATCAGCCCGATGAGCGCCTTCAGACCCGTGACACCAGGGTCGGGCGTCCGACCGGATCCGCGCCGGTCGGACCACCGGGAGGTCTCGAAGGCCATATCCCCACCATGCCTGATCGCCGCAAGGGCGCCAGGTGGACGTCCCTGATTCTCAGCAGCTTCTCATCCCCGCGCCCCGCCTGCATGCCCGCGCGTCCAGCGGTATCCCTGTGATCCGGTCGGACACTAGGATCAGCCGGGTTTCGCGGAACGCACGGGGGAGTCGAATGATCGTCGTGGGCGTCGTCGTCCTGGTCGTCGGGATCGTGTGCGCGTACTTCGCGCGAGCCGCGCGGGCCAGGCAGCACGCCATGATCACCACCGAGACGCTGAGCGCACAGGAGCTGGGTGCCCTGCAGCAGGCCGCCGTGCAGGCCGCCGGTCCGGGCGTCTTCCGCCACCGGGTCGAGGTGACCGGGCAGCTGTGCGCCGGTGAGGCCGGGCCGCTGAAGTCCGAGCTCGCGAACGTCGACTGCGTGTGGCACCGGCACGTGGTGACCAGGAAGTACTGGGAGACCCGGCGGGACAGCAAGGGGGGCACCCGGCGGGTCACCCGTACCGAGGTCATGTCCAAGCACTCCTCCGGCCAGTCCTTCCTCGTGCGGGACCCGAGCGGGGTGGTCACCGTGTACCCGGCCGACGTCCTGGTCGACGGAGCACAGAAGGTGCTCGACCGCTTCGAGCGGGACACCGGCGGGAACGAGACGGCCACCCTCCAACTCGGGAAGTTCCGCATGAGCATCCCGACCGGTGACTCGGGCACCGACGGATATCAGTACGAGGAGTGGGTCCTGCGCCCGGGCCGCCTGGTCTACGTTCTCGGCGAGGCCAACGACGAGAGCGGCGAGCTCGCGGTCACCGACCCCTCGATCGTCAGTACGCGGACCGAGGCCGAGCTGCTCGCCAGGTCGCACTCCCGGCAACGGGCGTTCACGATCGCGGCGCTGGTCGCGGCGGCAGGCGGGGTCGTGTCGATCGTGGTCGGCCTGGTCCAGACGCTCGGCTAGGGCCTGTCCCAGGCCCAGGTTGCCGGTCGGGTAACCGGCCGACCCCGGCTGCCGGGTTGCGTGTGCCGCGGCCCCTGTCAGGACTCCGTGCGCCCGCCGAGGTGCTCGGCCAGGAAGCGCTCGGCCGTGGCGTAGTAGATCTCGCGGTTCTCCGGCCGGGCGAGGCCATGCCCCTCGTCGGGGAACAGGAGGTACTCGTGCGGAAGCCCCTTCGCCTTCAGCGCCTCCACGATCTGCTCGGCCTCGGCCTGCTTCACCCGCGGGTCGTTGGCGCCCTGCGCGACCAGGACCGGGATGGCGATGTCGTCGACGCGGGACAGCGGGGAGCGTTCCCAGAGCATGTCCTTCTCGGTCTCCGGGTCACCCACCTTGGCGTACATCATCGCCACCAGCGGTTTCCAGTACGGCGGGATGGAGCTGAGTAGGGTGAGCAGGTTGGACGGCCCGCACAGGTCGACCGCGCAGCGGAACGCCTCCGGGGTGAACGCCGCGCCGGCAAGTGCGGCGTAGCCGCCGTAGGAGCCGCCCATGATGCCCACCCGGTCGCGGTCGACGAGGCCCTGGCCCACGAGGTGCTCGACGGCGTCCAGCAGGTCGGTGTGCATCGACCGGCCCCACTGCTTGTCACCGGCGTTGCCGAACGCCTTGCCGTAGCCGGTGGAGCCCCGGTAGTTGATCTCCACGCTGACGTAGCCGCGGTTGGCCAGCCACTGCGCCTCGGCGTTGTAGCCCCAGCTGTCGCGGGCCCACGGCCCGCCGTGGACGTTGAGCAGCGCCGGAAGGTCGCGGTGGGGGACCTCGGGTGGGAACGTCAGGTAGCCGTGGATCTCCAGCCCGTCCCGGGCGGTGAACGCGAACGGCTCCATCGGGGCCAGCGGGTAGCCGGCGAGGTCCGGCTTGTGGGAGAACAGGAACTTCAGGCTCTTCGTCGGCCGGTCGTACAGGTAGTAGCGCACCGGGCCGTCGGAGGGCATCAACGACACCAGCCAGGTGCGTTCGGTGCGTTCGGAGCGGGTGATCCCGAGCTCGCCGTCCAGCCCCAGCGCGGAGCGCACCTCTTCCACCGCCTGGCCGAAGTCCTTGTCGATGTACTCCCAGACCTCGCGGTCCTTGTCGAAGATCACCGCCTGCGGCGCCCTGGTCCGCGGGTCGAACTCGACCCCGCCGACGTCGTAGGCGTCGTCGCCGGCGAGCACCTTCTGCGTGCTGCCCCCCGCCGACTGTCCGTTCCCTTGCCCGTCGCCCTGTCCGTCGCCCTGTCCGTCGCCCTGCACAGCCTCCCGCTCGGCCGCGGCCAGGTCGACCTCGACCAGCCGGGCGGCGTTGACCCCCACCGACGACACGAGGTAGAGAGTGCGGCCGTCGCGGGAGAAGCCCAGCGGGCTGGTGGTGTTGCTGTCCTCGGCGGACACTTCCAGCCAGGGGTGGAAGTCGCTGGCCTCGTCCGTGAGGTAGTAGATCGCGCCGCCGTCCTCGGTGACCGAGGCCGCGCCACGTACCTCCAGATCGGTGTCGGCCAGCCAGCCCACGAAGCCGGGGTTCTCGATCCGCTTGTGCAGCTCGCCGCTTTCCAGGTCGAGCTCGTAGACGTCGTGCAGTTCGGGCCGGTCCTTGTTGATGCCGAGCAGCATCGTCGTCGGATGCCAGCGGTTGTGGCCGAGCACCCGGACCTGGACGTTGTCGTACGGCGTGACGCACCGCTCGCGGCCGTCGGTGAGGTCGAGCAGGTGCAGCCGCCAGTTCTCGTCGCCGTCGGCGTCCTGGAGGTAGAACAAGGTCCGGTCGTCGTGGCAGAAGCCGAAGACCCGGATGCCCTGGCCGCGGTCGTGGGTGAGCGGCGTCGCCTCCTGCGGACGGTCGACCGGGCCGACCCAGACGTTCAGTACGCCGTCCTCGGGAGCGAGGAAGCCGAGCAGCGTGCCGTCGGGGGAGACCGTGGGGCTCGCGTAGGTCGGGTTCCCGAACAGGACCGCGCGGGGGATGAGCGGTACGGCGTCGTAGGTCATGCTGCGATCCCACCACATCCTGGGGACATCCGGCAGACCGGTAGGCGCGTGCCCGGGCCGTGGCATTGTGGGCCGGGCGGCGACATGTTGGGCCGGACGGTGGCATGTCGGGCCTGGTCCCGGCCGTGCGGTGCCGTCGGTTCGGTCCGGACCATGCCGGTATAGCCTCGCGGGATGGCCGACGCAGCGCGGGGTTCCGCCGACCAGCAACGTCCCGACCACCGCGTGCGAGAGTTGCTCCACGACGCCGTCGACGCGCTCGCCGGCATGGAGCGTCCCGGCCAGCTGGTGATGGCCGATGCGGTCGCCCGGGCGATCTCCACCGGCGAGCACCTGGTGGTTCAGGCGGGTACCGGCACCGGGAAGTCCCTCGCCTACCTCATACCGGCGTTCCTGAACCCCGGGGGCGGCAGGCGTCCCGTCGTGGTGGCCACCGCCACTCTCGCATTGCAGTCCCAGCTGGTCGGGCGCGACCTTCCGCAGCTCGCGGAGGCGATCGAGAAGCGGCTCGAACGCCATCCGTCGTACGCCATCCTCAAGGGACGTCACAACTACGCCTGCCTGCACCGCGTCCGCGACGGTGTGCCCGACGAGCAGGGCGCACTGCTGGAACGCGTGCCGAGCGGTCCGCTCGGCCGGCAGGTGCTGGAGCTTCGGTCGTGGGCGGCGAAGCAGGCGCAGACCGGCGGCGACGGGGACCGGGACGCCGCGCCCACCCACCAGGACCGCGCCTGGGCACAGGTCGCGGTGTCCTCCCGGGAGTGCCTGGGCGCGCAGCGGTGCCCGTACGGCGCCGAGTGCTTCGCCGAGCGCGCCCGTGAGCGCGCTCACGGGGCCGACGTCATCGTCACCAACCACGCGCTCCTCGCGATCGACGCGCTGGAGAACATCTCGGTGCTGCCGGACTACGACGTGGTGATCATCGACGAGGCGCACGAACTCGCGGCCCGGGTGACCGGGACCGCCTCGGCCGAGCTCTCCCCGGGCATGATCGAACGCGCTGCCCGGCGGGCGACGCCGTTCTGTGAGGGCGGTGAGGCCGATCCGCTGGAGGACGCGGGGGAGGCGCTGCGCTCGGCGCTGGCGTCCGCCCCGCTGGGCAGGGTGGAGACCCCCAGCTCCGAGCTCACCGCCGCGGTCGCGCTGGTCCGTGACTCCGCGCGCGCGGCCTGGTCGGCCTTTCCCAGCGAGAAGAAGGACTCCGACGCCGAGTCGGGTCGCCGGCAGGCGCGTTCCTACGTCGAGCAGATCCGCGACGTCGCCGAGCGCGTCAGCGGGTTGTCGCCGTACGACGTGGTGTGGGTGGCCGAACGTGAGCGGGGTGGTCCGGAGCTACGGGTCGCGCCGCTGTCGGTGGCGGGGCTGCTGCGGGAGAAGTTGCTCTCCGAGCGGACCTGCGTCCTCACCTCGGCGACGCTGAAGCTGGGCGGGGACTTCGACTCCGCCGCCCGGTCGGTGGGTCTGCGTCCGGTCGACCGGATCCCGGACGGTGAGGACGGGGCCGGCCGGAAGGGACGTGGCGGGAGTGAGACGGGCGGGGAGCCGGCGACCGATCGGACCGGCGACCAGGACGGCGGATCGGCGAGCGAGGGCGGCAAGGACATCGTTGAGCCGCTGCCATGGCGGGGTCTGGATGTCGGTTCGCCGTTCGACTACGAGCGGCAGGCGATCCTCTACGTCGCCCGCAGGTTGGCTCCACCCGGCCGGGGCGGGATCTCCCCGCGGGTCCTGGACGAGGTGAGCGAGCTGGTCGAGGCGGCCGGCGGCGCGACGTTGGGGTTGTTCTCGTCCCGCCGGGCGGCGGAGGAGGCGGCCGCGGCGGTGCGGGACCGGCTGGGAGTCGAGGTGCTCTGTCAGGGCGAGGGGCAGCTGAGTGAGCTGCACCGGAGGTTCGCGGCCGAGCCGGACACGTCGTTGTTCGGGACGCTGTCGCTGTGGCAGGGCCTCGATGTGCCGGGTGACGCCTGTCAGCTCGTGATCATCGACAGGATTCCGTTCCCGCGCCCGGACGACCCGCTGACCTCGGCGCGTCAGCGCGCGGTCGACGAGGCGGGAGGAAACGGCTTCATGTCCGTGGCCGCCACTCACGCCGCACTCCTGCTCGCGCAGGGGGTCGGCCGGCTCATCCGCAGGTCGACCGACCGTGGCGTGGTGGCGGTGCTCGACCCGCGGCTGGTCACCGCGCGATACGGCAACTACCTGCGCGCGTCGCTGCCGCCGATGTGGTTCACCGGAGACCGCGACGTCGCGCTCGGTGCGCTGCGCCGACTGCGGTCGGCCCGCGAGGAGTGAGACAGCGGCCGGGCCGGATGGGTGTCGACCTGGTGTCGCCGAGTCACGGCCCGGTCAGGGACGGTGGACGCACACCGCGACAGGTGTCTGCTGCCGGCCCTGGCCGAACGGGTTGTCGCGGAAGAGTTCGGCGAAGAACTCGATCGGCCGGCTGGTGTCGTGTCCCAGGACGTCCCGCCCCAGGTCGTTGGAGTCGATCACCACGGTGCCGCCGAGCGTGCCGGCCGGACCGGACGGGAGCACCTTGCGAAGCGTCGCGGTGATCTCGGCGGCCATCTTGTCGGGGGCCTTCGGCGGCAGCTTCGCGGAGACGTTCGACGGGAACGCGGAGTAGGGCGTGGGCCCGTCGATCGCGTTGACCCGGTGACCGGCGACCCGGTAGAACCAGCCTCGCCGGCCCAGCGCCTTGCCCACGACGCTCGCCCCGGCCGCGACCACGATGCGTGGCAGGCCGGCCTCCTTGATGGCCAGCTGCATGGTCCACGGGCTGCCGAGTCCGATGCCGTGCGGTGTGCGCTGCACCCACTTCGACAGCACCCGGGCCGCCGGGGTCGGGTTGATCTCCCAGGTGAAGTAGGACCGGCCCTGGGAGATCGCCACGATCTTCTCGCTCACCACGACGTACCACGGCTCGTCGAAGGCGCCCTCGAACCTGCTGTCGTCCTCGGCCAGCCGGACCGTCTTGACGACGTAGTCGCTGAGCTTGTCCGCCACCGGGTCACCTCGACCGAACAGAGCGGTCTGGATCGGGACGCGTGCCCATCGCGTCCCGTCCACCTCGATGGTGAGACTCTTCCCGGCATTGGGGTCCAGCGGCTCCTTCGGCGGGGGTCCGGGCCGTCCGGATTCCGCGACACTCGCGTTGACGGGTGCCTGATTGGATCCGGTCGTGGTGCCGGTCTCCGCCGCTGGGTCGGACATGTCGCTCCCGGTGATAACTCCTGTGACGAGCGTCGCAGCCTGCTCAGACCCGACGTAGGACCGCGACGACCTTACCGAGGATGACGGCGTCGTCTCCAGGGATGGGCTCGTACGCGGGATTGTGCGGCACCAGCCACACCTTTCCGTCACGGGGCCGATACGTCTTGACGGTCGCCTCGCCGTCGATCATCGCCGAGACGATCTCGCCCGACTCCGCCTCGGGCTGCTGACGGACGACCACCCAGTCGCCGTCGCAGATGGCCGCCTCCACCATGGAGTCACCCCGGACGCGAAGCAGGAAGAGCTCACCCTCGCCGACGAGCTGGCGCGGCAGCGGCATGATCTCCTCGACCGACTGCTCGGCCAGGATCGGGCCACCGGCCGCGATCCGGCCCACCACGGGCACGAATGCCGGCGCCGGGCGGTCCTCACCGCTGTCGGTCTCGTCGTAGGCCGGCACCCCCGACAGGGACGCCCGCCGGGTGGACGCGGACGGTGCGAGCACCTCGAGCGCCCGGGGCCGGTTGGGGTCGCGGCGGATGAAGCCCTTGCTCTCCAGGACTCTGAGCTGGTGTGCCACCGACGAGGAGGACGTGAGGCCCACCAGCTCACCGATCTCACGCATCGCCGGGGGATATCCGCGGGTCTCCACCGAATCTCGGATGACTTCGAGGATGCGTCGCTGGCGTGGAGTGAGTCCGGTCGCGTCGGGCGGCCCGTCGGGCAGCTCCCGGACGTTCGCCGTAGGGGACTCCGTCGCCGTGTTTTTCCGCTTGGGCATAGCGGCTGTCTCCTTCCACAGATGTCGGGCCGCGACTCTGCCGGCCCTCGGAAGTGAGCCTAGAGCCTGGTCAGAGCACTTTCAAACATCTGTTCGACGCGTGTCGCGATTGATTTACCGGAGTCCCGAAATGCCGGGTAACGGAGCTTCCGGGCGTCTGCGTCGAACGTGTTTTCGAGCGAACTCTGGTGCTTGTCGGTGGGCTGGTGTAGAAATCCATCAGTAAGAAGGTCGAACAGTCGTTCGAGCGCCGAAGCGGAAGTGGTGGCGCGGATGTGTGCAGCGGAAGCCGCCGCCGGCGGCGTGGTGGACGGCGAAGGCGTGACAGAAGTGAATCGGTGTTCGTGGGAGGTCGGACGATGAGCAACAGCGCGTCGGTGGTCTATCTCGAGGACTTCGTGTCCCGTCGGGCCGGCGGTGCTCCGGACCGCGGCCAAAGGCACCTCAGCCCGGTCGCGCCGCCGGTGGGCCCGGGCGACGTCCGGTCCCGCGACGCCCGGCCGCGAGAGTTTCGGCCGCGAGAGCTCCGACCGCGCGGCGTCCGTCCGTTCCTGCGGGTGCCGCACGAGGAGACGGAGGCGGCCGCCCGAGTGGAGGCGCCGTGCACGGCTCGGGGCGGTGCGAGCGAGGTGGCGCCCGGGCGGGTGCGCCCCGCACCGGGGGCTCGTCGACGCCCCCCGCGACCGCGGGGCGTGCGGTCGTGCGTGCTTCCGGCCGCCCGCGGGCGGTCCGACCCGTCGACTCTCCGCCTGACCAGGCGTGGCCGGCTGGTGCTGACCACGCTGACGGCCATGGCGACGCTGGCGCTCGTCGGCGTTCTCGGGCTTCTGGCGCAGGGTGCGTTCGGCGCCGCGGCCCGTGGTGCCGCTGACTCGACGGCCACGACCACGATCACGGTGGAGCCGGGGGAGACGATGTGGGGGATCGCCACCCAGCTCACCCCCGGTGCCGACCCGCGGGCGACGGTGGACGAGATCGCCCGGCTCAACGACGTGTCCCGCGCAGGTGACCTGCGCGTCGGCCAGCGGCTGGTCGTCCCCGTCCAGGCGCGCTGAACCTGCCTGCCCCAACCCCACCGCGCGAACTCTGTGTGCGGCGGGACCCGCATGCGCGCCTGGATCCCCGTGTGCGCCTGTTATGCCGTGTGCGTCGGTATCCCCGCGCGCGTCGGTACGTCCATGCGTCCCGCCGGTACGTACGTCGTGCGCCCTCCGGCGGCCGGCCGCCATGCCTCGCATTCGCGACATCTCCGGGCCGACACGCCGAGCCGGGAGCTTGTATTCGAATCGCGCCGGGAGCCTGACCTGCAAGGACGCCGAGACGTGTGTGCGGCGACACGCGGAGCGCCTTGCATGCCCGGCGGGAGCGACGTAGCGTACCCCTAGATGTGGTAGTTACAGACCTGTAAGTCATCCACAGGTTGTGATTCGCAAGGCACAGGTTCTCCCCAGGTCATCCACAGGTTCGTCCCCAGGGGAGACGGTGCCGGCGAGGGTCGGACGAAGATCGGCCGGGCGTCGTGCCCGCCGGCGGCGAGGGGAGTCACGAGGCGATGCACTGCCCGTTCTGCCGGCATCCTGACAGTCGGGTGGTCGACAGCCGCACCGCCGACGACGGCGCCGCCATCCGGCGCCGGCGCCAGTGCCTGGACTGCGAGCGCCGGTTCACCACCGTCGAGCAGGTCACGCTCGCCGTGGTCAAGCGCAGCGCCGTCACCGAGCCGTTCAGCCGCGAGAAGGTCATCACCGGGGTACGCAAGGCGTGCAAGGGTCGGCCCGTCACCGAGGACTCCCTCGCGCAGTTGGCGCAGCGGGTGGAGGAGGCGATCCGGTCCACCGGTTCGGCGGAGATCCCCTCCCACGAGGTGGGGCTCGCCATTCTCGGTCCGCTCCGGGAGTTGGACGAGGTGGCCTACATGCGCTTCGCCAGCGTCTACCGCAGCTTCGACACCCTGGCCGACTTCGAGACCGAGATCGCGGTGCTACGCGCCGAGCACGACGAGACGGTGCCCGAGCCACGCCCGGGCGGGCAACCCACCAGGCCCTAGACAAGCGGCCCTTGACAACGACAAGCCGCTCTTGACGAGCGGCCGGACACCGGCCGCGGGCCCCGGACGCACCCGGGCCCCGTGGTCGCCCACGACGTAGCCAACACGAAGCAGGACCCGAAAGAAGTCCACGACCTGCCCGGGCGGACGAGGGGAAGCCGCCCACCCGGGCCACGAAGCTGGTCGGCGCAGACGACCAGCAGGACAAGGAGAACCAGCATGACGGAGACGGTCAGCAGTCCCAGCACTCGCGGGGGCGCGAAGGGTCGCGCGGCGAAGGGACTGAAGGTCAACCGGATCTTCACCACCCCCGGCACCCATCCGTACGACGAGGTGACCTGGGAGCGCCGGGACGTCGTTCAGCAGAACTGGAAGACCGGCGAGACCGTCTTCGAACAGCGCGGTGTGGAGTACCCCGACTTCTGGTCGGTCAACGCGTCCACCATCGTCACCACGAAGTACTTCCGTGGGGCCGTCGGCACCCCCGAGCGCGAGTGGAGCCTGAAGCAGCTCATCGACCGGGTGGTGAAGACCTACCGCGCGGCCGGTGAGGAGCACGGCTACTTCGCCACTCCGGGCGACGCCGAGGTGTTCGAGCACGAGCTGGTCTGGATGCTGCTGCACCAGTACTTCAGCTTCAACAGCCCGGTGTGGTTCAACGTCGGCACGCCCTCGCCCCAGCAGGTCTCGGCGTGCTTCATCCTCGCCGTCGACGATTCGATGGACTCCATCCTGAACTGGTACAAGGAGGAGGGGCTGATCTTCAAGGGCGGCTCCGGCGCGGGCGTCAACCTCTCCCGCATCCGGGCCAGCCGGGAGCTGCTCTCCTCCGGTGGCACCGCCTCCGGTCCGGTGTCGTTCATGCGTGGCGCCGACGCGTCCGCCGGCACGATCAAGTCCGGTGGTGCCACCCGCCGGGCGGCGAAGATGGTCATCCTCGACGTGGACCACCCCGACGTCGAGGAGTTCATCGAGACAAAGGCGCGCGAGGAGAACAAGATCCGCGCGCTGCGCGACGCCGGGTTCGACATGGACCTCGGCGGCGCCGACATCCACTCCGTGCAGTACCAGAACGCCAACAACTCGGTGCGGGTCTCCGACGAGTTCATGCGCGCGGTGGAGGGCGGCACGTCGTTCGGCCTGCGCGGCCGGCAGGACGGCGAGGTGATCGACGAGGTCGACGCGAAGAAGCTGTTCCGCCGGATCTCCGAGGCCGCGTGGGGCTGCGCCGACCCCGGTCTGCAGTACGACGACACCATCAACGACTGGCACACCTGCCCCGAGACGGGGCGGATCACCGCGTCCAACCCGTGCTCGGAGTACATGCACCTGGACAACTCCTCGTGCAACCTCGCCTCGCTCAACCTGCTGAAGTTCCTGCGGGACGACGGGCAGTTCGACGTGCAGAACTTCGCCAAGGCCGTCGAGCTGGTCATCACCGCGATGGACATCTCGATCTGCTTCGCCGACTTCCCCACCGAGGCGATCGGGCAGACGACCCGCGACTACCGCCAGCTCGGCATCGGCTACGCCAACCTCGGCGCGCTGCTGATGGCCACCGGCCACGGCTACGACTCCGACGGCGGCCGGGCGATGGCGGCCGCGATCTCCTCGCTGATGACCGGCACCGCCTACAAGCGTTCGGCCGAGCTGGCCGGCATCGTCGGCCCGTACGCCGGTTACGCCCGCAACGCGGTGCCGCACCAGCGGGTGATCCGCAAGCATGCCGCGGCCAACGACGCCGTGCGCTCGGTCGGCGAGCTCGACCGGTCGGTCCTGTCCGCTGCCGGGCAGGCCTGGCAGGGCGCGCTGGAGGCCGGCGGCAAGCACGGCTACCGCAACGCCCAGGCCTCGGTGATCGCGCCCACCGGCACCATCGGCCTGGCGATGGACTGCGACACCACCGGCATCGAGCCCGACCTCGCGCTGGTCAAGTTCAAGAAGCTGGTCGGCGGCGGGTCGATGCAGATCGTCAACAACACCGTTCCGCGCGCGCTGGCGAGCCTCGGCTACCAGCAGGAGCAGGTCGAGGCGATCGTCGAGTACATCGCCGAGCACGGCCACGTCATCGACGCACCGGGCCTGAAGCCCGAGCACTACGAGGTGTTCGACTGCGCGATGGGCACCAGGGCGATCCGCCCGATGGGCCACGTCAACATGATGGCCGCGGTGCAGCCGTTCGTGTCCGGGGCGATCTCCAAGACGGTCAACATGCCGGAGACGGCGAGCGTCGAGGAAGTCGAGGAGATCTACTTCCAGGGCTGGAAGCTGGGTCTGAAGGCCCTCGCGATCTACCGCGACAACTGCAAGGTCGGCCAGCCGCTGTCCGACGCCCGGGCCAAGAAGGCCGAGGCGAAGAAGGAGGAGACCTCTCCCCAGGTGGTGGTGGAGTACCGGCCCACCCGCAGGCGGCTGCCGAAGTCGCGGCCGTCGCGCACCACGTCGTTCACCGTGGGCGGTGCCGAGGGCTACATGACCGCCGGCTCCTACCCCGACGACGGGCTGGGCGAGGTGTTCCTGAAGCTCGGCAAGCAGGGGTCGACCCTGGCCGGGGTGATGGACGCGTTCTCGATCGCGATCTCGATCGCACTGCAGTACGGCGTTCCGCTGGAGACGTTCGTCCAGAAGTTCACCAACCTGCGGTTCGAGCCGGCCGGGATGACCGACGACCCCGACGTCCGGATGGCGCAGTCGATGATGGACTACATCTTCCGGCGGCTGGCCCTGGACTACCTGCCGTTCGAGAACCGCTCGGCACTCGGGATCTACTCCGCGGACGAGCGCCAGCGCCAGCTCGAGACGGGGTCCTACGAGCCGGCCGAGGTGCCCTCCGACACCGGTGACGCATCCTCGCTCCGCCAGGTGGAGGAGGCAGCTGAGGCCGCGGTGTCCGCCCCTGCCGCCAAGCCGGCACCGGTCGAGGCACACACCTCGACGGAGCTGCTGGAGGCGATCCAGGGCACGACCGCCGACGCGCCGCTGTGCTTCACCTGCGGTACGAAGATGCGCCCGGCCGGGAGCTGCTTCGTCTGCGAGGGCTGCGGCAGCACCAGCGGCTGCAGCTGAGTCCGCGTACCACCCGTCGGTAGCACCGGCTGTCCCCCGAAACTCCGGTTTCGGGGGACAGCCGGTTGCGGGTACATCCGGGCCGTGGTCAGGTGGTCGACATGGGAACCCGCCAGGCCAGCACCACCGTCTACGCCGACCCCGACGTGGTGTTCGACTATCTCTCCGACGTCTCGCACCTGCCGCGGTACTTCCACTCGATGACCCGCGCGCAGGCCGAGGGCGGCAACAAGGTCGAGGTGGAGGCGGACCTCGACGGCAAGGAAGTGACCGGTGAGGCCTGGCTGGAGGCCGACCGCGACCAGCGCACGCTGCGCTGGGGAAGCCCCGGCCCCAGCGACTACCACGGCGAGCTCAGCGTCGCCGAGGCCGACAACCGGACCAGCGTCGTCACTGTCACCCTGCACACCGAGCGCACCGACGACCCGGCGATCGACGCCGGGCTGGCCGAGACGTTGAGCAACATCGCCACCGAGGTGCGCGCGCAGGAGAAGTGACGAGTACGGCAACCAGGTTCACCGCGGCACTGACGCACGGTGCCCCAGAGCGCGGCGACCCAGAGCACGGCGACCGACGAGTACCGCGACCCGCAGGTACGGCGACACACGAGGAGGCGGCGACGATGCGCGTCGTACTGGCTGGTGCCCACGGAAAGATCGGGATTCGGCTCGGGACCCTGCTGGCGCGGCGCCGGGACGAGGTGGTGGGGATCATCCGCAACCCCGACCACGCCACCGAGCTGGAGGCCGCGGGCATTCAGCCGGCCGTCCTCGACCTCGAGCACGCCGACGCCGACGAGGTGTCGGACCTCCTGGCCGACTCCGACGCCGCGATCTTCAGCGCGGGCGCCGGGCCCGGCAGCGGGGTCGCCCGCAAGGACACCGTCGACCGGGGCGCGGCGGTCCTGCTCGCCGCCGCGGCCGAGCAGGCCAGGGTGCGGCGGCTCCTCCAGGTCTCGTCCATGGGAGTGGAGTCCGTCCGTGGCGGGGTCACCCCCGAGGGCGTGGACGAGGTGTTCGTCGCCTATCTGCGGGCCAAACTCGCCGCCGAGGAGGACCTGCGCCAGCGCGACCTGGACTGGACGATCCTGCGTCCCGGCGGCCTCACCGACGACCCGGGCACCGGCCGGGTCCGGCTCGCGCCTCGGGTCGACCGCGGGTCGGTCAGCCGCGACGACGTGGCCACCGTCCTCGCCGCGTTGCTGGACACTCCGGCGACCGCCGGGATGGTCCTCGAACTCGTCGGTGGCGAGGAATCGATCGAGGCCGCGGTGGCCAGGGTGGCCCGGGAAGGCTGAACCCGAGAGGCTGGACCCGGGAAAGCCGACGCCGTCCCCGGAAGGTCGCTCCGGATGTCCGATGTCCGGCCCGGTAAACGCTGTGTGAAATGTTCCGGCCCTCCACGCCTGACCGGCCCGGTTGTGATGTGAGTCACTTCGGCGCCGTGGAATGCTCGGGGTATCGATGTCGCTGAGGCACGATGTGGGCAGCGTCGCCCGGCCGATCCGCCTCGCCTTCCAACACCTGCGCTGATCGTCCCGTCGTCGACCACGCCCCGCGCTCCTTTCGGATGGCGTGCCGTGACCCGGCGCTCGGCCTGCGTACACCCGCTCGCCCGTACCACCAACGAACTGCTTCGGAGTCCACTGTGCGTACCTCCGCCGGCAATGCCGGCGTGCCCCGGATGCCTCTGCTGGTCCTGCTCCTCGGCTCGATCACCGCGATCGGCCCGATGTCGATCGACCTGTACCTCCCCGCGTTCCCAGAGCTCGCCCGCTCGCTACACACCACCGAGCCGCTGGTGCAGCTCACTCTCACCGCGTGCCTGGTGGGCCTGGCGGTCGGCCAGGCGCTGATCGGCCCGCTGTCCGACGCGATCGGCCGCCGCCGCCCGTTGCTGGTCGGCATGGCGGGGTACGCCGTCGCCTCGGTGCTCTGCGCGCTCGCGCCCACGGTGGAGGCGCTGGCCGCCGGCCGCTTCCTGCAGGGGCTGGCCGGCTCCGCCGGAGCGGTACTCGCCCAGGCCCTGGTACGCGACCTCGTGGACGGCCCGATGGTCGCCAGCATCCTGAGCCGGCTGCTGCTGGTGATGGGGGTGGCGCCCGTGATCGCGCCGACCCTGGGCGGCCAGCTGCTCGGCCTCACCGGCTGGCGCGGGCTGTTCTGGCTGCTCGCGGCGTTCGGGCTGGTGATGACCGGTGTCGTCGCGGTCTTCGTCCGGGAGACGCTGACCGCCGAACGCCGCCGGACGGGTGGGGTCGTGGGCACGCTGCGCACCTACCGCATGCTGGTGCGCGACCGGCGCTACGTGGGGTACGCCGGGATGTCGGCGTTCGGCTTCCTCGCCATCTTCGGCTACGTCTCCGGCTCGCCGTTCGCCTACCAGGTGGTGCACGGGGTGTCCCCGCAGACGTACGGCCTGCTGTTCGGCATGAACTCCGTCGGCCTGGTCGCCGCCAGCCAGTGGAACGCGCGCCTCGTGCTGCGGGTCCCGCCGTTCCAGATCCTGCGGCGGGCGCTGTGGCTCAGCGTCACCGCGGCGGTGGCCCTGGTGTTCACCGCCACGACCGGCGCGTTCGGGCTGGCGGGGCTGGCGGTGCCGCTGTTCGCGCTGATGACGAGCATCGGCCTGGTGCTGCCGAACGCCGGCGCGCTGGCGCTGAACCGGCACCCGGAGTCGGCGGGCACGGCCGCGGCCATGGTCGGGATGACGCAGTTCATGGTGGGCGCAGCCGCCGGCCCGTTCATCGGCTCGCTCGGCTCGCACACGGCCGTCCCGATGGCCGGGGTGATCGCGGCCGGAGTGCTCGGCGTCCTCGCGATCGCGCTCGTTCTCGCGCCGTCGGAGCCCCGCACCCGCGGGTCCGGCGGGGCACGCACCGACGGTGCGACGGTCGTGGACGAGGGGATCGCCACGACGGTGGAGCGCGAGCAGGCGGCGCCGCTCCCGCACTGACAGGCCCCGCCTGCGGGCAGACTGGGTACGTGGTCATCCGGCGCTGGGTCCTGCACGTCGACCTCGACCAGTTCATCGCCGCCGTCGAGGTGCTCCGCCGCCCCGAGCTCGCCGGCCGGCCGGTGGTGGTCGGGGGTTCCGGCGACCCGACCCAGCGTGGGGTGGTGGCCACCGCGTCGTACGAGGCCCGCGAGTTCGGGGTGCGGTCGGGGATGCCGCTGTGGACCGCCGCCAAGCGGTGCCCGGACGCGGTGTTCCTGGCCGCCGATCATCCGGTCTACGAAGAGGCGTCGGCGCGGGTGATGGACACCCTGCGGGAGTTCCCCGCCGTGGTCGAGGTGATGGGCTGGGACGAGGCGTTCCTGGAGGTGCACACCGACGACCCCGAGTCGCTGGCCCACGACATCCGGCACGCGGTGCGGGAACGGACCCGGCTGAACTGCTCGGTCGGCATCGGGGACAACAAGCTCCGCGCGAAGCTGGCCACCGGTTTCGGCAAGCCCGCCGGGGTGTTCCGGCTCACCGAGGACAACTGGTGGACGGTGATGGGCGACCTGCGCACCGACGCGCTGTGGGGGATCGGGACGAAGACCGCCCGCAAGCTCGCCGACCTCGGGATCGACAGCGTGCGCGGGCTCGCGGCCGCGGACCCGCACCTGCTCGCGGACCGGCTGGGCCCGACGATGGGCCCGTGGTACCGCCGGCTCGCCCGTGGCGCGGACACCTCCCCGGTGGTCGGCACGCCGTACGTCCCGCGCTCACGCAGCCGGGAGACGACGTTCCAGGAGAACCTCACCGACTGGACCGCCGTTCGGGCGCAGGTCGTCCTGCTCGCCGCCCGGGTGGCCGAGGACGTACGGGCGGAGGGCCGGCCGGCGGCGCGGGTGGGGATCAAGGTGCGCTTCGCGCCGTTCGTGACGCTGACCCGCAGCGTGCGGCTGCCCGCACCGACCAGTGACCCGGCCGCGATCGAGGCGGGCGCGCTGGCGGCGCTGGAGAAGTTCTCCGCACAGGAGCGAACGGACCGGCACGGCGGCGACCGGGCGGTCCGGCTGCTGGGGGTGCGCGCGGAGTTCGCCGAGCAGGCGGAGACCTGACGGGGCGGCGACGGGGCGGTGGTCCCCGGGTCACACCGGCAGGAGATACCTGCGTTCGCGACCGTACGCCGAGAAGCCGGCCCGGCGCAGGATGGGACCCGACGTCGCCACCCGGCCCTTCACCAGGCCCAGGGTCGCGCCGTGGTCGCGGGCGATGGCCAGCCTGGTCAGCAGAACGGCGCGGTAGGCGCCGCCGCCGCGCAACGCGGGACGGGTCGCGGCACCCCACAACCTGGCCACCCCGCCGGCGAGGGTGCAGCCGCCCATGGAGGCGGGCTCGTTTCCGGCGTACGCCACCACCCGGAACTCCTCGCGCTCACCGATCGGCCGCGCGCACTCGGCGAGTTCGCGGTCCAGTTGCTCCGCCGGGGGCGGCTCTCCCCCCCACACCTCCCGCGACACCAGGTGCGCGTCGGCCAGGGTCTGGGCGTCGTCCACGGGCACGCACCGGACGTCGACCGCGCCGACGTCGGGGAGCGGGCCGGTCAGGTCGTACGCGAGGACGTCCACGGTTTCACTGAGCGCCGCACCCGCGGTGCGCAACCAGGGTTCGAGGTCCGCGGGGCGGCTCGCGGCGGACAGCCACCAGCTCACCTGGTCCCGGCCCCACCGGCGTACCTGACCGGCGACCTCCTGGACGAGCGCGTCCGCGGGACGCTCGGACCGGCACCAGGCGACCTGGGTGCCGGAGGAGAACCATTCCGGGTAGGCGATCAGGTGGTAGTCGTCGGTACGTACCTCCGAGGCGCCGTCGGGCACCCAGACCCAGTCCGCCGCGGCGGCCAGGATCCGGTCCCGGGTCCACTCACCCGCGAGGTCGCTCGCGGACGCCGGTGCGCCGGCGCCGGCCTTCATGAGGCGTGGCCCCGGCCGCGGCCGCCGGCGGCGGAGCCCGGAACCGACGGCGGGGTGGGCGTCGCGGACGGGGTGGGCTCCGGTGTGGGGGTGGCGGGAGCAGGCGTGGTGGGTGCCGGCGTGGTGGGTGCCGGGGTGGCCGGGGTCGCCGGCCGGGTGGTGCGGAGGGTTTCCACGGGGTGCTCGAAGCGGGGACGCCGGTGCGGGCGGTCCCGGCCCGGATCCCGGCCGTCGCCAAGGCGGTCCGGGCGCCCGTCGGCATCGTGGCCGGGCCGGGTGCGCGGGCCGGGCGCGTGGGGCGGCCGCTCTCCGGGTGCGTCCGTGCCCGGGCCGTCCAGCGCGTCGGGCGGAGGCGTCGCGTTCGGGGACGCCGGCCGCTCGTCCGCTCCGCCGGGACGCCCTCCCTGCGAGGCCGGCGACCGCGGTTTCGAGGTCGGCGGCGGCGACTCCACGTCCGGCGGTGAGACGGTGTAGGGCGCGGGGTCTCGCCGGGAGACGTCGACCTCGGCGCTGGGAGCGGCGGGACCGACACCTTCCCGACGTGCCCGCGCCGGGCGCTCGGCGGCCGGGTCACCCGCGTCCTCGGTGTTGGTGGTGAACGTCGTCGCGGGCTCGGGCTCGGGCGCGGAGAAGGCCTGGACGTAGCCGACCACGCTGCCCAGACCGGCGACGACCCCGACCGCGACGAGCATCTGGCGGCGTCGGCAGGCCGAGCGCGACGGCGACTCCTCTACCCACACCTGCCAGCCGTAGGGCGGTGGGCCCCACGCGGGGTCCGGCTTCCAGTGGGGAGGCGGAGTCCAGCCTGACGGGACCGGCCAGTTGGGCGGCGCGTTGAACCGTGCGGGCATGACGTACTCCTCCGACCAAACCGATCGCGAGCATAAGGCCTCGCGCGGTCGGCCGCAGGTCATCGGTCACATGATGGATACCCGGCTCGGATCTCCCGGCGTACGGAGCTCACGCCACCAACGCGGGCAGGAACCCGATCCGCTTGTTACCGGCGCACATCCAGCCCTGGTCGGTCAACAGGACCAGCGTCCCGTCCAGCACCGGCAGCCGGTGTTCGGCCTCCCGCCAGCCGTCGAACCACCGCTGGTCCTCGCTGGTGACGACCAGCGGACCCCGGCGTACGACGACGGTCAGGAAGGTATGTCGCGGCTGGCCGAGGATCAGCCGCGGCCCGAACAACCGCTCCGCCGCCCGCTGGATCAGGACGCCGCAGTGGCGGGCCTGCTCCGGCGCCTGGGCGGCGTCGTAGAGAACGGTCGTGTCGAGCAGGTGCTGGATGGTGCTGGGGTGCTCGAGGAGCCCGATGATGACCATGCCGGGCCGCAGCTGGTGACGCCGGGCGATCCCGGCGAGAGCCGCGGCCGGATCGCGAAGGTCCGACCTGGAAGTGGCCATACCTGATAGTGCGCCATTTTCGCCACCTGAGTGAGTTGTTTTCCACAGGTGGATCCCCTCATGTTGCTTTCTGTCGTACGTCTCGGCCGTTGCCGTTCCCGCCGCCGTTCCCGCTGCCGTTCCCGTCCGCCGGGTCTCCGTGGTGGCCGGCGCCGCGCCTCGCCCGGGCCAGGACGTCGTACCTGTCGCCGCGGTAGAGAGAGCGTTCGGCCTCCAGCACCCGGCCGCCGCCGTCCCGGGTCACCGCCTCGATCAGCAGGCAGGGCTGGTCGAGGGCGACCTCCAGGAGTTCGGCGTCGTGCGCCTCCGGCAGCACCGCGAGGATGCGGGCCTCGCTGGTCGCGGGTCGTACACCGAAGCGTTCCTCCAGCGTGTCGAACAACGAGTGCCGCTCCCACGCGAGCTCGTCCAGGCCCGGAAACCTGGCCAGGGACACGTCCGTACTCTCCCGCGCCATCGGATCCCCGTCGGCGGTGCGCAGGCGTACGAGGTGCAGCACGGGTGAGCCCGGCTCGACCTCCAGCCGCGTCGCCAGCCGGGGGCCGGCAGGCTCCACCGACGAGGACAGCACCCGGGAGCCGGGGGACAGGCCGCGGGCCCGCATGTCCCTGCTGAACGACGTGAGCAGGTCGGTGTGCGCGGGACGGGGTTCGGCGACGACGGTCCCGTGCCCATGTCGCCGGAAGAGGACACCGTCGGTGACCAGTCGTTGGATTTCCTGGCGTACGGTCGTTCGGGAGATCTCGAAGTGGTCGGCGAGGACGCGTTCGGACGGCAGCAGCGCGCCTGGCGGCAAGCGTCCGGCCAGGTCCTCCAGTATCTTGCGCAACTGGTGGCCCTTGGGTCGGCCGGCCGACAGGGCGCCGGTCGTCAGCGTGCTCGGGTCGATCTCGTGACGGGTCCGCGACATGGTCCAGTATCGACTGCGTCGACCTGGAACTCGCCCGAGATCGTCTCGTCCTCGATCGGCGCCTTGTGTGATCCTGGAGACGCCAGTGATCACCAGCTGGAGAGGATGTTGCCGGATGGGTCGCCACGACATGCTGCTGGCGCGGATGCCCGAGGAACTCGTCGACGACGCCCGCAACGTCGTCGACCTCCTGGTGGGCGACCTCCGGGACTTCAGCGAGGTCGGCCAGATCGAGATCCAGCGCTTCCTCTGGATCCTGCTGCCGGTCACCTGGGGGATGCCGTCGCAGGAGTGGCCGCGGGTCGCGGAGGCGTCCGCCCAACTGCTGGAGCTCGCCAGCCGGCCCACCCTCGCCGGGCTCGCCCGCTCGCCGGAGACCGCGGAGGTGTTCGGTGCGTACGCCCGCTCGCGCGAGGAGGGAATCGAGGCGGCCAACGCCGCGATCGAACGCACCGGCACCAACCCACCCGACACCGAACTGCTCACCTGGCGCCGGAGCGTCAGCAGCGCCGAGGCAAGCGCCTACGACGAACTGCAGCGGGTGCTGGAGACGGCGATCATCGCCGGGGAGTACGAACCCGGCCGGCCTGGCTGGCGGCGCAAGCAGCAGGCGCTGACCGAACGCTGGCTCACCACGCCGTCGCGGTACTTCCACAACGAGCGCCCCCTCGACGTCATCCACAAGGACCGCCGGGAGACCTGGATCGACGCGGGTCCGCAGATCCGCGGCCGCGTCCTCGGCCTGGTCGAGCCGCTGATCCACCGCCCGGTGACGGTGCCCTCCGCCGAGCCCGAGCCGCTGGTGTGGCTGCTCGCCCGGATCGGCGACGGCGTGCGGCTCACCCAGCGCGGCTACCTACCGCCGGAGATCGCCCGCGAGGCCGACGAGCTGTTCGGCTGGAAGCCGGCGCCCGGCCGGGTGACCCGTGAGCTGGACCTCCCGCAGCTGCGGGACCTGCACGTTCTGGTCCGCCATCACAAGCTGGTCGCGAAGCGGCAGGGGATGCTCCGCCTGTCGGCGCGGGGGCGGGCCGCACTGGAGGAGCCGGTCAAGCTGTGGGAGCTCGCGGCACGGGCCTGGCTCGGCGACTCGCCGTACGACCAGGCGGTGAACGAGGTCGCGGCGGCGATGCTGCTGACCAAGCCGACGTACTGGGTGCAGATGGCGGCGGCCGCCCACGAGATGGTGTCGCCGATGTTCCGCACGCCCGAGGGCGAGCCGGTCCACTGGCGGCTGACCCAGGCGGCGATCTGGATCTGGCTGCGGCGCGGGGCGATGTTCGGTTTCGTGACGTACGACCCGGAGGGCTGGGGAGGCGAGCTGGACGAGGACGTCACCGAGGACGAGATCTGCCCGGACTGCGGGGGGACCGTCCAGAGCGGATCCGAGGCCGATGACGCCGATGGCGCCGACGCCTGTGACGCCGATGACCGCGATCACGCCGGTGCTGGTGACGCCGGCGGCTTCGAGGTGACCGCACGCCCCGTCGGGGCCGGCGACGCGGCGGAGATCGCCGCGGGCCGGCTGCCCCTCGTGGTCGCCGCGTACAAGGGCGTTCACCTGTTGAGCGACACCGGGCGGTCGGCGGCGGTGACGGCGCTCCGGCTGCGCGCCAACGACCCGCACGACTGACCGACCCGCACGACGGACCGTACGACTGACCAGCCCGTACGACCGACCGGTCCGTACGGCTGGGCGACGTCAGTCCTCCCGGGGCGGGCACACCTCGTCGGCGAAGCTCGTCACCGCCCGCAGCCACTGCTCGGGAACGTCGCGGTGCAGGTGGTGGCCGCCGGGCAGCACGACGAACCGATCGGCGGGAACGCACCGCTCCGCGGCCAGCCGGTCCAGCCCGCGCAACGTGCTCAGCCGGCCGGTTCCGGACGGGTGGGGTTCGTCGGGAGCGACGAGGAACAACGCGGGGACGCGCAGAGTGCCGACCAGGGCGGGCAGGTCCCACGGGCGCGGCAGGCGCAGACCGGCCAGGAGCTGCTCGGCGTCGGTGGCGGCGATCGCCTCGGTCGCGTGTGAGATGTCCTCCGGACGCCACTGCGGATGGTTGCCGCGGAGTTGGAGTTCGAGGTGTTCGAGGTCCGAACGCGCGACCGTGGTCGCCGCGACGACCGCCTCGACCAGGGCGCTGCGGTCCTCCTCCCGGGAGCTGAGCGGCTCCTCCAGAACGACGGCCTGGGCGAGGTCGACGAACCGGTTCGCCAAGGCCAGGGCGACGACCGCGCCCAGGCCGTGGCCCGCGATGACGTCGACCCGGCCGGGCAGGCGTTCGGCGACGCCCTGCACGAGGGTCGGCAGGTCCAGCGGGTGCCCGTCGTGCGGTCTGTCGCCGTGGCCGGGCAGGTCGACCGTACTCACCTGCCATCCCTGGTCGGCCAGCGCGGGGCCCGCCCACCACCACGTGGAGGACTGGGACAGCTCGCCGTGTACCAACAGAATCCGGCCGCGCACAGGTCCGGGGCGCTCCCACCGAATGGTCATGCCGCATATGTAAGCGGACCGGCGATCTTTCGCCACGTCTTCCCCACCCGACCACCGCTTTTGGCCACTGGCAGGAACGGCGCCGGGACGCGGAGACGCGGCATCCCCCTATCTTGACGGGGGAGCGATCGACGTCGGCGGGCCAGCGCCCGGTCCGGCCCGGTCGAGGACCGCCGGCGGCCGGGTGCCGCCGGCCACCGAGCGAAGGAGGCGTCCGTGCGGTCGCGGACCTACCGTCAACGAGACCTTGCGTGCACCGAGTACTTCCTCGACGTACCCCTCGACCACGCCCGACCCGGCGGCGAGCGGATCGAGGTCTACGCGCGCGAGGTGGTGGACGCGGCCAAGGCCGACGCCGACCTGCCGCGGCTGGTCTACCTGCAGGGTGGGCCCGGTGGCAAGGGTCACCGCCCGACCAGCCGGAGCGGTTGGCTCGACCGGGCCCTGCGTGACTACCGCGTGGTCCTCCTCGACCAGCGCGGGACCGGCCTGTCCACCCCGGCCAACCGGCAGACCCTGCCGCGACGCGGCGACGCCCGGGCCCAGGCGGACTACCTCACCCACTTCCGCGCCGACTCGATCGTCGCCGACGCCGAACTCCTGCGCCGCGAGCTCCAGGCAGACCAGCCGTGGAGCGCGCTCGGCCAGAGTTACGGCGGCTTCTGCGCCCTCACCTACCTCTCCTTCGCGCCGGAGGGACTCAGGGAGGTGTTCGTCACCGGTGGGCTGCCGCCCCTGCGCGCCGGCGCGGACGAGGTGTACGCGCTCACCTACGAGCGCACGGCGGAGAAGAACGCACGGTACTTCGGCCGCCATCCCGGTGATCGCGACCTGTGTGCACGGATCGTGGAACACCTGCGCCACAACGAGGTTCACCTGCCGACGGGTGAACGCCTCACCGCCCGGCGGTTCCAGACGGCGGGCATGGGGCTGGGCATGCGGGGCAACTTCGACGGCCTGCACTACCTGCTGGAGGAGGCGTTCGTCGACGGGGTGGACGGGCCGGAGTTGTCCGACACGTTCCTGGCCGGCGTCGCGGGCGGGGTGAGTTTCGCGACCAACCCGTTGTACGCGGTGGTGCACGAGTCCATCTACTGCCAGGGCGAGGCCTCGGACTGGTCGGCCGAACGCCTGTACGCGCAGCGCCCGGAGTTCGCCCTCGGGCCGGACACGCCGTTCCTGTTCACCGGCGAGATGATCTACCCGTTCGTCTTCGACGTCGACCCCGCGCTGATGCCGCTGCGGGAGGCCGCGGACCTGCTGGCGGCCAAGGACGACTGGACTGCGCTGTACGACCCGGATCGCCTTGCCCGCAACGAGGTTCCGACGTACGCCGCGGTCTACTACGAGGACATGTACGTCGCTCGCGAACACTCGCTGGCGACCGCGAACGCCGTCGCCCGACTCACCCCGTGGATCACCAACGAGCACGAGCACGACGGTCTGCGGCTGGGGGGTGTATTCGGGCGGCTGCTCGACCTCGCGCGCGAGACGCCCTGACCGACTGCGTGCCAGGTTCTTGTCCACAGGTGGCGGATCGGCTTTCCCTTGTGGACGACGAGTTAGAGGTCGGTGGCAGCCGGTAGAGTTCGAACATGCATTCGACGACGCAGGACCTTCCCGGCAGCGGCGGCCATGGCACCGTCGCCCGGTTGAAGGCTGCGGTCGGTATGTTCCGCGCCGGACTCGACGACGCCCTGTCCACCCCCACCACCTACGTCGACGCCCGCGCCCTCGGTGACCTGATCGGCGAACTGACCGTGGAGGAGTCCCGGTTCGACGCGCTGAAGCTCGGGTGGGTACGTCAGGCCGAGGCCTGCGACATCGGCAAGACCACCGGTGCGGCGACCACGGCGGCGTGGCTGCGCACCACGCAGCGGATGGGCACGAAGGACTCCTACGCCACCGTCAACCTGGCCCGCGACCTGGACCGCACCATCACCCTGACGGCCCGCGCCATGGCACGCGGGGAGGTCTCCTTTCGGCACGCCCAGGTGATCGCCGCCGCGATCACCGACCTGCCCAAGTGGATCAGTCTCGAACAACGGGTGAAGGCTGAGGAGTATCTGATCGACGAAGCCAGGCGGCGTAATCCCGACGACGTGCGGGTGTTGGGGCGGGCGCTGCTGCAGTACCTCGCACCCGAGGAGTGGGAGAGACGGCTCGGTAAGGAACTCGGCGACGAGGAACAGGCCGCGCAGTGTGCACGGTCCCTGAAATACATCCCGAACGGCATCCCCGGGTCGGAGACAGTGGTGATCAAGTTACCGGTGCTGGAGATGGAACAACTCCGCAAGATCATCGAGATGCTCATCGCCCGCGACAACGCCCAAGCACCCGATGACCGGCCGCTGGACCAGCGGCGTGGGGACGCGTTCGCCGAACTCGTCGCCGCGATGGCCGAGTGGGAAGCCTCCCCCAACCGCGGACGTGGCAGAGACTGCGTCACCGTGCTGATCCACCTGCAGCAACTCGTGAACGGCATCGGGTTCGGCACCATCGACGACCTCAACCCCGTCCGCCCCATGCCCTGCGGATGCCAAACCCCCGACGCCAAACGCCAAGCCCAGCGCCAGGCCACCAAGCGCAAGGCCCGCAAGCCCAGCAAGAACGCCGACGGCACCGAGGACAGCAAGCCCGCGAAAGCCGCGCCCAGCACCGGCGCGGCCGGCAAGCCCAAGAACGCTGCGCCCAGCACCGGCGAACCCAGCACCGGCGAACCCAGGAACGCCGAGCCCGGCGAGAACGCCAATGACCTCAGGCTGGAACCCCGTCCGGGCCAAGGAGTCACCGAACCCGACGACACGAGCGGCCCCACCGCCGAGCTTGCTGACGCCGGCGAGACCGGTGACCTCGGCGACGCCGGTGAGCCGGATATGACAAGTGACCCCGTCCAGTCCGGCGACCCGGCCGATGCCGGTGACCTGGACGCGACGAGCGGCCCCGGCGAAACCGCCGAGCCTGCCGACCTCGACGACCCGGACGTGAACAGCGACCCCGTCCAGCCCAACAGCCAGGCCGGTACCGGCGACCCGGTGGCGGCTCCGGTCGGCGCGGAGACCACAGCGACCGCCTCGAAAGGTCAACCAGGCAATGAGAAACCACCACCCGGTCAGCCGGACCCGCCGGCCGGGGTCGCGGAGCGAATACCCGCACCGCGAGAACCCGGCCAGCCCCCACAACCGAACACCGCCACCGGTACCGGCCCCGAAACTGAGCCGGGACCCCGATGGGATCCGCAACCCGAACCAGCCACCGGGGATACGGAAACATATACCGGACCCGAGGACGACAACCTCGGGACCGAAGACGAGGACGCCGAACCCGAAGAGGGCGCGGCGGAGCCCGAGGCTGCCCTCGGCCCCGACGACACGAGCGCCCCACACGACCGCGACAACCCCTACGACCGCGACAACCCCTACGACCGCGACAACCCCTACGACCGCGACAACCCCTACGACCGCGACAACCCCTACGACCGCGACAACCCCTACGACCGCGACAACCCCTACGACCGCGACAACCCCTACGACCGCGACAACCCCTACGACCGCGACAACCCCTACGACCGCGACGACCCCGACGGCTACATCGACTCCCGCGACGGGTGTCAGAAGTGTGGTGGTGGCGGGTCGGCCCGCATCGCCGGCCTACGTGGGGAGCCGCTCTCCGTCGCCACGATCCGGAGGCTGGCGTGCGACGCGAACATCATCCCCGTCGTACTCGGCGGCAACGGAGAGGTCCTCGACGTCGGCATGGCTGACAGGTTCTTCACCGAAGCCCAACGCCGAGCCATCGCCGTCCGCGACGGATCCCACTGCCACTTCCCCGAATGCCAGGTCCCCGAACGCCGCTGCATCGCTCATCACATGACCGCCTGGGACGACCTCGGACCCACCGATCTCGCGAACGGGGTGCTGTTGTGCCGGACGCACCACACCTTCGTTCACCACAAAGGCTGGACCGTGCGGATGGGTGCCCACGGCCACCCTGAGTACATCCCGCCCGAGTGGGTGGACCTGCACCAGAACGTACTCCGGCCATGACAGGAGAGTCAGCGGTGACCCGAACCCCTGCGGTGTAAGCGGATCTGTGGGTCGGCTGTCGTGGACGGCCAGTACAACCACGGGTCCCGTCGCTGGCTCAGCCGGTCAGGTCGTACCGCGGCGTGGTGGACAACAGGTGGGACGCATCCTCGCCGGGGACGAGTTCGGCCGGCTCGGAGCCGCGGCCGAACAACCGCGCGCCGTTGACGCCGCCGAGGCGGGCCACCGCCCCGTCGACCCGCAGCCAGGCGCCTTCCCGGAGTCCCAGCACCGGCACGTCGTTCTCCTCCAGGAACTCCAGGATCCGCTCCTCCCGCGTCTCGCCCATGTGGGTGCTCGCCGGAGCTGGGTCGAGGTAGTGGGGGTTGATCTGGAACGGAACGAACCCGAACGTCTCGAAGGACGGCGGCGAGACGATCGGCATGTCGTTGGTCGTACGAAGCGTCGGAGCGGCCATGTTGCTGCCCGCACTCGCACCCAGGTACCGCAGTTCGCCGGCACGCACCCGGTCACCGATCGTCTCCAGCAGCCCGGTCGCGTACAACGCCTTCAACAGCCGGAAGGAGTTGCCGCCGCCGACGAAGACGGCCTCGGCTCGGGCCGCCTCCTGTCTCGGGTCGGCCACGGTGTGCACCCCGACGACGGTGATCCCGCGGGCCGCGAGGGCCGCGGCCATGACCGCCGTGTAACCGTCATGGTCCGACGACGCGTACGGCACGAACGTCAACCGGCGGTTGGCGCCGAGGAAGTCGTCGATCTCGTCCAGCGCGTGGGCGAGAAACTCCTGGCCGGGGGCGCGGGAGTTGGAGAGCAGCAGCAGGTCCATGGGCACAGAGTCCCAGGCCGGCCCGAGGGGCATGAGTGCGGAGCCCCGTGGCAGGCGCGAGCAGGCGTACAGAGGCTGTCCGGAGGGGGACACTGCGCGATGAGGCGGGGTGACCGGCCCTGTCCTAGTAGGCGGACCCGCCACGGCGAAGGAGTGCGGAGAACTCGGTCGCGGGATGCCCGGTCAGCTGGGGGATGTCGCCGGTCACGCCGGCGACCTCGCCGTTGGCGATGGCGGTGTACGTCGACACCCAGGCGTCGACCTGCCACCGCGGTGCTCCGTAGCCCGCGCGGGACGCGTACGCCTCCTCGATCGTCTCGTTCCGGTAGCGCACCGGGCGTCCCAGCTCGGCGGTCATCGTGCGCGCGACATCGTCCATGGACAGGGCCCGCGGCCCGGTCAGGGAGTAGGTCGCTCCGACGTGTGCTCCCGGGTCGAGCAGGACGGCGGAGGCGGCGTCGGCGATGTCGTCCTGGGCCACCGCCGCGACGCGTCCCTCACCGGCCGGGCCCCGGATCACGTCGTCGTCACCGACCATGGCCGGCAGGAAGTCGGCGTAGAGGTTGTCGCGCAGGAAGGTGAACCGGAGACCGGAGGCGCGGATGTGCTGCTCGGTCGCCCAGTGGTCGCGGCCGAGGGTGAACGTGCAGTCCGGTGCGGCTCCGTGGAAGGAGATGTACACCAGGTGTTCGACGCCCGCGGCCGCGGACGCGTCGACGAACGCCTGGTGCTGTGTCACCCGGTCCGGGGTTTCCGACGCCGACACCATGAGGACGGCTGGCACTCCCTCCAGAGCGGTGTGGACAGCCGAACGGTCACCGAACGCCGCACTCACGACCGACGCACCCGGCAGGTGCGGTGCCCGCGCCGGGTCCCGGACGACGAGTCGCTGACCGGCGCCCGCGGCGGCCAGCCGCCGCGCGACCCGTCCACCGAGCCGGCCGGTGGCGCCGGTGACGCCGATCGGGTGTGCGGTACGGGGGTTCGGCATCAGGAGTCCTCGCGCTTCAGCTGCGCACGGTCGGCGGACGGAGCACCGCGAACGGGTCGGTGATGAACATGTCCCGGCAGGTGAACCGGAACAACGCGGCGGGGCGGCCGCCGGTCGGCCCGGAGCCCGCGGTCTGGCCGGTCGCCTCCAGCTGCCCGCGCCGGGTGAGCACCCGCTGCAGGTTGGTCGCCGACACCCGGTGCCCGAGTGCCGCGGAGTAGACCCCGCGGAGCTCGGAGACGGTGAAGGTCGGGGGAGCGAGGGCGAACCCGAGATTGGTGTACGACAGCTTGGACCGCAGCCGGTCGCGGGCACGCAGCACGATGGCCTCGTGGTCGAACGCGGTCTTCGGCAGGTCGTCGATCGGGAACCACCGGGTGTCCTCGGGGAGCTCCGGGTCGTTGTCGCTCGGCACCAGGCCGAGGAACGCGGTGGCGAGCACCCGCGGCCCGGGCATCCGGTCGGGTGCGCTGAACACCGCGAGCTGCTCGACGTGGGACAGCTGGCGTACGTCGACCTTCTCGGCGAGCTGTCGTCGTACGGAACTCTCGACGTCCTCGACGGCACCGAGCCGGCCACCGGGGAGTGCCCACCTGCCTACCTGGGGTTCGCGGGCGCGCTGCCAGAGCAGGACCTGCAGTGACCGGGACCGGACCTGGAGAACTGCTGCCAGCACCTCATGCCCCAGTCGACTCACGCGGTGATACTATCTCGGGGAGTTTTCGCTCGTAAGTCGAAAACCCCAGGCGCCGGAAGCCTGGACGAAGACCCGGGGAATCCACTCCGGGTGAGGAACCCTGCCGGGAGGGTCACATGACCCCTGTCACTGAAGCTGTCCGCGCGAACACGGCCTACGACGAGGTGGTGCCGGACGACGCGTGGCGAGAAGAGGTACGCCGGCTCGCCGCCGAGCGCGGTGCGGTGCTGCTCGCACACAACTACCAGATCCCCGAGATCCAGGACATCGCCGACCACACCGGCGACTCCCTCGCGCTCAGCCGCATCGCCGCGGCCAGCGAGGCTTCCACCATCGTCTTCTGCGGCGTGCACTTCATGGCGGAGTCGGCGAAGATCCTCAGCCCGGACAAGACCGTCCTCATCCCCGACGCCCGGGCCGGCTGCTCCCTGGCCGACTCGATCACCGCCGACCAGCTGCGGGCCTGGAAGGCCGAGCACCCGGGAGCGGTGGTCGTGTCGTACGTCAACACCACCGCCGAGGTGAAGGCCGAGACCGACATCTGCTGCACCTCCGCGAACGCGGTCGAGGTGGTGGCCTCGGTCCCGGCCGACCGGGAGGTGCTGTTCCTGCCGGACATGTTCCTCGGCGCCCACGTCAAGCGGGAGACCGGCCGGGAGAACCTGCACATCTGGGCGGGGGAGTGCCACGTCCACGCCGGCATCAACGGTGCCGAGCTGGCCGACCGCGCCGCCGCCCAGCCCGACGCGGAGCTGTTCATCCACCCCGAGTGCGGCTGCGCGACGTCCGCGCTCTACCTCGCCGGTGAGGGCGCGGTGGCCGCGGACCGGGTGAAGATCCTGTCCACCGGCGGGATGCTCGACCAGGCGAAGGAGACCAAGGCGAAGTCGGTGCTCGTCGCCACCGAGATCGGCATGCTGCACCAGCTCCGCAAGGCCGCGCCGGGCGTGGACTTCCGTGCGGTGAACGACCGTGCGTCCTGCCGCTACATGAAGATGATCACGCCGGGCGCGTTGCTGCGCAGTCTCCGCGAGGGCACCGACGAGGTGCACGTGGCGCCGGAGATCGCCGCACGGGCGCGCGGAGCGGTGCAGCGGATGATCGAGGTCGGCAACCCCGGAGGCGGCGAATGAGCAGCCGCTGGGAGGCGACCGCCGATCTGGTCGTGGTGGGTACGGGCGTGGCCGGGCTCAGTGCCGCGCTGGAGGCGACGCGCGCCGGGCTGCGGGTCGTCGTCGTGACCAAGGCCGAGGCCGACGCCGGCAACACCCGCTGGGCGCAAGGCGGGGTTGCGGTCGTGCTCCCCGGCCAGCACGAGCCCGGCGACAGTGTGCGCAGGCATGTCGACGACACCCTGGTGGCCGGCGCCGGTCTGTGTGACCCGGCCGCGGTGGCGACGATTCTGGCCGACGGTCCGGAGGCGGTGGCGGGGCTGCGCACCGACGGGGCCGTGTTCGACCCCGCAGGTGACGACCAGCCCGGTCGCCACGGCCTGCTGGCGCTGGCCAGGGAAGGCGGGCACACCGCGTTCCGGGTGGTGCACGCCGGCGGTGACGCCACCGGCGCCGAGGTCGAACGCGCCCTGCTGGCCGGCGTACGCAACCAGCGGTTGACACTGCTCGAACGCCACGTCGCCGCCCGGGTGCTGCGGACCGAGGCCGGCACGGTGGCCGGGTTGCTGGTGCTCGCCGACGACGGCGTGGCGGGGGTCCTCCGGGCACCCGCCGTGCTGCTCGCCACCGGCGGGCTCGGCCAGCTCTACGAGACCACCACCAACCCCGACGTCGCCACCGCCGACGGGATCGCGCTGGCCCTGCGTGCGGGCGCGTCCGTGGCAGACCTGGAGTTCGTGCAGTTCCACCCGACCGTGCTCTACCCCGGGCGCGGTGCCACCGGTTCGCGGCCGTTGGTCACCGAGGCTGTGCGTGGCGAGGGTGCGGTGCTGGTCGACGCGGCGGGCGAACGCGTCATGGCCGGCGTCCACCCGCTGGAGGACCTCGCGCCCCGGGACGTGGTCTCGGCGGCGATCATCCGCCGGCTGGCCGACGTGCCCGGCGGAGTGGACGACCACGTGTTCCTGGACGCCACCCACCTGAAGGCGGAGGCCTTCCGGGCGCGCTTCCCCACGGTGTACGCCGCGTGCCGGGCGATCGGAGTGGACCCTTCGTCCGAACCGATCCCGGTGGCACCCTCGGCGCACTTCAGCTGCGGCGGCGTGGTGACCACCGTCGACGGCCGGACCGGGGTGCCCGGCCTGTACGCGGCGGGGGAGGTCGCCCGCACCGGCCTGCACGGCGCCAACCGGCTGGCCTCCAACAGCCTGCTCGAAGGACTGGTGGTCGGTCGCCGGGCCGCGAAGGCCGTGGTGGCGGACCTGTCCACCGGCCTGGCCGCGCGCCGGTCGGCGAGCCGGGCCGACGACGCGGCCGGCGCGCTGGAGGCCGAGCCGGTCGCGGACCGGCCCGGACTGCAGCAGCTGATGAGCCGGCACGCGGCGATCGGCCGGGACCAGGCCGGGCTCGCGATCGTGACCAAGTCGCTGGACGCGATGGCTGCTTCGCGCGTACGACCCGCCGGGCGGGCCGACGTCGAGGACGCCGCACTCCACCTGGCGGCCCGGGCGCTGGTGCTCGCGGCCTCCACGCGTACGGAGTCACGTGGCTGCCACGTCCGGCACGACCATCTCGTACGAGACGACCAACGGTGGCGGCGCAGTCTGGTGGTGGGCCTGGACACGTCCGGCGAGCCCACCCTGCTGCCCGCGCTCGACCTGGGAGGTGTGGCATGACGGTGCCCACTCGTTCGCGTTACGACTCCGACGACATCGCCGAGTCCGCACAGGGGTTCTCGCCCGGTGTGGCCGAGGCGCTGAGCCGCGCCGGCCTGGATGTCAACGACACCTTGCGGGTGCTCAGCACGGCGCTGGCCGAGGATCTGCGGTACGGCCCGGACGAGACGACGGCCGCGACCGTTCCCGTGGACGCGGTGGCCGAGGCGGAGGTCACGCCGCGGGTGCCGGGCGTCCTCGCCGGAGGCGTTCTCGTACCCGCCGTCTTCGACCTGCTGGCACCCGGAGAGGTGGAGGTGCTCCACCAGGTGGAGGACGGGACCCGGCTGGTGGCCGGCGAGCCCGCGCTGGTCCTGCGGGGACCGGTCCGGACGCTGCTCACCGGGGAGCGGCCGGCCCTCAACCTGGTGTGCCACCTGTCCGGCATCGCGACGCTCACCGCTGCCTGGGTGGACGCCGTCGCCGGGACCGGCTGCGCTGTCCGCGACAGCCGCAAGACGCTGCCCGGCCTGCGCCTGCTGCAGAAGTACGCCGTCCGGTGCGGCGGCGGAGTCAACCACCGGCTCGGACTCGGTGACGCCGTGCTGGTGAAGGACAACCACGTGCTCGCCGCCGGGTCCGCTGCCGCCGCGCTGGAGGCGGTTCGCCGGCACGCCCCGCAGCTGCCGGCCGAGGTCGAGGTGACCACGCTGGACGAGCTCGACTCGGTACTGGACGCCAAGGCGGAGCTGGTTCTGGTGGACAACTTCACCCCGGAGGAGTGCGCGGAGGCGGTCCGGCGTACCCGCGCGGTGGGAGGCGGAACCCTGCTGGAGGCCTCCGGTGGGCTCACCCTCGACGTCGCCCGGGCATACGCGGAGACCGGCGTGGACTACCTCGCGGTGGGTGCGCTGACGCACTCGGCGCCGGCGCTGGACCTCGGCCTGGACCTGCGGTCCTGATCCGACCGGCACCAGACCGGCACCAGACCGGCACCAGACCGGCACCAGAACAGCACCAGAACAGCACCAGAACGGCAACAGGCACAGGCGGCGGGCCGGTCCTGGCGCGAACGCGCCGGGCCGGCCCGCCGGCGTCACCTACCCCGCCGTGCCGGACCGAACGACTCGTCCACCACCGGCCGGTTGCACCTCGCGTCCTCGATCCGCCGTGCCACCGCACGTAGCCTGGCAGGACGGCCCGACAGCGACGGCCTGCCAACGACGGCAGGGCCGAAGACGAGGGGATGACGCGTATGACCGCGACCGCCAGCACCGACTACCGGGTCGTCGACCCGGCCACCGGCGAAACCGTTCAGGAGTACCCACAGGCGACGAACGCGCAGATCGCGGAAGCGCTGAGCAGGGCGGACGAGGCGTTCGAGGGGTGGCGGCGTACCCCCGCGAAGGAACGGGCCGCGGTGCTGACCCGCGTGGCCGAGCTGTACGAGCAGCGCAAGGACGAGCTCGCCGCCGTGATCACCCAGGAGATGGGCAAACCGGTCGCGCAGGCCGCCGGCGAGATCGACATCGTGGTGTCGATCTACCGCTTCTACGCCGACAAGGGGCCGTCGTTCCTCGGCGACGAGGAGCTGGACGTGGCCTCCGGCGGCCGGGCGGTCGTCCGCAAGGAACCCGTGGGGACGCTGCTCGGCATCATGCCGTGGAACTACCCCTACTACCAGGTGGCGAGGTTCGCCGCCCCGAACCTCATGCTGGGCAACACGATGCTGCTCAAGCACGCACCACAGTGCCCGCGGTCCGCACTCGCCATGGAGCGGATCTTCGCCGACGCCGGGCTGCCGAGTGGTGCGTACGTCAACATCTTCGCGAGCAACGAGCAGGTCGCCGAGCTGATCGCCGACCCGAGGATCCAGGGTGTCTCGCTCACCGGATCCGAACGCGCGGGTGCCGCGGTGGCCGAGATCGCCGGTCGCAACCTGAAGAAGGTCGTCCTCGAACTCGGCGGCTCCGACCCGTTCCTCGTCCTCGGGACCAACGACCTCGACCGGGCCGTACGCCAGGCGTTCGTCGGAAGGATGGGCAACGCCGGGCAGGCCTGCAACGCCGCCAAGCGCATCATCGTGCTGGACGAGCACTACGAGCCGTTCGTGGAACGCTTCACCGCCGCCACCCGGGACGTCCGTCCCGGCGACCCGACCAGCGCCGACACGTTCATGGGGCCGCTGTCGTCGGAGAACGCGGTGCGGATGCTGGCCGAGCAGGTGGACGACGCGGTCGACAAGGGCGCCACCGTGCTGGCCGGCGGCCGGCGGATGGACCGGCCGGGCGCGTGGTACGAACCCACCCTGCTCACCGGTATCCGGCCGGGGATGCGCGCCTACACCGAGGAACTCTTCGGCCCGGTAGCGATGGTCTACCAGGTCGGCTCGGAGGAGGAGGCGGTCGAACTCGCCAACACCACGCCGTACGGCCTCGGTGCATGCGTCTTCAGCGACGACGAACAGCAGGCGCGGCGGGTCGCCGACCGGCTCGAGGCGGGCATGGTGTTCGTGAACGCCTTCGTCGGCAGCGCGGCCGAACTCCCGTTCGGCGGGGTCAAGCGATCAGGCTTCGGGCGGGAGCTCGGGCGCTACGGCATGGAGGAGTTCGTCAACCACAAGCTGATCCACTTCAGCCGCTGAGGCCGAGCAGGCGGAGCGCCTCGGCGCCGAGGCGCTCCGCACTGCCGGGTGCGAACGCCGCCCGCGCGCCGTAGTAGACGTGTGCCTCCTCCACCTCGTACCCGCCGAAGGCGTACTCCTCGCGGGTGGGGAAGTAGCCCGGGCATCCGTCGGCATACCCGAACACCAGCAGGGGTTCCGGCGCCGCCGCGCGCAGTGCCAGTGCGGTCGCCGCGAACGGCTCGCCGGGCAGGGCGACCAACCGGACGCCGGACCAGTCGAGCACGCTGACCCGGGCCGTCCAGGTGCTGCCGTCCAGGCGTTCGACGCCGACCTCGGCCGACCGCGCGCCGACCGGTCCTTCGACGGCGCGGGTCCGGGTGTCAAGGACCGCTTGCGCGATCGCCGTGCCGGCGCGTTCGCAGGCGGCGTAGGTACGGCTGTCGGCCGCCTGCAGCGTGGAGGCGTAGGCGGAGTGGCCGGTGTTGGTGTCGCCGCAGCAGCCGGTGAGGAAGACCGCGACGGCGCCGGGATGGGCAAGCTCGAGTTGACGGCGGACGACCCCGGGATAGTCGGCCGTCCACAACGTGTTGTCCGCGCCGAGTACGACGGGATGGCAGGCGTAGGCGGTGACGACCGCGACGGTAGCGCCGGCCTCGTCGGTCCACACCAGCACCGGCAGAGCGGGGTCGGTCGGGCCTTCGGGCCGTCGCCGGTTGCTGGCCACACCCGGGTCCGCGCCGGTGCCGAACCGCAACCGCGACGGGCGGGCACCGCGGACCGCGGTCCGTACGGCGTCGACGCAGGCGTCCTCCAGCAGGCGGAGGTGGCCGGGGTCGACCGGCCCGCCCAGCCGGCCCGGCACCACGGCGGGACCACCGTGGGTGTGGGTCGCGGCCACGACCACCTCGGTCAGGTCGCCGACGCGCAGGCGTTCGCGGACCCGCTGGCAGGTGTCCTCGTGCAGCCCGCAGGCGTCCACGGTGACGACCGCAGTGCCGTCGACGGTGACCGCGCGGACGGTCAGCGGATCGTGGGTGCCGGTCGCCGCCGAGGTGCGGGCGAGGAAACCGGACATCGCCAGCCCGGCCGGAGGGGTGACGTCCACCGTCGCCGCACCGACCAGGCTCACCCCACCACCGGCGTTCCGGCGGCCACGACCTGCTCCACTGTCAACGTCGGGTTGCCCGGGCTCCAGTGGAACGTCACCAGGTCCGCGGACGCGCCCACCTCCAACCGGCCGCGGCCGCCCACGAACCGTCCCGGCGACGTCGTCGCCAGCGCCAGCGCCTCGGCGAGGGAGAACCTGCCCAGGTTCGCCACGTGGGCCACGCCGTCGGTGACCGGACGCGCCGCGCCCGCGAGGTAGGGCGTACCGACGTGGGAGAGCCTGCCCTGCGCGGTCAACTCGACCGCGCCCCCGACCGGCGTCTGGTAGACCCCGGGCGGGGAACCGGCGAGGGTGGTGGCGTCCGACACCAGGATCGACCGTTCCGGCCCCTTGGCGGCGAGCATGGCGATCAACGTGTCGGCCGGCAGGTGGTGCCCGTCGGCGATGAAGCCCGCGGTGAGCCGGTCGTCGGCGAGCTGTGCCCACACGTAGTTGGGATGGCGGGCGAGCACCGCGTGCGCGCCGTTGCCGAGGTGCGTCGACAGCCTCGCGCCGGCGTCGGCGGCCGCGTGGATCTGCTCGGGGGTGGCGCCGGTGTGGCCGACCGACACCCACACCCCGCGCTCGGCGAGCGCGCTGATGTAGTGCGTACTGCCGGCGAAGTGCGGCGACAGGGTGACCATGCCCACCAGGCCCGCACCGGCCCGCTGCCAGCGGTCGAACTCCGCGACGTCCGGCGGTCGGATCTGGTCGGCGTCGTGCACGCCGCGCGGCCCGTCCTCCGCGGACAGGTGCGGACCCTCCACGTGGACGTACGGAACGGCATGCCGCACCATCGGGTCGTCCGCACGAGCCGCCGCCACCCTGCGTAGGCAGGTGACGATGTGCTCCTCGGACGCGGTGACGATGGTCGGCACCACCGTGGTCACCCCGACCTTCCACAGCGCCCGGACCATCGCGCCGATCGTGTCGGGCTCGGCGTCGGCGGCGTTCACGTCGAACCCCGCGAACCCGTTGACCTGCAGGTCGACCAGGCCAGGGGCCAACCAGGGTTCGGTTTCCGTGGCATCCGGGGTGCTGTCGGTGTGGTTGGTGGCGTCGGTGCCGCCGGCGGAGGTATCCGGACTGTCAACGTGGACTTGCGTGATCAGCCCGCCGGCCAACTCGACCGTGCACCGCCGGCCGGTCGCGGGGTCGCGGCCGGCGATCTCGAACGCGGGTCCTGGGTTCATCGTCGGCTCGTTTCCGGGCTGGCGCCGAGGTCAGTCGAGCGCACCGGCGGAGTCCTGGTCGAGGTAGAGAACACACGAACGGTGTGTACGCAACGCGGTCGCGGGGCAGGCCTCGCCGATCGGGTCGTTCAGCGTACGCCGGACCGCGTCCGCCTTCGCCTGCCCTGGCACGACGCAGAACAGCTGGTCCGCGTCGAGCAGCCGGGGCACCGTCAGCGTGAGCGCGGTCGGCGGAACGTCGTCGAAGGTGGGGAAGCAGCCGTCGTCAACCTGTTGTTGGCGGCAGGTGTCGTCCAGCTCGACCACCTTCACCGCTGCCGGATCGGCGAAGTCCGCGACCGGTGGGTCGTTGAACGCGATGTGCCCGTTGACACCGATCCCCAGGCAGACCAGGTCGATCGGCTCGGCCGCCAGCAGGTCGGCGTACTCCTGCGCGCGCTGCTCGGGGTCGCCGTCGGTGCGCATCAGGTGCACCTCCTTGAACGGCACCCGGTCGAAGACCGCCCGGCGCAGCCACTGCCCGAACCGCTGCGGCGCGTCCTGCGGCAGCCCGATGTAGTCGTCCATCTGGAACGCGGTCACCCGGGTCCAGTCGATGCCCACCTCGGCCACCAGCGCGTCCAGGGTTTCCTGCTGGCTCGGTGCCGCGGCGAACACCATCCGCACGGAGTTCTGGTAGTTCAGGCGCTCGCGCAGCTGGGCGGCGATGTCGGCCGCCGCCGCGTAGCCGAGACTCGCGCGGTCGGGAAAGACACGGACGATCGGTTCGGTCACTGGTGGTTCCTCTCGACGTAGTTGGGTGTTCGGGGTCCGGCGGCGCCGGGCGCGGCGAGGAGCTCGGCCTGCAGCAGCAGCGCACGGGCGATGTGGAACGGATCCTTCACCGGCAGGGCAACCGTGCGGTCCAGCGGGGTGCCGTCGCGCGAGCGGATCTGCACCCACTCCTTCCCGCGCCCCGCCGGGAACGTGCCGTAGGTGTAGCTTCGCAGCCGCTCGTGCCACCGGGAGAGTTCGGGTGCGTACGCCGGAAACCTCACCGCCAGCAACCGCGTGGCGTACAACGCCTCGGCGTGCGGCCACCACAGCTTGGTGTCCCAGGTCTCGCGGACCAGCACCTCGTAGGGATCCTCGAGCGTCCGGCCTTGTGGGCGGCCGCCGTCACGGTCGACGTAACGGAACAGCCCGCCGTGCTCGTCGTCCCAGCCGATCCGCAACGCGTGCAGGGCCGCCTCGGGAATCCACGCCCGGTCGCCGTTCACGCCATCGGCCCCGAGCGCGTCGGCACCGAGCGCGTCGGCCACCCCTGGCACCGTGTCCGCCGCGTGCAGCAGGAACCACAGGCACTCCAGCGCGTGGCCGGGTGTGCGGTGCCGGGCCAGCAGGGTGTCCTCGCGGCCCGGGACGCGGGGGATCAGCTCCCGCAGGTCGTCGCCCTCGCGCAGCTGATGGGCGATCGCGCCGCCCGCCTCGGCGGCGATCGCGGCAGCGGCGCCGGCGCCCGTGGCCGCGTACACCTCCGTCGCCGTGCCCACGCAGATCATCGGCAACGACAGCGCGGTGAAGTCCGGGTGGATCGGGTACGGGTCGGTGCGCGCCTGCCCGCTCCGGACCCGAGCGGCAGCGGACTCGAGCAGTGTCAACGCCAGCTTGCCCGCCTCTGCGACCTCGGCGGGCCCAACAGCATCGGCGGCATCGGAGCCTTCTGCGCCGCGGAATTCCCGGCCGACCCGCGCCCACGCGGCCAGGCCCAGCGCGGCGAAGCAGTCGGCGAAGACGCTGGTGTGCAGACCCGCACCCGGCGCCGGCTCGTGCGGGGTGCCGACGGCGTCGGTGACGTACGCCGTGGTCGCGTCGGGGAGGACCGCGTGCGTACGGACGAACGCCGCGCTCTGCCGGGCGAGCACTCGCAGGTCGGCGGCGTCAAGCACGCCTTGCCCGGGAAGAACGCCGCGCTCGACGGCATCGGCAACGCCTGCCAGCAACCAGGTCCAGCGCCCCTGGGACCAGGTGTACTTGTCGGTGGACAACAGCCGCTCACCGGCGTTGTCCCAGCAGGTGAAGACGCCGCCGTGGTTGCGGTCCGGTGCCTCGCGCAGCCACCAGGCCAGCACGTCGTGCACGAGGTGGTCGGCCACCGCGGCGTACTCACCGGGGTCCCCGGCTCCCGCACCCGCGCGGCCGGGGCCGGGGCCGACAGTCGACGGAGGCAGCTCAGGCATGCGCGGTCACCCCACCCGTCTCGTCGGCCGGAGTGGGGTCCTCCTCCGACAGCGCCGCCACCAGCGCCGCACTCTCGGGGTCACGCCACGGGCGCACCAGCCCGACCAGGACGAAGACCACGAACGAGCACAGCACCGGTCCGGCCACCGTGAACGTCGTACCCAGCGAACCGCCCAGCGCGGCGATCGCGTCGGCGAGGACGTACTTCACCAGTGCGAACACCGCGAGCCCCACCGCCCAGGAGGTGATCGCCGCGCTCGGCCCGCACCGGCGGAAAGCCGGCAACAGGCCCAGCAGCATGGGAATCGCGATCGGCCCCACCAGCGCGCCGAACCACAACACGATCAGGCCGAGCACCCCGCCGAAGGAGTCCGCCGCGAGCGCGATGGCCATCGACAACGCGATGAACGCGAACACCGCGAACCTGCCCACCGCGAGTTCGGCCCGGCTGCCCAGCGTCCGAGCGCCCCGCCACACCGCCGGCAGGATGTCCCGGAGCACCACCGCGGAGATCGCGTTGGCGTCGGAGGAGGTCATCGCCATCGTGTGCGCGAACATCCCGGCCAGCACCAGCCCGACCAGTCCCTGCGGCAGCAGGCTGGTGGCCAGCAGGGCGTACGACTGCGACGGGTCGGCCAGGTCCGGCAGCAGCACCGGCGCCGCCCACATCGGGAAGAACAACACCAGCGGCCACAGGAGGTAGAGGACGGCGGAGGTGAGCGCGGCCTTGCGGGCCTGGCCGCCGGTCGGCGCGGCGATGAACCGCTGCGCGAGGTTCCAGGTGCCGCCGTTGTAGGACAGCGTGGAGATGACGAGGTACGCCAGCACGAACCCGACGGTGTAGTCGCCGTGGAACGCGCTGCCGTGCCCGGCGGGCAGCCGGTCCCACAGCTGCCAGATCGCCGGAACGCCGCCCAGCTTGGCGAGGACGACCACGAACATCGTCACCCCCGCCACCAGCTGGATGAGGAACTGCCCGAAGTCGGTGAGCGCGTCCGCCCACAGCCCGCCGATCGTGGAGTAGACGAGGGTGACGCCACCGGTGAGCAGAATGCCCCAGCCCAGCGGCACGCCGGCGAACACCTGCAACAGGATCGCGGTCGCCGCCCACTTCGCACCCACGTCGAACACCTTCAGCGCGGTGCCGCTCCAGGCGAGCAGCTGCTGGGCCGGCACGTTGTAGCGGGTGGAGAGGTACTCCAGTGGCGAGATGATGCCGAAGCGCCTGCGCAGCCGGGGCCAGCGCGGCGCGAACGTCACCGACCCGACGAACATCGCGACGGTGATGGTCAGCGCCCACCAGACGTACAACGTGAAGCCGTCCTGGTAGGCCACCGCCGCGTACCCCACGAACACCGCGGCGCTGTAGCCGGACATGTGGTGGGAGATGCCGGCGAGCCACCAGGGCATCCGGCCCCCGGCCACGAAGAAGTCGCGGGCGTCGTGGATGCGGCGCCTGGCCCACACCCCGATCCCGACCATCACCACGAAGTAGGCGCCCAGCACCAGCCAGCCGAGTGTCCCCACGTCACTCCTCCCGCACGGGGTCCTGGAATCGACGAGTCTTCCGTGCAAGCGGTTGCACGTCAATCGAGGACCGGCCAGGGACCCATGCCGAAATCGGCAACCTGGCCGAGTTGTTCGTTGGTCCGTGGTGTGCAACCGTTTGCAGACATGACGGAAGGTCGGCGAGCTGACGCGGGTGACCCGGTTGGTGCCAGTGCCGGTGCTGGTGTCGGTGTCGCAGTCGTCGGGGCCGGGGTGATGGGCGCGGCGCACGCCGCGGTGGTGGCCGCCGATCCGCGGGCGAGGCTGGTCGGGGTGGCGAGCGTTCCCGACACGGCCGCGCGCGAGGTCGCCCGCCGCCACGGCGCGGAGGTGGCCACCGACGACTACCGCACCCTGCTCGGGCGTACCGACGTCGACCTGGTGATCGTGGCCACCCCGGACCACCTGCACACCCCGATCGCGGTCGAGGCCGCGCGGGCCGGCAAGGCGATCCTGGTGGAGAAGCCGCTCGCCACCAGCCTGGCCGACGCCGACGAGGTGATCGCCGCCGTGGAGCAGACCGGCGTCGCGGCGATGACGTCGTTCAACCACCGCTGGATCCCGAGCTACGCGCAGGCGAAGGCCGCGATCGAGGCGGGCCGGATCGGCCGGCCGCGGATGGCGTACGCACGCAAGAACGACCGGATCCACGTGCCCACGACGATGCTGTCCTGGGCGGCCGGCACCACGCCCGCATGGTTCCTTTCCAGCCACGACATCGACCTGGTGTGCTGGTTCTTCGGCGAGGACCGCGCGGTCGAGGTGTACGCCACGGCGGTGCGAGGAGTGCTCGAAAGGCGGGGCGTGCACACCCCGGACGCGATGCAGGCGCAGGTGCGGTTCGCCTCCGGCGCGGTGGCGACGTTCGAGTCCTGCTGGATCTATCCCGACACCTACCCGACGATGACCGACTCCTTCGTCGAGGTGGTCGGCGAGCACGGCGTGGTGCACCTGGACCGCAAGGACGACCAGGTGGAGGTGGCCACGCCGACGGAGTTCGAGTATCCGCGGATCTCGATCATGCCGGTGCTGCACGGCGTGCCGGCGGGCGCGCTCGCGTACGCGGTCGGGCACATGATCGGCTGCGTCGCCGACGGGACACCGCCGCTGGTCGGCCTCGCGGAGAGCCGGCGGGTGACGGCGATCCTGGCCGCCGTGCACGAGTCCGTCGCCGACGGCGGCCCGGTCGCGGTCGCGAGCTGAGCGAGGCATGCGCGAGGTCTCCCGGCGGCGGGGTGCGGCGCCGACGATCCGCGAGGTCGCGGAAGCGGCCCGGGTGTCGCGGGCCACCGTCTCCCGCGCGTTTGGCCGGCCCGAACTCCTGCGCCCGGCGACGGTGGCGCACGTCCGTGCGGTGGCCGCGGAGCTGGGCTACCTCCCGAACGCGGTGGCACGGGGGTTGTCCACCGGCCGGTACGCCACCATCGCGCTGGTCGTCCCGGACATCGCCAACCCGTTCTTCCCGCCGCTGGTACGCGGTGCGCAACAGGCTGCCGACCTGGCGGGGTACGGAGTCTTCCTCGGCGACTCCGACGAGGACCCCGCGCGCGAGGACGCGCTGCTGGCGAGGTTCACCGGGCAGGTCGAGGGAGTGGTGCTGGTGTCGTCGCGGCTGCGGGCCGCGCGGGTACGCGAACACGCCGAACGCCGGCCGGTCGTCCTGGTCAACCGGGACCTCGCCGGCCTGCCCCGGGTGCTCGTCGATCCGACCCGGGGGATGAGCGAGGCGGTGGAACACCTCGCCGCCCTCGGCCACCGGCGGATCGCCTACGTCAACGGCCCGAGGACGTCCTGGGCGCACCAGCAACGCCGCCGCACCCTGCGACGCGCCACGGACGCCCGCGGGCTGGATCTGGTGACCGTCGACGCGCGGCGGCCGACGTACGACGCCGGCATCGCATGCGTTCCCGGCCTGCTCGCCACCGGCGCCACCGCGGCGGTGGCCTTCGACGACGTACTCGCGCAGGGAATCCTCGCCGGGCTCGCCGGCGCCGGCGTCGACGTGCCGGGGGACCTCAGCGTCGTCGGCTGCGACGACGTGGTGGCCGCGACCACCACACCGCAGCTCACCACCGTCTCCGCCCCGGCCGGGCAGGCCGGCCGCGCCGCGGTGGACCTGCTGCTCGGCCTGCTCGGCAACGACGACCTCAGGGACGCGAGGTACGTCGTGGACACCCGGCTGGTGGTCCGGTCCAGCACCGGCCCGGCCACCACGCGGTAGGCCGGACCAGTGCTCGACGGGCTGTGTGCTCGGAGGACCGGGTCAGTGCTCGGTGGGCCGGGTCAGCTCGACCGGGAGCTCCTTCGCGGCGGAACGGTCCAGCAGCCACAGGGTGCGCTGCCGGCCGCGTACGCCCGCCGCGGGGATCTGCACCGGTCCGGCCCCGCCCAGAGCGAGGCGTACGGCACCGGCCTTCTCCTCCCCGGAGACCAGGAACCACACCTCGCGGGCGGCGTTGAGCGCGGGGAACGTCAGCGACAGCCTGGTCGGCGGCGGCTTCGGCGCACCGTGCACCGCCACCACCGAGCGCTCCTCCTCGTGCACCGCGGGGTGCTCGGGGAAGAGCGACGCGACGTGGCCGTCGGGGCCCACGCCGAGCATCAGCACGTCGAACCGCGGGACCGGCCCGTGGTCCTCCGGCCGGGCCGCCTTGCGGAGCTCCTCGGCGTACCTGTGGGCCGCGTCCTCGGGGCGGTCACCGCCGGCACCGTTCGCGGCCGGCATCGGGTGTACCCGGTCCGCGGTGATCGGCACGTGGTCGAGCAGCGCCGCCCGCGCACCGGTCTCGTTGCGTTCGGGGTCGCCGTCCGGCACGAAGCGTTCGTCACCCCACCAGATGTCCAGGCGGGACCAGTCGATCGCGTCCCGGGCCGGTGCGTCGGCGAGCGCGGCGAGGACGGCGGTGCCGATGCCGCCGCCGGTGAGGACCACGTGTGCGGTGCCACCACCGGCCTGGCCGTCGACCACCCGAGTCACCAGGCGGGCCGCGACCGCGCGGGCCAGGAGGTCCTTGTCGGCGTGGACGACGACCTCGGGCGCACCCATCAGCCGCCCGCCTTCCTGGCTGCCGTCTTCTTGGCGGGTGCCTTCTTGGCCGGTGCCTTCTTCGCCGCTGCTTCCTTGGCCGGCGCCTTCCTGGCTGCCGTCTTCTTCGCGGGAGCCTTCTTGGCGGGAGCCTTCTTCGCGGCCGCTTCCTTCGCCGGCGCCTTCTTGGCTGTCGTCTTCTTGGCCGGCGCCTCGTCGGCCGGCGCTCGCCCAGCGGACGCCTTCCGGGCCGGGCGAGCCGCTTCGTCGGCTCCGGCCGATTCGTCGCCGCCGGATCCGCGCGCGGGGCGTTCGCCGGCAGGCGTACCGGCGGACTTGTCGGACGTACGCGCGGAGTGGCCGGACCTGGTGCCCCGGCCGTTGCCGTGCGCCCGGTCGAGGAGTTCGGTGACCGTCTCGGCGTACACGTCGTCGGGGTCGAGGCGGCGCAGCTCCTCGGCCAGCAACTCGAAGGTGTCCCGGCGCTTCAGCGCCACGTGGCGTTCGGGCTGGCCGGGCACGGTGTAGCGCGCCAGCCGCCCGTCGGGCCGGGTGATGGCGATGTCGCCCGCGTCGGAGTGCAGCAGGGCCGCGGTGATGCCCGGTCCCTTGCTGGCCTTCACCTTGGTGGGCACCCGCAGCCGGCTGCACAGCCACGCCGCCAGCAGGTCGGCGCTGGCGTTGCCGCGCTCGGCCTCGATGGTCGCACCGGTCACCCGGCTGTGCGGCTGGTCCAGGGCGGCGGCCAGCAGCGCCCGCCACGGCGTGATCCGGGTCCACGACAGGTCGGTGTCGCCGGGCTGGTAGCTGCCACAGTGCGAGATCAGCGTGTCCAGCGACCGGCGCGAGGACGCCGCGTCGGTCACCCGCCGCTGGGCGAGCCTGCCCACCGGGTCCTGCGCGGGGACCTCCGGCGCCTTGTTCGGCCACCACACCACCACCGGCGACTCCGGCAGCAGCAGGGGCATCACGACCGACTCGGCGTGCCGCGCGAGGTCGCCGTACAGGCGGAGCAGGACGTTCTCGCCGGGGCCGGCCTCGCCGCCGACCCGGATCTCCGCGTCCAGCCGGGCCGAGCCGCGACCGCCGCGGGGGATGACGCCGAGGATGCGGGACGGGTGTTCCTTCGCCGCCTCCAGCGCCGCCCGGATCGCGTCGTAGTGACTGCTCTCGTCGGCGATGACCACCAGGGTGAGCACCATGCCCATCGCCGGGCTGCCCGAACTGGCACGCGCCCTGACCAGCGCGGAAGCGATCTTGCTCGCGGTGGTGTCGGACAGGTCGATGATCACGGACGCCTCCAGGCCCGGCCGTCGCGGGCCAACATCTCGTCGGCGGACGCCGGACCCCATGTGCCGGCGGGGTACTGCTCGGGCTTGGCGTGGTCGGCCCAGTAGTTGACGATCGGGTCGAGGATCCGCCAGGACAGCTCCACTTCCTCGTGCTGCGGGAAGAGGGGGGAGTCACCGAGCAGCACGTCGAGGATCAGTCGTTCGTACGCCTCCGGCGAGGACTCGGTGAACGCGCCGCCGTAGGCGAAGTCCATCGTCACGTCGCGGATCTCCATCTGACTGCCCGGCACCTTCGAGCCGAACCGCAGGGTGATCCCCTCGTCGGGCTGGATCCGCATCACCAGCGTGTTGTTGCCCAGTTCCTCGGTCGCGGTGGACGCGAACGGCAGGTGCGGGGCCTTCTTGAACACCACGGCCACCTCGGTGACCCGGCGGGCGAGCCGCTTGCCGGTCCGGAGGTAGATCGGGACGCCCGCCCACCGCCGGTTGTCGATGTCCAGCTTGATCGCGGCGAAGGTCTCGGTCCGGGAGTCCGGCGGGATGCCCTCCTCCTGGAGGTATCCGCGTACCTTCGTCCCGCCGGCCCAGCCCTCGGAGTACTGCCCGTGCGCGGTGTGCAGGTCGAGCCGCCGGGGCAGCTGGATCGCGGCGAGGACCTTCTGCTTCTCCAGCCGCAGGCTCGCCGCGTCGAAGCTCACCGGCTCCTCCATCGCGGTCAGCGCCACGAGCTGGAGCAGGTGGTTCTGGATGACGTCGCGGGCCGCGCCGATGCCGTCGTAGTAGCCGGCCCGGCCGCCGATGCCGACGTCCTCGGCCATGGTGATCTGCAGGTGGTCGACGTAGTTGGAGTTCCAGACCGGCTCGAACAGCTGGTTGGCGAAGCGGAGCGCCAGGATGTTCTGGACGGTCTCCTTGCCGAGGTAGTGGTCGATCCGGAAGACCTGCTCGGGGGAGAAGACCTCCGAGACGATGGCGTTCAGCTCGCGGGCGCTGGCCAGGTCGTGCCCGAACGGCTTCTCCACCACGACCCGGCGCCAGTGGTCCTCGCCCTGGTCGGCCAGGCCGTGCTTCTTCAGCTGGCGCACGGTCACCGGGAACAGCTTCGGCGGCACCGAGAGGTAGAAGACGTGGTTGCCGTTGGTGCCGCGTTCGCGGTCGAGGTCGTCGATGGTGGCGCGCAGCCGCTCGAACGACGCGTCGTCGTCGAGCTCGCCGGGCACGAACCGGAAGCCCTCCGACAGCTGCTTCCAGACCTCCTCCCGGAACGGCGTACGGGCGTACTCCTTGACCGCGTCGTGCACGACGCGCTCGAAGTCCTCGTGCTCCCAGTCCCGCCGGGCGAAGCCGACCAGGGCGAACCCCGGCGGCAGCAACCCGCGGTTGGCGAGGTCGTAGACGGCAGGCATCAGCTTCTTGCGGGCCAGGTCGCCGGTGACGCCGAATATCACCAGGCCGCACGGGCCGGCGATGCGCGGCAGCCGGCGGTCCTGCGGGTCGCGCAGCGGGTTGGTCTCGGCTGTCGACACCGCCGCGGCCGGCCAGTGCAGGGGTTCGGTGTCGGCCGGTACCCCCACGATGTTGGAGCCGGCGCCCCGCTGGGCCCCGGCTTCGGTCGTTCCTCCTGCGTCGGTCATGTGCGCACCTTTCCGGCCGCGTCCAGCAGCTGGGTGAGACCGGCCGACCGGTCGGTCAGGTGGAGTCGCAGGGTGGGGAATCCCTTGTCCCGCAGGACGCCGAGGTCACCGGCGGCCTGGGCGGTGATCAGATGCCCGAAGGTGTACGGCCGGTCCGGGACCGCGAGGTCGTCGGTGACGGCCCCGGTGATCTCCACGAACGCGCCGTTGGGGTGCCCACCCTTGTGGTACTGCCCGGTCGAGTGCAGGAACCTCGGCCCGAAGCCGAAGGTCACCTGGAACGGCGCCGAGGCGGCCAGGGCGGGACGCAGCCGGGCTACCGCGGCGTCGGCGTCCCGGTCGAGGTAGGCCAGCAGCGCGAGGTAGCCGTGCTCGGGCACCGCCCCGACGATGGCGGCGAGGGCCTGCTCGACGGTGCTCGCACCGGCCAGCAGCTTCTCGTCGCCGTAGACCTCGACCGCACCGTCGACGAAGACGGGGGAGGAGGCGGACTCCTGCGCGGGCGGCTGGTCCAGCAGCGAGCGGGCGGCCTTCTTGGCCTCCTCGACGTTGGGCTGGTCGAACGGGTTGATCTCGATCAGCCGGCCGGCGACCGCGACGGCCGTCTCCCACACCTGGAGCAGCGCGCCGAGCGAGCCGTCGGTGACGACCAGGCCGGGCACGGCGAGCTCGGGGGTGCCGATCGCCACCGGGGTGACGTCGGGTCCGGCGTTCGCCCACCCGGGGGTGGTGTCGGAGGTGCCTCCGACGTCGACCGGCAGCAGGCCGCGGCCGAGCTTCCCGGTCGACTCGGCGATGAGCTGCTCGGCCCACGCGCCGAACCCGGTGACGGAGGCGGTCCCCTCGCCGAGCACGACCTTGTCCCGTCCGGCCTGGTGCCCGGCGCCCAGCGCGGCGCCCAGCGCCAGGGCGGGGTTGTCGGCGCTGTCCTGCGCCAGCGTCGGGAGCACCGCCTCGGCCTGGTCGAGCAACTCGGCGACGTCGGCTCCGGCCAGGCCGGCCGGGACCAGCCCGAACGCGGTCAGCGCGCTGTAGCGGCCGCCGACGTTCGGGTCGGCGAGGAACACCTTGCGGTAGCCCTCGGACTCGGCGAGCTCGGCAAACGGCGAGCCGGGGTCGGTGACGACGACGATCCGGCTGGGGCCGTCGATCCCCGCGTCGGCGAACGCCTTGAGGTAGGCCCGCCGGTGGCTGTCGGTCTCCACCGTCGAGCCGGACTTGCTGGAGACCACGAGCACGGTGCGGTCGAGGTCCTGCCCGATCGCCCGGCTGATCACCGACGGGTCGGTGGAGTCGAGCACCGTCAGCGGGACGTTCGCGGTGGCGGTGATCACCTCCGGGGCCAGCGAGGAGCCGCCCATGCCGGACAGGACGATGTGGTCCAGTCCCTCCTGGCGCAGCTGCGCCTGCAACGCCTCGATCTCGGCGAGCAGCGGCCGCGACGTGTGCGGCAGGTCGACCCAGCCCAGCCGGATCGACGCCTCCGGCTCCGCGTCCGGACCCCACAGCGTGGCGTCCTTGGCGGCGAGCCTGGAAGCGACCTTGTCCTCGACCAGCCGGCTTACCGCGTCCTCCTCGGGCCGGGTGACCTCGACGGTGAGCCCTTCGGCGCTCACTTCTTGTTTCCTCCCTCGAGTGCGGCGCGGACGGTGTCCAGCAGTTCCTTCCAGCTGGCCTCGAACTTCTCCACGCCCTCGACCTCGAGCTGCTCGACCACCTCGTCGTAGCCGATGCCGAGCTTCTCCAGGTCGGCGATCAGCTTGCGGGCCTCGTCGTAGCGGCCGCGCACGCTGTCACCCTGCACCTCGCCGTGGTCGCCGAACGCCTCGAGCGTGGCCTCCGGCATGGTGTTGACCACGCCGTCGGTGACCAGTTCGGTGACGTAGATCGTGTCCGGCATCTTGGGGTCCTTGGTGGAGGTGGACGCCCACAGCGGCCGTTGCGGCTTGGCCCCGGCGGCCGCCAGCGCCTTCCACCGGTCGGAGGAGAAGACCTCCTCGTAGGCCTCGAACGCCAGCCGCGCGTTGGCGATGGCCGCCTTGCCCTTGAGGGACTTGGCCTCCTCGGTGCCGATCTTGTCCAGCCGCTTGTCGTACTCGGTGTCGACCCGGCTGACGAAGAAGGACGCGACACTGCCGATCCGGCTCAGATCCAGGCCGTTCTCCTTGGCCTTCTCCAGCCCGGCCATGTAGGCGTCCATCACCTCGCGGTAGCGCTGGAGGGCGAAGATCAGCGTGACGTTGACGCTGATGCCCTCGGCGAGCGCGGAGGTGATCGCGGAGATGCCCTCGCGGGTGGCCGGGATCTTGATGAACAGGTTGGGCCGGTCCACCAGCCACCACAGGGCGCGTGCCTCGGCGACGGTCTTCAGGGTGTCCTTGGCCAGCCGCGGGTCGACCTCCAGCGACACCCGGCCGTCGACGCCGTCGGTGCGGTCGTAGACCGGGCGCAGGACGTCGCAGGCCCAGCGGATGTCGTACGTCGTGATCGCGCGTACGGCCTCCTCGAGGTCGACGCCCCGGGCGGCCAGGTCGCGGTTCTGCTCGGCGTAGTCGTCGGCGTTGCCCACCGCCTTGGCGAAGATCGTCGGGTTGCTGGTCACCCCGACGACCTGCTTGTCGGCGACGAGTTCGGCGAGGTTGCCGGTGGACAGGCGGCCACGCGAGACGTCGTCGATCCAGACGGCCACGCCCGCGTCGGACAGTGCGGCAAGTCGGTCGTTCATCGAGTCTCCTTTTCAGCTGTGTGGGTGTCGGGCCTTCAGGCGCGCACCGCCGCCAGGCTCTCCCTGGCGGCCTGCGCCACCGTGCCCGCGGTGAAGCCGAACTCCTCGAACAGGGTCTGGTAGTCCGCCGAGGCCCCGAAGTGCTCGAGCGAGACGATCCGGCCGGCGTCACCGGCGAAGCGGTACCACGGCTGGGCGATGCCGGCCTCGACGCACACCCGGGCGCGCACGGTCGGCGGCAGCACGGTGTCGCGGTAGGACTTCTCCTGCGCGTCGAACCACTCCACGCACGGCATCGAGACGACCCGCGCCCCGACACCTTCCTCGGCGAGCTGCTCGCGGGCGGCCACCGCCATCTGCAGCTCCGACCCTGTGGCGATCAGGATCACGTCGGGCACCGCGTCGCCGGGCGCGTCGACCAGGACGTAGCCGCCGCGGCCGACCTCGCTCGCCGGCGCGAACCCGCTGCCCTCCGAACGGTCGAAGGTCGGGAGGTTCTGCCGGGAGAGCGCGAAGCCCTTGGGGCTGGTGGGCCGGTCGAGCGCGAACTGCCACGCCGCCGCGGTCTCGTTGGCGTCGCCGGGCCGGATCACGTCCAGCCCGGGAATCGCCCGCAGCGCGGCGAGGTGCTCGACCGGCTGGTGGGTGGGCCCGTCCTCGCCCAGGCCGATCGAGTCGTGCGTCCAGACGTAGAGAACGGGCAGCTGCATCAGCGCGGCCAGCCGGACCGACGGGCGCATGTAGTCGCTGAACACGAGGAACGTCGCGCCGTAGGGGCGGGTGCCGCCGTGCAGGGCGATGCCGTTGAGGATCGCGCCCATGCCGTGCTCGCGGATGCCGAAGTGCAGCACCCGGCCGTACCAGTCGCCGGCGAACTCCTTGGTGGCGTACTCCGGCGGGATGAACGACGGCTCGCCGTCGGGCGTGGTGTTGTTGGACTCGGCCAGGTCGGCCGAGCCGCCCCACAGCTCCGGCAGCGCCGGCGCGAGTGCGGAGATGACCGCGCCGGACGCCTTGCGGGTGGCGACGGCCTTGCCCGCCTCGAACGTCGGGATCCGGTCGGTCCAGCCCTCGGGCAGCCGGCGCTCGCGCATCCGGTCCAGCAGCTGGGCGCGCTCGGGGTTCTTGGTCCGCCAGGCGGAGAAGGAGCCGGTCCACTCCCGGTGCGCCTCGCCGCCGCGCTCGCGCAGCTTGCGTACGTGCTCCAGGACGTTGTCGTCCACCACGAACGACTTCTCCGGGTCGAAGCCGAGGATCCGCTTGGTGGCGGCCACCTCGTCGGAGCCGAGCGCGGCGCCGTGCGCCTTGCCGGTGTTCTGGGCGTGCGGCGCGGGCCAGGCGATGATGGTGCGCAGGACGATCAGCGACGGCCGGTCGGTCTCGGCGATCGCCTTCTGGTAGGCGTCGTACAGCGCCTGGACGTCCTCGACGTAGTCGTCGGAACGCTTCCACTCCACCGTCTGCACGTGCCAGCCGTAGGCGTCGTAGCGCTCGGCGACGTTCTCCGACAGGGCGATCGTGGTGTCGTCCTCGATGGAGATCTTGTTCTCGTCGTACAGCGCGATCAGGTGGCCGAGCTTCTGGTGCGCGGCCAGCGAGCTGACCTCGTGGCTGATGCCCTCCTCGATGTCACCGTCACTGACGATCGTGAAGATCCGGTGGTCGAACGGGCTGGTGCCGGCGGGGGCGTCCGGGTCGAGCAGACCGCGCTCGCGGCGGGCGGCCATGGCCATGCCGACGGCGTTGCCGAGACCCTGTCCCAGCGGACCCGTCGTCGTCTCCACCCCGGCGGTGTGCCCGTGCTCGGGGTGACCCGGGGTGCGGCTGCCCCACTTGCGGAAGTGCTTGAGGTCTTCCAGGTCGAGCAGGCCGGCGAAGAAGAGCTGGATGTAGAGCGTGAGGCTGGTGTGGCCGGCGGACAGCACGAACCGGTCGCGCGCGATCCAGTCGGGGTCGGCGGGGTCGTAGCGCATCAGCCGTTGGAAGAGGAGGTACGCCGCGGGCGCCAGGCTCATCGCGGTGCCGGGGTGGCCGTTGCCGGATTTCTCGACCGCGTCCATGGCGAGCGCGCGGATCGTGTCCACGGCCCGCTTGTCCACGTCGGTCCAGTCGAGGGGGGCGAGTGCGTCGCTGGAAGTCATACGGCTGATCGACTCCTGTCAGGAGATGCGGAAGCCATCGTTTGCGAGCCTACCCACGTGCGGATCTGCTCGCGCGGCGGTGCCGTCCACCGCGCAGCCCGGGATCGGTCCGGATTCACCCGCGCGGTGCGGCGCAGTTCTCCGGCCTACCCGGCACGAGGCGCCGGAACCCTCCCCGCGAGGCGGCCGATGTGTCCGGACTGTGGGGGTATGGGCAGCGTATGAGCCCCTGCCCGCGGGGCACCGCAAGCCCGGGGACGGCCTGCCGGGGTACGGCTCCTAGACTTGCGCCGATCGTGCGGCCGGACCGTCCGGCCGATCCGCACTCCCGGTGACGAGGTGTTCGTGGCGGCAGTCGACTCCGGCCCCATCGCTTCTGGCCCCACCACCTCGGGGTCGCGCACCTCGGGCCACCGCACCTCCGACGACCGCACCTCCGGGCCGCGCGCGGGGGACGGGCACACCTCCCCGCCGCGCCGGGCGCACTGGCGGGACGTCGTGGCGGCGTACGTCGCGCTCACCAAGCCCCGCATCATCGAGCTCCTCCTCGTCACCACCGTGCCGGTGATGTTCCTCGCCCAGCGAGGCGTCCCGTCGCTCGGCCTGGTGTTCGCCACGATGGTCGGCGGCATCGCCGCCGCGGGCAGCGCCAACACCCTCAACTGCGTACTCGACCGCGACATCGACGAGCGGATGCGCCGCACCCGCCGGCGGCCCCTGCCCCGGCACGCGGTGGGCCCGCGCAACGCCGCGGTCTTCGGCCTCGTGCTCGGCCTGGTCGCGACGCTGTGGCTGGGCTTCCTCGTCAACTGGCTGTCGGCCGGGCTCGCGCTGGCCGCGAACGCGTTCTACATCCTCGTCTACACGCTGGTGCTGAAGCGGCGTACGTCACAGAACATCGTGTGGGGCGGCATCGCCGGCTGTTTCCCGGTGGTGATCGGGTGGACGGCGGTACGCGGTTCGCTCGACTGGGCGCCCCTCGCGCTGGTGCTGGTGGTGTTCTTCTGGACGCCGCCGCACACCTGGACGCTGGCGATGCGCTACCGCGAGGACTACGCCGAGGCCGGCGTGCCGATGCTGCCGGTGGTCGCCACCGAGCGCGCCGTGGCCCGGCAGGTGGTGGCCTACTCCGCCGCGACGGTGCTGGCCTCCCTGGCGCTGTGGCCGATCGCACCGACCGGCTGGCTGTACCCCGTCGCCGCCGCCGTGCTGGGCGCCGTCGTCATGGTGGAGGCGTTCGCGCTGGTACGCCGGGTGGCGCGCGGGCAGACCGGTCCCGCGCTGCGGCCGATGCGCTTCTTCCACTGGTCCAACCTCTACCTCGCGCTGTTGTTCGTGGCGGTCGCGCTCGACCCGCTGCTGACCCGCTGACCGTTCCCGAACACATCCGCCGCGCGGACCCCTCGCCTGCGTAGGCTGAAGATCGGTCGTCGCGCGCCCGGGCGCGACGTGGCGATGGGACATGCTGTGAAGGGGTGCACCGCACAGATGGCTGGTTCGCACGGTCGACAGAACTCCTCCTCCGACGACTTGCGGGACGACGTACGCGACGACGTCGAGGCCGCGCTCGACCTGGACGGCCTGCCGTCCCGGCACCTCGACTGGCCCGACTGCCGCAACGCGCGGGACCTCGGCGGCCTGCCGACCGGCGACGGCCGGGCGATCCGGCACCGCGCGCTGATCCGCACCGACAGCCCGCACCGCCTCACCGAGCAGGGTGTGGCCGCCGTCCACGCGTACGGCGTGAGCCGGGTCCTCGACCTGCGCCGGGACATCGAGTGCGAGCGCGCCCCGAGCCCGTTCGCCGGTACGCCGCTGCACTGCCACGTGCCGGTCCAGAACCCCGCCGACCCCGACCACGAGTGGCTCACCCTCGCCGAGATCTACACCGCGATGCTCGACCTGCGGCCGCAGTTGTTCGCCACCGCCGTGGCCGCGATCGCCGACGCCCCGCCCGGCGGGGTCGTGGTGCACTGTGCCGGCGGCAAGGACCGCACCGGGATGGTCGTCGCGATGGCGCTGCACCTCGCGGGGGTGGAGACGGCCACCATCGCCGCCGACTACGCCCTGACCGAGGGCCGGCTCGCGGAGGAGAACGCCGCCACCCTCGAGGCCGTCACCGACCCGCGGATCCGGGAGATCATGCGCGGGCTCCAGCCGACGCCGCCGGAGGTGATGCTGACCACGCTCGAACACCTGGACAGCACGTACGGCGGAGTGGCGAGCTACCTCGAACGCGGCGGGTTCGGCGCCGACCGGGCGCGGGTGCTGCGGGACCGCCTCGTCGGCTGAGGCCCGACGGCCGGGTGGTCGAGGACCGACCTGGCCCGGAGTCGTCCGGGACGCGGCTCGCATCGGCAGGAACCCGGCGGTCAGGGGGCGGGCTGCTCCTCGTGCGCGCACCGGGTGGCGGGATCGCCGCAGCACTGCTGCAGCCCGGCCAGCGGGTGGGGGTCGACCGGCGTTCCCCGGCGTACGGTCGCCCACGCGATCAGCCCGCCGGCCGCGCACACCACCGCCGCGATCACCATCGCCCGGACGTAGCCGGGCCCGAGCGGACCGCCGCCCATGGCCACGCCGGCGACCGGCGGCAGGATCGCCACCGCCAGCAGTCCGGCGGTGCGCGCCACCGCGTTGTTGACGCCGGACGCCGTGCCCACCCGTGCCTCCGGCACCGACGCGAGCACGGTCGAGGTCAGCGGCGCCACGGTGGTCGCCAGGCCCAGCCCGAACACCACCACCGAGGGCAGCACCACCGTCCAGTACGACGTGCCCGGCACGATCCGGGCCATCATCGCCAGGCCGGCCGCGGCGACCAGCGGCCCGATCGTCATCGGCAGCCGGGGTCCGATGCGCTGGGCGAGGGCGCCGATCCTGGGGGAGAGCAGCATCATCAGCACCGTCAACGGCAGGTTGGCGACGCCCGCGGCCAGCGCGGAGTAGCCGAGGGACTGCTGCAGTTGCAACGCCAGCAGGAACAACGCGCCGCCCAGCGCGGCGTACACCGCGAACGTCGTGAGGTTGGCGCCGCTGAACTGCCGGGATCCGAAGATGTCCAGCGGGAGCAGCGGATCGGGTGAACGCCGCTCCACCAGCGGGAAGCCGACCAGACCGGCGACGCCGACGATCACCGCGACCACGGTCGCGGGTATCCAGCCCCGGGCGGGCACCTCGATCAGCGTGTACGTCAGGCCTGCGAGTCCCGCGACGACGCAGACGGTGCCGAGCACGTCCAGCCGGTGGGGCGTGACCGGGGCGCGGCTCTCCGGCACGTGCCGGACGGTCAGCGCCAGCGCGACCACGGCGATCGGGAGGTTGATCAGGAAGACCCAGCGCCAGGACGCGGCGACCACCAGCCAGCCGCCGACGAACGGGCCGACCGCGGCGGCCACGCCGGTGAGCCCGGCCCAGGTGCCCACCGCCCGGCCCCGGTCCTCGGGGCGGATCGAAGCGTCGATCAGGGAGAGGCTGCCGGGGACGAGCAGGGCACCACCGACGCCCTGGGCGAGCCGGGCCACCACGAGCACCGGCCCGGTGGGCGCCAGCCCGCAGGCCAGCGAGGCCAGCGTGAACACGACCAGACCGAGAGTGAACACCCGCCGCCGGCCGTACCGGTCGCCGAGCACCCCGCCGAGGAGCAGCAGTGCACTGAGCGTGAGCAGGTAGCCGTCCAGCACCCATTGCTGGACCAGCAGCCCGCCACCGAGGGACCGCCCGATGGCGGGCAGTGCGATGGTGACCACCGTGCCGTCCAGCAGGGCCATGCCGGAGCCGAGGATCGCGGCGGTCAGCACCCACCGGCCGGTGGGTGAGGCAAGGGACATCCGGTGACCGTCGGTGATGCCACCGGAGCCGGCGCTCGCGGCGTTGCTCATGGTGGCAGAGCCTACGGAACCCGATTGTGGCCGCGAAGGGTCACATGGGTATGATTCCTCTGCGACGGCGTCCGCCGTCCCTCCTGTGGGCGAGCCGCCCGCATGGTCGCCCTCCGAGCGTTGTCCCGTTTCCGCCTGCCAGGCCCTTTCTCGCGTGCCGGCCGGGCGTCGCGCGCACCGCGGACCGGAAGTCGCGGCCGCAGCCTTTTCACGGAGCTGTCCTTCTTCATGCCCCAGTACTCCGAGGCGGAACATTCCCGCCGCGTTCGTCGTACCACCTCTGACTTCAGCAGTGCCTCGCGTTCCTCCGGTTCCTCCTTTGGTTCCAGCCGTTCGTCCGGCTCCTCGCGTTCCTCCGGGTCCTCGGGTTCCTACGCTCCACGCGGCCGCGGTGACGCGGCACCGTCGGGTCGTTCCCGGGGCCGCAGCACCCGCCCGCCGCGCAACGGTGGCCGGCCCTCGTCCGCGCCGGCACAGGACGGGCTGGCCGCGTACGAGCGCGAGCTCGACGCCGCCCTGGACGCGGCCTCGGTCGCCGAGTCCGCCGACCTGCCCGCGAGCTTCGCCGAGGTCGGCCTGCCCGAGCGGCTGGTCGAGGCGCTCTCCCGGCGCGGGATCGACCGGCCGTTCGCCATCCAGGCCCGCACCCTGCCCGACACCCTCGCCGGTCGCGACGTGCTCGGCCGGGCGCAGACCGGCTCCGGCAAGACGCTGGCGTTCGGTCTGCCGATGCTCGCCCGGCTGAGCGCGGGCGTCGACTCCCGTCGTCCGGGCACGCCCCGCGGGCTGGTCCTGGTGCCGACCCGGGAGCTCGCCCAGCAGGTCGCCGACGTGCTGACCCCGCTGGCCCGGCGGATCAACGCCTCGCTCACCACCGTCTACGGCGGCGCGTCCATGCGGCGCCAGGTGCTGGCGCTGCGCGGCGGCGTCGACGTCGTGGTCGCCACCCCCGGCCGGCTGATCGACCTGATCGAGCAGGGCGAGTGCTCGCTCGGCGAGGTCGAGGTCACCGTGCTGGACGAGGCCGACTACATGGCCGACCTCGGCTTCCTGCCCGCGGTCACCAAGCTGCTGGACATGACGCCGGCCGGCGGGCAGCGGATGCTGTTCTCGGCCACCCTGGACCGCGGCGTGAGCCGGTTGGTCCGTACGTACCTCACCGACCCGGCCGTGCACGCGGTCGCGCCGGCCGCGGCGCCGGTGGAGTCGGTCGACCACCGGGTCTTCACGCTGCGCGCGGACGACAAGGTGGCGGTGGCCGCGGAGATCGCGGCCCGCCCGGGCCGGACGCTGTTCTTCGTCCGTACCAAGCACGGCGCCGACCGGCTGGTCCGCCAGCTCGGCCACGCGGGCGTCCCCGCGGCGGCCATCCACGGCAACCTCAAGCAGGGTGCCCGGCAGCGGGCCCTCGCCGGGTTCGCCTCCGGTGCGCCCCGGGTGCTCATCGCCACCGACGTGGCCGCCCGTGGGATCCACGTCGACGACGTGGACCTCGTGGTGCACTACGACCCGTCCGCGGACCACAAGGACTACCTCCACCGGTCCGGCCGTACGGCCCGCGCCGGGGCGACCGGCACGGTCATCTCGCTGGTCCAGCCGGACCAGCGGCGCGACGTGGCCAAGCTGCACAAGCTGGCGAAGGTCACCCCGGCCGCTGTTGACGTCGAGCCCGGGCACGAGGCCGTCCGGGACGTCGCCGCCTCGGGTACGCCGATCGTGGTGACCCGGCCGGCGGTCGAGCCCTCCGGTCCGCGTGGTGGTGGGCACGGCCGCGGCGGGCGGGGCGGTTCCGGCGGACGCCGGCCGCGCCGTACCGGTGGCGGTGGCGGCCGCGTCGACCACGGTGGTCGCCGGGGCGAGGGGCGCAACAGCCGCGCCTCCTGACATCCGCGCCCTCCGGGGCAGCTGAGAGTACGAGGACCCGCGGTGGCCAGGTGCCACCGCGGGTCCTCGCGTTTGCGCCCGGGTTCCGCGTGGCGCCTGGGTTTCGTGGGTCGTACGTGGGTTCCGCGGGATTGCGCGGAGGGATGCGCGGCGCCGGTCAGGCCCGCCGGCCGGCCGGGGTGATGCCGCGGACGGTCAGCGCCCTGGACCGCACCGTGGGCCCCACCCTGGACCTCCTCGCGGACGTCTCCGCCGCGTCCCGGGTGCCGGCCGGCTCGTCCGCGGTCGCCGCGGGTTCGCGCGTACCGACGAGCACCCAGGTCGCGACCGCGAGCGTGAGCGCCGCGCCGCCGACGTGCACCCCGACGAGGGCGGCGGGCAGGCCGGTGAAGTACTGCACGAACCCGACTGCCCCCTGGCCCACCTCGACCAGCAGCAGGGCGAGCGCGGCCCGCCGGGCACGCGCCGGTGCGCCGGTGGCCCAGACCGCGGCCAGCATCCCGACGGTGAGGCCGATCAGGAGGAACACCACGTCGGCGTGCACCTGGCTCACCGCGGCCGGGTCCAGGCCGTTGCGCCGGGCCTTCAGGTCGCCGGCGTGCGGGCCGCTTCCGGTGACCACCGTCCCGAGGTAGAGCACCGCGACCGCGGTCGCGAACAGGCCGTACGCCAGCCCCCGGACCGGTCGGGGAACGGTCGCCACCATCGGCCCGCCGGGTTCGCGGGTGCGCCGGGCGAGCACCACGGCCACCGCCACCAGCGCGGGGGACACCATGAAGTGCGCTCCCACCACCCACGGGTTCAGGTGGGTGAGCACGGTGATGCCGCCCATGACGGCCTGCGCGGGAATGCCGAGCAGCAGGATCCCGGACAGCCACCGCAGGTCACGGCGGCGCGGGAGGTAGCGCATCGCCGCCAGCCAGGTCAGCCCCACCACGATCGCGAGGGCGAACGTCAGCAGTCGGTTGCCGAACTCGATCGCGCCGTGCAGGCCGAGCTCGGGGTGGGAGACGAACGAGGTCTCGGTGCACCTTGGCCAGGTGGGGCAGCCGAGCCCCGAACCGGTCAGCCGGACGGCGCCGCCGGTGACCACGATGGCGAGGTTGGCGACCACGGAGGCGACGGCCAGGCCGCGGATCTGGCCGAGAGAAGGACGGGGGACCTGCACGCGCCAAGGGTATGCGGCCACACCCGGACGCCGGTCGGCTCCCCTCGGGCCCCGGCTCCCCTCGGGCTCCCCTCGGGTCCGGCCGGGGCGGGATGTCCGGCTCGGGCGGTTCGCCCGGCTCACTCCCAGCGGAACGTACGCGAGGTGGCCAGCGCCGCCGCGAGCAGCCAGGCGACCAGGATGCCCACGCTGCCCGCCACGGCACCCCACGAAGGGACTGCCGTCGCACCGGCCGCGCCGAGAACCTGCCGCAGGCCCTCGGCCAGCGCCGCCGACGGCAGCCAGCCGATCAGAGGCTGGATCGCGGCGGGGTAGGACGTCACCGGCACCAGCGTCGCGCCGCACACCACCAGCAGCAGGTAGACGAGGTTGGCGCCGGCCAGGGTCGCCTCCGCGCGCAGGGTCCCGGCCATCAGCAACCCGAGCGCGGCGAAGGCGCTCGTCCCCGCGACCACCAGCACCACGACCGCCCCGACGGTGCCGGCGCCGAGGCTGGGCCGCCAGCCCAGGGCGTACGCCACGGCGCCGATCAGCACGACCTGCACGACTTCCACCATCAGGACCGCGAGCACCTTGCCGGCCAGCAGCCCGGTGCGGGGCAGGGGGGAGACGCCGAGCCGTTTGAGCACGCCGTACCTGCGTTCGAACGCGGTGGCGATGGCCAGGCTGGTGAACGCCGTGGACATCACCGCGAGGCCGATGACCCCGGGCGCGAGCACGTCGATGCGCCGCTGCGGGCCGAGGGACAGTCCGGGGGCGAGCGTGCCGGCGGCCAGCAGCAGCAGCGGGATGACCAGGGCGAGGACGACCTGTTCGCCGTTGCGGAACAGCAGCCGCGCCTCCATCAGCCCCTGGGCGACCACCATCCGGGGCAGCGACGCCGCGCCGGGGCGGGGGGTGAAGGTGGCGGCACTCACGCGCGCAGCTCCCGTCCGGTGAGCTCGAGGAAGACGTCCTCGAGGGTGTGGCGTTCGACCGCGAGGTCGTCGGCGAGCACGCCGTTGGCGGCGCACCAGGCGGTGACCGTGGCGAGCAGGTGCGGGTCGATCTCGCCGAGGACGAGATAGCTGCCCGGCGCGGGTTCGCGTACCTCGCTCCCGGCCGGCAGCGCGGCCCGCAGCGACCGGACGTCCAGTCCCATCGGCCCGCGGAAGCGCAGCGAGTTCGCGGCGCCCCGCGAGGTCAGCTCGGCGGGGGAGCCGGAGGCGATCACCCGGCCGTGGTCGATGACGTACACCTGGTCGGCGAGGCGTTCGGCCTCCTCCATGTAGTGCGTGGTGAGGACCAGCGACACGCCGTCGCGGCGCAGCTCCTCGACCAGCTCCCAGGTGGATCGCCGGGCGTGCGGGTCCAGTCCGGCGGTGGGCTCGTCCAGAACGACGAGCTCGGGCCGGCCGACCAGGGCGGTGGCCAGGGCCAGGCGCTGCTTCTGCCCGCCGGACAGCCGGCGGTACGGCGTACGCCCGCAGCTGCCGAGGTCGAGCCGGTCCACCAGCAGGCCTACGTCCAGGGGATGTGCGTGCAGCCTGGCGACGTGCCGGATCATCTCCTCGGCCCGTACGCCCGACCACGCGCCGCCCTCCTGCAGCATCACGCCGAGGCGCGGCATCAGCGCCTGCCGGTCGGCCACCGGGTCCAGGCCGAGGACGCTCACCCGGCCGCTGTCGGGCCGGCGGTAGCCCTCGGCCGTCTCGATCGTGGAGGTCTTGCCGGCGCCGTTGGGGCCGAGGAAGGCGGTGACACTGCCCTGCCGGACGGTGAGACTCAGTCCGTCCACCGCGGTGACGGCGGAGCCGCCCCGCCCGTAGCGCACCACGAGATCCTCGATCTCGATCACCAGATCGCCCACTCTGGGAGTCTAGGTCCGGCCCCTGGGAGGTCCGGCGGCCGGGATTCGGTGCGGCACGGCGTCCGGTTCGTCCCGGAACGCGGCTCGATGTGACCAAGGTCGCAGCCGGATCGGACCCTCACACCGGGGGACTTAGGGCGGCCTCACTAGCCTGTCCGGACGAATAACAGCACAATGGCGTTGTGAAAAACACCCGGTCGTCCACGGTGGCTCCGGCCCCGTTGGCGTCGCACTCCACACCCCCGGGCCCCGCGCCCGCCGGGGTGAGCGGTGCTGCGCATGCGGACGCCGAGGCCGGGCATGAGTCCACCCGGGAACGCGTTGCCCGGGTGATCCTCGAGCGTGGGCCGCAGACGGCGGCCGCGCTCGCCGACCAGTTGGGTGTCACTCCCGCCGCGATCCGCCGCCACCTGGACGCGATGGTGGCCGAGGGCGTCGTCGCGGCCCGCGAGCAGCGGGTTCGCGGACCACGTGGGCGCGGGCGCCCGGCCAAGGTCTTCGCCATCACCGACGAGGGCCGCAGTGCGTTCCACCAGGCCTACGACGACCTGGCGGTGAGCGCCCTGCGCTACATCCGCGAGACCGGCGGGGAGGACGCGCTGGAAGCTTTCGCCCGGCTGCTCGTCGGCCGGCTCGAGGAGCGTTACCGCTCGGTCGCCACGGCGTTCCCGGCCGACGAGGGAACAACCGCGCTCGCCGAGGCGCTGTCGGAGGACGGGTACGCTGCCTCGGTCGAGCCGGCGGGTACGGGTGAGCAGTTGTGCCAGCACCACTGCCCGGTGGCCCACGTGGCCGAACAGTTTCCGCAGCTGTGCGAGGCGGAGACGGAGGTGTTCTCCCGGCTGCTCGGGCGGCACGTCCAGCGCCTGGCGACCATCGCGCACGGGGACGGCGTGTGCACGACCCACGTACCCCGCCCCGGCGGGGCCGGCCGGTCCGAGAGGCCGCAGGCCCCCGAAGGCACCACCACCCCGACGAACCCGACGAACCCGACGAACCAGACGAACCAAACGAACGACCGCACGACCCACAGTGTTCGATCCCGGACTGGGAGGAATTCTTCATGAGCACGACCGCGCATCCCGAACTCGAGGGGATCGGCCGCTACGAGTACGGCTGGGCCGACTCCGACGTCGCGGGCGCGACCGCCAAGCGTGGCCTGTCCGAGCAGGTCGTGCGGGAGATCTCCGCTCTCAAGAACGAACCCGAGTGGATGCTCGACATGCGGCTGCGGGGGCTGAAGTTCTTCTACCGCAAGCCGATGCCCACCTGGGGCGCCGACCTGTCGACGATCGACTTCGACAACATCAAGTACTTCGTGCGGTCCACGGAGAAGCAGGCGACCACCTGGGACGAGCTGCCCGACGACATCAAGAACACCTACGACAAGCTGGGCATCCCCGAGGCGGAGAAGCAGCGGCTGATCGCGGGTGTCGCGGCGCAGTACGAGTCCGAGGTCGTCTACCACAAGATCCGCGAGGACCTCGAGGAGCAGGGTGTCATCTTCGTCGACACCGACACCGGGTTGCGTGAGCACCCGGAGCTGTTCAAGGAGTACTTCGGCACGGTGATCCCGGCCGGCGACAACAAGTTCGCCGGGCTGAACACCGCCGTGTGGTCGGGTGGGTCGTTCATCTACGTGCCGAAGGGCGTGCACGTGGAGATCCCGCTGCAGGCGTACTTCCGGATCAACACCGAGAACATGGGCCAGTTCGAGCGGACGCTGATCATCGTCGACGAGGGCGCCTACGTGCACTACGTCGAGGGCTGCACCGCACCGATCTACTCCACCGACTCGCTGCACTCCGCTGTGGTCGAGATCGTCGTGAAGAAGAACGCCCGCTGCCGCTACACCACGATCCAGAACTGGTCCAACAACGTCTACAACCTCGTCACCAAGCGGGCGACCGCGGCCGAGGGCGCGACGATGGAGTGGGTCGACGGCAACCTCGGCTCGAAGATCACGATGAAGTACCCCGCGATCTACCTCATGGGCGAGCACGCCAAGGGCGAGACGCTCTCCATCGCGTTCGCCGGCGAGGGCCAGCACCAGGACGCGGGCGCCAAGATGGTGCACTGCGCGCCGCACACGTCGTCCTCGATCATCTCCAAGTCGGTGGCCCGCGGCGGCGGCCGTACCTCCTACCGCGGTCTGGTCGAGGTACAGGACGGCGCCGACCACTCCAAGAGCACGGTGAAGTGCGACGCGCTGCTGGTCGACCAGGTGAGCCGGTCCGACACCTATCCCTACGTCGACGTCCGCGAGGACGACGTGGAGATGGCGCACGAGGCCACGGTCTCCAAGGTGACCGACGACCAGCTCTTCTACCTCATGAGCCGCGGGCTCAACGAGGACGAGGCGATGGCGATGATCGTGCGCGGCTTCGTGGAGCCCATCGCGCGTGAGCTGCCGATGGAGTACGCGCTGGAGATGAACCGGCTGATCGAGCTGCAGATGGAGGGGTCCGTCGGCTGAACCCCGCGGTGGCGGTGCGGCCGCCGGCGACTCCGGTTCGCCCCGGCGGGCCGCACCACACCGCGGCCGACGACCTGTTGGTACGACGAGAAGGTGAGAGCGACACCCGACATGCCCGATCACGACCAGACCCACACCGGCGCCGAGGCCGCGCAGGAACGCGCAGCCGTGGCGTCCCAGGTGCTCTCGCCCGACACCGGCGCGGCCGCCGGCCCGCCGCCGACCCCCGCGGGCTCGGCCGGCCAGGCGCACTCCCACGGCGCGGGCGCGGACGCCAAGCCCGCGTCCCACCTGCACCCGGAGGGCTCCTTCGACCTGGCCGACCACCCGGTCCCGACGGGCCGGGAAGAGGTGTGGCGGTTCACCCCGCTGAAGCGGCTGCGTGGACTTAACGACGGTTCGGCGGAGGCCACCGGCAAGGTGGTCGTCGACGTGTCCGCGGGCCCGGAGGTCCGGGTGGAGACCGTGGGTCGCGACGACCGGCGGCTCGGCTCGGTGCACAAGCCCGGCGACCGGGTGAGCGCCCAGGCGTGGACGTCGTTCGCGCAGGCCACCGTGGTGACCGTCCCGGCCGAGGCGCGCCCGGCCGAGCCCGTGGTGGTGACCGTGCGCGGCGAGGCGGCGGATGGTGCGAGCTACGGCCACACCTTCGTCGACGTCCAGGCGTACGCCGAGGCGGTCGTGGTCCTCGACCACGTGGGCTCGGCGACCTACGCCGACAACGTCGAGCTGTCCGTCGGCGACGGCGCCAAGGTGACGCTGGTGTCGGTGCAGGACTGGGCCGACGACGCCGTGCACGCCGGGCACCAGGCGCTGCTGATCGGCCGGGACTCCCACGTCCGGCACGTCGTGGTGACCTTCGGCGGCGACCTCGTACGCCTGCACACCCACCTGTCCTACGCCGGTCCGGGCGGTGAGGTCGAGGCGCTCGGCCTGTACTTCGCCGACGCCGACCAGCACCTCGAGCACCGGCTGTTCGTCGATCACAACCAGCCGCACACCCGCAGCAACGTCGAGTACAAGGGCGCGCTGCAGGGCAAGGGCGCGCACACCGTGTGGGTCGGCGACGTGCTGATCCGCAAGGTGGCCGAGGGAATCCAGACGTACGAGCACAACCGCAACCTGATGTTGACAGACGGCTGCCGCGCGGACTCCGTACCTAACCTGGAGATCGAGACCGGCGAGATCGAGGGCGCGGGCCACGCCAGCGCCACCGGCCGGTTCGACGACGAGCAGCTGTTCTACCTCCAGTCGCGCGGCGTGCCGGCCGACGAGGCCCGCCGGCTGGTCGTGCACGGCTTCTTCGCCGACCTCATCCGTCACATCGGCGTCCCCGAGCTGCGCGAGCGGCTGATGGGCCACGTCGAGGAGGAGCTCGAGCGCAACGTCGGCTTGCCGCCGGCCTCCTCCACCGCGGTGCCGCTGGCACCGGCCGCGTCCTCGCCGGAGGTGGGAGCGTGACCGACTACCTGCGCGCCTGCCCGCTGGCCGACCTTCCCGACGTCGGGGCGCTCCCCGTCGTCGTCGACGGTGTGCCCGTCGCGGTCGTCCGCAGCAGCGAGGGCGACGTCCACGCGATCCACGACGTCTGCTCGCACGCGGAGGTGGCGCTGTCGGAGGGCGAGGTCGAGGACGGCGAGATCGAGTGCTGGCTGCACGGCTCGCGGTTCGACCTGAACTCCGGCGCCCCGACCGGACTCCCGGCCACCGAGCCGGTGCCGGTCTACCCCGTGAAGATCGACGGCGACGACGTGCTGGTCGACGTCCACCACCCGCTGAACTCCCAAGCCTGACCCCGCAAGAACTGGAGCCTGAATCCGTGAGCACCCTCGAGATCCGCGACCTGCACGTCTCCGTCGAGACCGAGTCCGGCCCGAAGGAGATCCTGCGCGGGGTCAACCTGACCGTGAGGTCGGGGGAGACCCACGCGATCATGGGTCCCAACGGGTCGGGCAAGTCGACGCTGGCCTACTCCATCGCCGGCCACCCGAAGTACCAGATCACCCGCGGCACGGTCACCCTGGACGGCGAGGACGTGCTGTCCCTGAGCGTGGACGAGCGCGCCCGTGCCGGCCTCTTCCTCGCCATGCAGTACCCCGTCGAGGTGGCCGGGGTGTCCGTGGCCAACTTCCTGCGTACGGCCAAGACCGCCGTCGACGGCAAGGCGCCCAACCTGCGCAGCTGGGTGAAGGACGTCAACGGCGCCCTGCAGCAGCTCGGCATGGGATCCGACTTCGCGCAGCGCAACGTCAACGAGGGCTTCTCCGGCGGTGAGAAGAAGCGGCACGAGATCGCGCAGCTGGAGCTGCTCGACCCGAAGTTCGCGATCCTGGACGAGACCGACTCCGGCCTGGACATCGACGCCCTGAAGGTCGTCTCCGACGGCGTCAACCGCTTCCACGGCAAGGGTGACAAGGGTGTCCTGCTGATCACCCACTACACCCGCATCCTGCGCTACATCACTCCCGACTACGTGCACGTCTTCGTCGACGGCCGGGTCGCGGAGGAGGGCGGCCCCGAGCTCGCCGAGAAGCTGGAGGCCGAGGGGTACGCCGGCTACCAGAAGGCAGGCACGTCGTCGTGACCGTGGACCGGACCGGCCTGGACGTGGAGCGGATCCGCAAGGACTTCCCGATCCTCGAGCGGGTCATGCCCGGTGGCCGGCCGCTGGTCTACCTCGACAGCGGGGCCACCTCGCACAAGCCGCGCCAGGTGCTCGACGCCGAGCGGGACTTCTACGAACAGCACAACGCCGCGGTGCACCGGGGCGCGCACCGGCTCGCCGAGGAGGCGACCGACCTCTACGAGTCCGCGCGGGCCCGGATCGCCGCGTTCGTCGGTGCCGGGGTGGACGAGGTGGTGTTCACCAAGAACGCCACCGAGGGCATCAACCTCGTGGCGTACGCGATGAGCAACGCCGCCACCGCCGGGCCGGAGGCCGAGCGCTTCCGGATCGGACCGGGCGATGAGGTGCTCGTCACCGAGATGGAGCACCACGCCAACCTCGTTCCCTGGCAGGAGCTGTGCCGGCGCACCGGCGCGACCCTGCGGTGGTTCGGGCTGACCGACGAGGGCCGGCTGGACCTGTCCCAGATCGACCAGCTGATCAACGAGCGCACCAAGCTGGTGGCGCTGACCCACCAGTCCAACGTGCTCGGCACGGTCAACCCGCTCGACCTGATCGTGCCCCGCGCGCGCGCCGTCGGCGCCCTGGTGGTGCTGGACGCCGCGCAGTCGGTGCCGCACCAGCCGGTCGACTTCGCCGCGCTGGACGTGGACTTCCTGGTGTTCTCCGGCCACAAGATGCTCGGGCCCACCGGCGTCGGCGTCCTCGTCGGCCGGCACGAGCTGCTGGCCGCGATGCCGCCGTTCCTCACCGGCGGGTCGATGATCGAGGTGGTGCGGATGGAGGGGACGACCTTCGCCCCGCCGCCGCAGCGGTTCGAGGCCGGCGTACCCAACATCGCGCAGGTCATCGGCCTCGGTGCCGCGGTCGACTACCTCCAGTCCGTGGGCATGGAGGCGGTCGAGGCGCACGAACGCGACCTCACGGCGTACGCGCTGGAACGCCTGCCGGCGATCCCCGGCGTGCGGATCATCGGGCCGCCGACCGCGGAGGCACGCGGCGGTGCGGTGTCCTTCGTGGTCGACGAGATCCACCCGCACGACGTGGGCCAGGTGCTCGACGAGCTGGGCATCATGGTGCGCGTCGGGCACCACTGCGCCTGGCCGATCGTGCGCCGCTACAAGATTCCGGCCACCACCCGGGCGACGTTCTACCTCTACAACAACCGCGCCGAGGTCGACGTGCTCGCCGACGGGATCGAGCAGGTGCGGCGGTTCTTCGGCGTCGCCGACCCGGCGGTGGGGACGAGCGGGCGGTCGGGCGGTTCCGGCGCGACCACCACGAGCTGACAGCAGCAGACGACAGGACGGTGCTGACCTGATGCAGGTCGAGGCGTTGTACCAGGACATCATCCTGGACCACTACAAGAACCCGCACGGCAAGGGCCTGCGGGAGCCGTTCGAGGCCGAGGTCTACCACGTCAATCCCACCTGCGGTGACGAGGTGACGCTGCGGGTGCACCTGGAGGGCGAGGGCACCGGCGCGACGGTCGCGGACGTGTCGTACGACAGCATGGGGTGCTCGATCAGCCAGGCGTCGGCGTCGGTGATGTACGACCTGATCAACGGCAAGACCGTCAAGGAAGCCTTGCGGCTGCACGACGAGTTCCTCACGCTGATGCAGTCCAAGGGGCAGCTCGAACCCGACGAGGACGTGCTGGAGGACGGCATCGCGTTCGCCGGCGTGTCCAAGTACCCCGCCCGGATCAAGTGCGCGTTGCTGTCCTGGATGGCGTGGAAGGACGCGACCGCGAAGGCGCAGGCGGACCACGACGAGCCCGCCGAGCCCAACGAGCCCAATGACACAGACGAGCCCGACGAGACCGACGAGAAGGGAGCCGGCCGATGAGCGAGGCCGTGAAGACGAGCGAGGACGACCTGCTCGAGGCGATGAAGGACGTCGTCGACCCGGAACTGGGCATCAACGTCGTCGACCTCGGCCTGGTGTACGGCGTGAGCCTGGACGACGAGGGCGTGGCGACCATCGACATGACCCTCACCTCGGCCGCGTGCCCGCTGACCGACGTGATCGAGGACCAGACGCAGGTCGCCCTCGACGGCATCGTGCAGGCGTTCCGGATCAACTGGGTCTGGATGCCGCCGTGGGGCCCGGACAAGATCACCGACGAGGGTCGGGAACAGCTGCGTGCCCTCGGCTTCAACGTCTGATCCGGCCTCCGGGCCGGCGTCCGGAAAGCCTTCCGGCGCAGGGGAAACCACCCGCGAGCTGACGGTCGGGCCGGAGCGGCTCGACCGCTGGCTGGCGGGTTTTCTCACCCGGCACGGCGGGCCGGTGGTGGCGTCCGGCGGGGCGGAGGCGCCGGAGGGTGAGGGTTCGGCCCGCGGGCCCGTCGAGGTGTCCGCCGACCGCACGTCGGTGACGGTGTACGCCGCCGACGGTGCCCGGGTGGAGGTCGACGTGCCCTTCCCGCCGCTCTCCGCCGACCAGCCGGGGTCGGATCAGGACCTGCCGTACGCCGGACTGGTCGCGCACGTTGCCCGGGACCGCACGGTCGCCGTGGTGCTGGTGCGGATGGGCGGGTACGCCGCGGGAGTGTTCGACGGCGCGGCGCTGCGGGTCTCCAAGGTCGGTTCGCGGTTGGTGCAGGGCCGCACGGCCGCCGGTGGCTGGTCGCAGCAGCGGTTCGCCCGGCGCCGGGAGAAGCAGGCCCGGGAGGCGTTCGCGGCGGCGGCCGACGTGACGGCCCGGGTGGTGCTGCCGCACCTGTCCGACCTGGCCGCCGTGGTGGTCGGCGGTGACCGCCGGGCGGTGGGTCAGGTGCTGCAGGACCCTCGGCTGGCGCCGCTGCGCGAACTCGTGACCGGCCCGCACCTGGACGTCCCCGACCCGAAGCTCGCCGTGCTGCGGGCGACGCCGGAGCGGTTCCGTGCCGTACGACTGCGCCTCACCGATCCGGCCGAACCCGCCTGAACCATCGCCGTACGAGCCCTGGCTACCGAGCGGGCGCGGAAGCGCCGGCCGAACGAGCGGCGTTCTCCCGGTAGCGCGCGCAGGCGTCGGCGATCAACGTCACCGTGTCGGCGTCGGCCGGGTCCGGTGAGCAGATCAGCTCCGAGACCCCCTCGGCCTCCCAGGCGGCGAACGCCTCGGCCACGTCGTCCACGTCGCCCCGGATCAGCCGCTCCGGCAACTCCCCGGCATTGGCGGCGGTCGGCGCGGCCACCTGCACACCCGCGGTGCGGGCCAGCGTGGCCGGATCGCGGTCGATGTCGCGGCAGGCCTGGTCGAGCGCGGCGTTGGCCTGGCGGAAACGCTCGCCGGGCAGCCCGAACCACGCGAGGTTCCACTGGTCGGCGTACTGCGCGGCGAGGCCGAGCATCCGCGGCCGGACACCCGCCACCAGCACCGGCGGCACCGGACGGTCGGGGCGGTCGCGCACGGGTGCGTCCTGCACCCGGTGGTACTCACCGGAGAAGGTGGCCCGCCCGCTGCGCAGCATCGTGGTGATGATCTGCAGAGCCTCGTCGAACCGGCCCACCCGGTGGTCGAAGGGCAGGTCGAACGCCTGGAACTCCGGCTCGTGCCAGCCCGCGCCGAGGCCGAGGACCAGCCGGCCGCCGCTGACCTCCTGCAGGGTGTCGGCCATCCGGGCCAGTACGCCGGGCGGGCGGAACGCCGTGCACAGCACCAGGGCGCCCAGGCGGACGGTCGAGGTGGCCTCGGCCAGTGCGGTGAGCATGGTCCAGGCCTCCCACGGGGAGCCCGCACCGTCGTCGGTGGAGTCACCGACGAGGTGGTCGTAGACCCAGATCGAGTCCAGGCCCTGCGCCTCGGCCCGGACCGCGAGGTCGCGGATGCCGGCGTAGCCGCGGGGAACTCCGGGCTCCTGCTCGTCACCCATCGGGAGAATCAGACCTACGTGCACGCCGGCTCCTCTCACCGCCCGGGCTCCGCCCGGTTCGCGCTCGCAGGTTATCCGCTGGCGGGGTCCGGGGCGAGGTGCGCGAACCGGCCGGTTCGGCGCCGCGTGAGGATGCCGGCCGACCGCACGGGGTGGTCGTCCTCGCGTACGACCGGGCAGCAGGGGGTCGCTGCCGGTGATGTCCGTCGCCGGAAACGCTGCCGGTCAATGCCGCCAAGTGGGATAATCTCTCGCAATTCAGGACCCCCGTGACTGCGCACCACCGACGCACCGCCTACGCACCGCCGGAAGGGTGAGGTCAAACGAATCGCGAGGATTCGCCGAACGAACCGGCCGCGACGTCCCCGACTCCCACGACAGCCACGGCAGCCGTGGCAGCGACCACATCGATGACATCGATGAAGGCCGCGACGTCCGGGCGGCGCCGCGGCGTACAGTCCATCGATCGCGCCGTCGTCATCCTGCGCTGTTTCGACACCGCGCATCCCGAGCTCGGCATCAGCGACATCGCGCGCCGCACTGGCCTGTCGACGAGCACCACCCACCGGCTGCTCAGCGCGCTGCAGGACAACGGCCTCGTCCGCCAGTCCCGCGACCGCCGCTACGCGCTCGGCCCCCTGCTGCTGCGGCTGGCAAGGGTCGGCGCCGCACCGGCCAGCGTCCTCGACGCCGCCCGCCCGGTGATGACCCGGCTGCGCGACGAGGTGGAGGAGACGGTCGGCCTGCACGTGCTCCTGCCCACCCGCGAACGCGCGGTCATCGACCAGGTGGAGAGCCGCCATCCGCTGCGGCGTACCTACACCGAGTTCGGCGCCCCGATCCCGCTGCCGCTCGGCGCGCCCGGCAAGGTGCTGCTCGCCGCCCTGCCGTACGACGTGCAGGAACTGGTGCTCGCCCGGCCGGTCACCGCCGGGACCCGGGACACCTCATTGGCCAACCCTGCTGACCCTGCTGGCACTGCCGACCCCGCCGATCCCACTGAGCCGGACGTGCTGCGCAAGCAACTGGTCGGCATCCGCCGGCGCAACGTCGCGTTCTCCCGGGCCGAACGCACCTCGGGGATCCGTACGCTCGCCGCGGCCGTGTTCGACGGCGCAGACCTGCCCGTCGCCTCGCTCAGCGTCTCCGCGCCGGCCGGGCGGATGCCGGAGGAACGCATGGAGGAGTACGCCCCGCTGGTCGTCGCCGCCGCGTGGTCGATCTCCGAACAGCTCGGCGCCACCCGGGAGGGCGTCGCGGCCTACCTCACCCGGGCCGAACCTCCACCCGCCTGACCCGGCCCGGCATCGGGGTCATCGGGGTCGTCGTCGACGCCGCGGGCGGCCAGTGCCTCACCGATCGCGTCGGCCCGTTTGAGCAACCGGATGACGAGCGGGACGACCAGTGCGGCCGGGCTGCGTTCCAGGCCGCGGGCCCGCTGCGCCTCCCGGGTCTCGGCGAAGGTCTGGGCGACCAGGGGTACGCAGCGCACCGTCAGCGCCAGCACCAGCGCCACCCGGGCCGGGCTCACCCCCACCCGCCGCAGCGGGCGCAGGCACGCCTCGAACGTGTCCAGCATCGCCGACACCCGGGTGGTGAGCGTGACCAGCGCCGCCAGCGTGACCATCAACAGCAGCTGCCCGACGACCAGCACCGCCCGGTGCGGCCCGGCGGTCACCCACTGGAACGCCAGCAGCGGCACCGCGAACCACAGCACCGGCCGCAGCTGGGCGAGGCCCACCCGCCAGGGAATCCGGGCGAGCCCGGCGGCCAGCAACGTCGCCGCGAACGCCAGGGCGAGGGTGGGCACGGTGGTGATCCGCAGTACGCCGACCGCGGCCACCGCCAGGCCCGCGAGCTTCGCGCCGGCGGGCGCGCGGTGCAACAGCGAGCCGCCCGGCTGGTACAGCCCGAGCGTGCCGGCGTAGGAGGACCCGCTCACGCCAGCAGCTCCTCGTACGCCGCGACCGCCGAGGCCGGGTCGGTGTCGGCGACCAGCCGGCCCTCGTGCAGCACCAGCACCCGGTCGAACCCGGCCAGCAGCGGCAGGTGGTGGGTGACCAGCACGACCCGCTGGGGCAGCGAGGCCAGCAGCGCGGTGACCATCCGCGCGTTGCGCAGGTCGAGCAGCGTGGTCGGCTCGTCGCAGACCAGGGTGCCGGGTTCGGTGACCAGGACGCCGGCCAGTGCCAGCAGCTGGGTCTGCCCGCCGGAGAGCAGGTGGGCCGGGTGGTCGGCGTACTCCGCGAGGCCGTACGCCGACAGCGCGGCGTCCACCCGTTCGGCGATCTGGGCCCGGGACAGCCCGGACCGGCGCAGCCCGAACGCGACGTCCTCGGCCACCGTGGGCATCACCACCTGGGCTTCCGCGTCGCTGAACACGAACCCGACCCGGCGGCGCACCTCCCGGCCGGCCGTCCGCGTGTCGTAGCCGTCCACCAGCACCTGCCCGCGGGTCGGCAGCACCAGGCCGTTGAGCAGCCGCGCGAAGGTGGACTTGCCCGAGCCGTTGGCGCCGACGACGCCGATGCGGCGTTCGGAGAGCTGGAGGTCGAGCCCGGACAGCACGGTCCGCGGGCCGTACCGGTGGGAGACGCCGCGGAGCTCGATCACGGCCGGGCCCCGTCGGACCTGCCGGCGGACGTGCCGGCGGGGCTGCCGGCGGGTACCCTGGCCACCAGCGCGGCCAGTCCCATCCCGCCGCCGACCGCGACCGCGGCGAGCCCGAGGCCGGGACCGTCGGCGCGCACCATCCGGGAGAACAGCCGGACCAGGACGACCGCGCCACTCGCGCCCCACGGGTGGCCGAGCGCCAGCGCGCCGCCGTCGGGGCAGATGCGTTCCGGGTCCAGGTCGAGCGCGTCGGCGCAGGCGAGCACCTGCCCGGCGAAGGCCTCCACGAACTCGATCGCCCCCACGTCGGCGAGCTTGAGTCCCTGTCGGTCCAGCAGGGTGCGTACGGCGGACACCGGCCCCAGCCCGGGCCGGCCGGGGTCGGTGCCGGTGCACACCCAGTCGACCAGCCGCAGCCCGGCCCAGCCGCGGGCGGCGCGCAGTCGTTCGGAGACGACGGCGACGGCGGCCGCACCGTCGTTGACGCCGCAGGAGTTGCCCGCGGTGACCGTCCCGCCCTCGTCGAAGGGGACGAACGCCGGCCGCAGCCGCGCCAGCCGGGTCACGTCCAGCCCGGCTCGGGGACGGTCGTCGCGGTCGCATCCGGCCAACGGGACGATCTCGGTGGCGAACCGCCCGGCCGCCGCGGCCGCCACCGCCCGGGCATGGCTGCGCGCGGCGTAGGCGTCCTGGCGTTCCCGGCCGATCCCGGCCTCGCGGGCGATCAGGTCGGCGGCCGCGCCCATCTCCGGGTCGGCGTACGGCGGGGGAGCGAACGGCGCGCGGTCGTACGGGCGTGGTTCCTCGCCCGGGGTGTCCGGCCGCCACGCCCGCACCGGAGCGGTGGACGCGCTCTCCACCCCGCCGGCGAGGTACAGGTTGCCCCGGCCCGCCCGGACCTGACCGGCCGCCAGCGTCACCGCCTCCAGGCCGCTGCCGCACTGGCGGTCGACCGTCAGGCCGGGTACGGCCGGGCCGAGCCCGGCGCGCAGGGCCGCCACCCGGGCGACGTTCCCGCCGGGGCCCATCGTGTTGCCGAGGATCACGTCCGCGACCAGGGCGCTCGGCCCGACGCCCCCCTCCGCGTCCGGCGCGGCGTCCGGATCGACGGGGATCCCGAGGTCGGTGAGCAGGGCGCGCAGCACCGGCGCGGCGAGTTCGTCGGCGGACAGCCGGGCGAGGCCGCGGCCCGCCGTGGCCAGCGGTGTGCGCCGGGCGGCCACCAGGACCGGAGCGGTGCCGGGGACGGAGCCGGAACCGAGGCTCACGTCAGCACCCGGGCGCCGAGCGTGCCGTCACGCAGGCCGGCGCCGACCTCGGCCCGGGCCACCTTGCCGGCGGGGGTACGGGGGAGCCGGTCGACGGCATACCAGAGCCGTGGCCGGTCCGTGGCCGGCAGGCCCGACGCCGCGGCCGCCCGCAGCTCGGCCAGGGCGGGTGCGCGGTCCGGCCGGGGTTCGACGACGGCGGCGACGACCTGCCCCAGCCGTTCGTGCGGCGTACCGACGCAGGCCACCTCGGCCACGCCGGGCACCTGCCGCAGCACGTGTTCGACCGCCTCGGCGACGACGGTCGCCCCGCCGGTGGTGATCGCCGCGTCGCCGCGGCCGTGCACCGACAGCGTTCCGTCGTCGTGGCGTACGCCGTGGTCGCCGACCGTGGCGAACCCGTCGGGGTCGCGGTCCAGCCCGAGCGCGAGGTAGGGGCCGCGGGCCCAGATCACGCCGTCGCGGACGTCGACGGCCACCTCGGGGAACGGCCGCAGCCGGTCCGGTGGCAGACCGGGCCTGCGGATCGCCACGAAGGAGAGCTCGGCCGCGCCGTAGTAGTCGACCACCTCCACTCCCGCCTCGACGGCCGCCGCGCGGACGCCGGGGTCGAGGTGGGCCCCGCCGCACACGACGGTCCGCAGCCGGCTGGTCGCCGGGTCGAGCCGGTCCAGCAGTTCGGCGAGCATGCTCGGCACCAGGTGCACGGCGGTGCAGGACGCGCAGGCCCGGGCGGCCTCGATGGGCGACCAGGAAGGCAGCGCGTGCACGGCCGCGCCCACGGTCAGCGCGTGCAGGGCGCCGTACAGGAACAGGCTTCCGGACAACCGGCCGGGGACCAGCACCGTGTCCTGCGCGCCGACGCCGGTGAGCGCGGAGAACGTCGGGAAGCTGAACGTCCACGACCGGCGGGAACGCGCCACCGGCCGGGGCGTGCCGGTGCTGCCGGAGGTGAACACCACCAGGCTCACGGCGGTGCCGTGCCGGTCCACCAGTGCGCGGGCGGCGTCCACCGCGGACTCGCGTACGGCATCCGGCCAGTCGGCGTCGGCGACCACGGCGGCCGCCTCCAGCAGGTCGGCGGCGAGGACGGCGGCCAGCAGGTCGGCCGGCTCGGACTCCGCGCAGACGACGGCGTGCCCGGCGGCGACACCGGACGCGGCGAGCGCCTCGGACCGGGTTTCGGCGCGGGCCGCCAACTCGCCGTAGCTGACCGTCCCGGACGCACCGACCAGCGCCGGCCGGTCCGGCTCGGCGGCCGCCCGGCGGCGTACGTCGCGGGAGATGGGCATCGAGGCGAACGTTATCGCCGGGTGCGGCGGGTGGAGCCGGTCGGCTTCTCGCCCCCGGGATCGGTGGCGTCGTCCGAGGCCCCGGCCGGCTCGTCATCGTCGGCGGGGCCCTCGGGCTCGGCCGTACCCAGCGTCGGGTAGCCCGCGTGCACACCGCGGGCGACCAGCGTCGCGAGCACCGCCTTGATCAGATCGCCGGGCAGGAACACCGCCGCCGCGACCAGCGTGGCCACCAGCCCGGTCGTGCCCGACCGCCACGCCTGCACCGGAACGCCGATCGCGTACACCACGACGATGCCGCCGACGACGTTGGCGACCAGCCCGGCCGGGATGCTGTACGCCCGGTAGCGGGGGAGCAGGCGTTCGGTCAGCCAGCCGGTCACCCAGGCGCCCAGGGGGAAGCCCACGAAGTAGCCCGCCGACGCACCGGCCAGTACCCCGAGCCCGCCCCGCCCTCCGGCCAGCAGCGGCAGCCCGGCCAGGACGAGCGCGCAGAACGTCAGCGTCGCCAGCAGCCCGCGGCGCGCACCCAGGATCGACCCGGCCAGCATCGGCCCGAGCGACTGCGCGGTGATCGGCACGGCACTGCCGAACAGCGCGATCGATCCCGGCAGCCCGAGCACCGCGATCAGGGCCGCGAACAGCGCGATCAGCGCCAGGTCGCGGGTGGGTAGCCGGCGGTGGGGTGTCATCAGTGGAACTCCTCGTGGTTCGGTCCGGCCCAGAAAGCAGTCCGGACAGCGGGGCCGCATCGAGGGTATGCGGCCGGCCCGCCGGTCCGACCTGCCCTCCGCGCCAACGTCCGGTCCTGCCGCTTGGCGTGACCCCACAACCAGGGCCTCCACCGCCGGGCCACCGCCGGGTCGCGGCTCACCCGGAACAACCGGGTCGCGGCTCACCGAGATCGGCCTCTACACTGGCGGACATGCTCATCCGGATTGCGTGACCGGACACTCCGTTGCCCACGTGTCCCCTGTGTCCGTTCGACTCCGGAGCGTTCCCCCTTGATTACCGTTAGCAGTCTCGAACTTCGTGCCGGCGCCCGTCTTCTCCTCTCCGACCTCTCCTTCCGCGTCGCCGCCGGCGACCGGGTGGGCCTGGTCGGCCGCAACGGCGCCGGCAAGACGACCCTCACCCGAGTCCTCGCCGGCGAGGGCCAGCCGGCCGCCGGCACCGTCACCAGGTCCGGCTCGGTCGGCTATCTCCCGCAGGACCCTCGTACCGGCGATCTCGACATCACCGCCCGCGACCGCGTGCTGTCTGCACGCGGTCTGGACCAGGTGGTCGACCAGCTCCGCTCCGCCGAGCTGGAGATGGCCGGCGTCGGCGCCCGCAACGGCACCGACCGCGCGATGCGGAAGTACGCCCGGGCCGAGGAGGAGTTCCTCGCCCGCGGCGGGTACGCCGCCGAGTCCGAGGCCGCCCAGGTCACCGCGAGCCTGGGCCTTCCCGAACGCGTCCTGGCCCAGCCGCTGCGCACCCTCTCCGGCGGTCAGCGGCGCCGGATCGAGCTGGCCCGGATCCTGTTCTCCGGCTCCGACACCCTGCTCCTCGACGAGCCGACCAACCACCTCGACGCCGACTCGGTCACCTGGCTGCGGGAGTACCTCCGCTCCTACAAGGGCGGCCTGGTGGTGATCAGCCACGACGTCGGCCTGCTCGAGGCGACTGTCAACCGCGTCTTTCACCTGGACGCCAACCGCGCGGAGCTGGACGTCTACAACGTCGGGTGGCGCACCTACCTCGACCAGCGCGAGACCGACGAGCGGCGGCGCAGGCGCGAGCGCACCAACACCGAGCGCAAGGCGAACGCGCTGATGGCCCAGGCGGACAAGATGCGGGCCAAGGCGACGAAGGCGACCGCGGCCAAGAACATGGCCCGCCGGGCCGAGCGGATGGTCTCCGGGCTGGAGGCCGAGCGCAAGGCCGACCGGGTGGCCAGGATCAGGCTGCCGGAGCCCGCGCCCTGTGGCAAGACGCCGTTGACAGCGCAGGAGCTGTCGAAGTCGTACGGCTCGCTGGAGGTGTTCAGCGACGTCGACCTGGCCGTGGACAAGGGCAGCCGGGTGGTCGTCCTCGGGCTGAACGGCGCGGGGAAGACGACTCTGCTCCGGGTGCTGTCCGGGGTCGAGCGGCCCGACACCGGCGAGGTGGTGCCGGGTCACGGCCTCCGGCTCGGCTACTACGCCCAGGAGCACGAGACGCTCGACACCACGCGTACGGTCCGGGAGAACATGCTGGCCGAGGCGCCGCACCTCACCGACACCGAGGCGCGCAAGGTGCTCGGCTCGTTCCTGTTCTCCGGCGACGACGTGGACAAGCCGGCCGGGGTGCTCTCCGGCGGGGAGAAGACCCGGCTGGCACTGGCCCGGCTGGTGTGCTCGAGCGCCAACGTCCTGCTGCTGGACGAGCCGACGAACAACCTCGACCCGGTGTCGCGGCAGGAGATCCTGGGCGCGATCAGGTCCTACAAGGGTGCGATCGTGCTCGTCACCCACGACGAGGGCGCGGTCGAGGCGCTCGAACCCGAGCGTGTCCTGCTGCTCCCCGACGGCGTCGAGGACCTGTGGAACGCCGACTACGCCGACCTGGTGTCGCTCGCCTGAGCCGGCCCGGACGCCCGATTTCGGCGGTTCGGACGACATCCGCCGGATTGCGAATCGGTAATCGTGGCGATCAGGTGTTGCCGACGCGCATGGTCCGACCGATCATCGGGCATTGGTGGGTTGATCGAATGCCGTGCGGCTCTGCCATGTGAGCCCCAGGGCAACCGCCAACTCGCCAGCGGAGGCAAGCGTGGTCGAGACATTGAAGAAGGGCGTTCGGGTCACCGGACCACAGCGGGACAAGCTCGCCGCGGATCTGAGACGAAGGTACGACGGAGGAAAGAGCATCCGCACGATCGCTCAGGAGACCGGCCGTTCCTACGGGTTCGTGCACCGGTTGCTGAGCGAGTCCGGGGTGCGGCTTCGCAGCAGGGGCGGGGCGACCCGGGCCAAGAAGGTGCGGGCCTGACGCCGCGCCGCCGTACGCCCCCCGTCAGACGCGAGGAGCACACGTACGGAAGGCAGGCCACGGCCTTGGGACCGCGGGGGTCACCAGGGGGCTGGGCCGGTCTCTGCGAGACCATGATGCCCTGACGAAAGAACCCCCTGGCCGGGGAAGACCTTCACCGGCCAGGGGGTTCACTGTGCGGACGGTCCGTGCGGACGGTCGCCGACGAAGGGAAACCGCGCCTTGAGCATGCACGGTGGTGGCTGGGGCACGATGCGTTCCTTCACCCGGGACCGCTCGGCTGCCCGCCGGCGGCTGGCGCCCGGCACGATCCGGCGGATCGCGGCGTTCGCCCGGCCCTACAAGGGGTTCGTCGTCGGCCTGACGGTGCTGCTGGCGGTCGACGCCGCCGCCGGCGCGGTCACGCCGCTGATCTTCCGGGAGATCATCAACGAGGGCGTGCTCGGCAAGGACTCGAGCCTGGTGGTCCGGCTGGCCCTGGTGGTCGCGGGCATCGCCGTGCTGACCGGCGCCCTCGGCCTGGTCGAGCGCTACTGCGGCTCTCGGATCGGCGAGGGCCTGATCTACGACATGCGCTCGCGGGTGTTCGCGCACATCCAGCGGATGCCGCTGGCGTTCTTCACCCGTACCCAGACCGGCGCCCTGGTGTCCCGGCTCAACAACGACGTTCTCGGCGCACAGCAGGCGTTCACCTCCACGCTGTCGAACGTCGTCAGCAACCTCCTCACCGCCGTGTTCACGCTGAGTGCGATGTTCGTGCTGTCCTGGCAGATCACCCTGGTCTCGCTGGTCATGCTGCCGCTGTTCCTGCTGCCGGCGCGCTGGCTGGGACGCAAGCTGCAGGCGATCACCCGGGAGTCCTACGACCTCAACGCGCAGATGAACTCGATGCTGACCGAGCGGCTCGGCGTGTCCGGCGCCCTGCTGGTGAAGCTGTTCGGCCGGCACGAGGCGGAGGACGAGGCGTTCGGGCAGCGGGCGGCCCGGGTCCGCGACATCGGCGTCACCCAGGCGATGTACAGCCGGGTGTTCTTCACCGCGCTGATGCTGGTCGCCTCACTGTCGGTGGCGCTGGTCTACGGCTGGGGCGGTGTCCAGGCGGTGGCCGGAGCACTGAGCGTCGGAACACTGGTGGCGCTGACGGCGTACCTCACCAGGCTGTACGGCCCGCTGACCGCGCTGTCCAACGTGCACGTCGACATCATGACCGCACTGGTGAGCTTCGAGCGGGTGTTCGAGGTGCTCGACCTGGAGCCGCTGGTGAAGAACCTCCCCGGCGCCCGCGACCTGCCGGCCGGCGTGCCCGCGAGCATCGAGTTCGACCGGGTGAGCTTCGAGTACCCCCGCGCCGCCGACGTCTCGCTGGCGTCGCTGGAGACCGTCGCCGTCCTCGACCAGACCGCGTCCGCCCAGGTGCTGCACGAGGTGTCGGTGCGCGCCGAAGCCGGGCAGCTGGTGGCGCTGGTCGGGCAGTCCGGTGCGGGCAAGACGACGATGACGCACCTGGTCACCCGGATGTACGACGTCACCTCGGGTGCCCTGCGGGTGGGCGGCATCGACGTCCGCGACCTCACGCTTGAGTCGCTGCGGTCGGCGATCGGGGTGGTCACCCAGGACCCGCACATGTTCCACGACACCATCCGGGCCAACCTGCTGTACGCCAGGCAGGACGCCACCGACGACGAGCTCGTCGAGGCGCTGCGGGCCGCGCAGATCTGGACGCTCGTCAGCGGACTGGCCGACGGGCTGGACACCGTGGTGGGCGAACGCGGCTACCGGCTGTCCGGCGGGGAGAAGCAGCGCCTCGCGATCGCCCGGCTGCTGCTCAAGGCGCCCCGGATCGTCGTCCTGGACGAGGCGACCGCGCACCTGGACTCGGAGTCGGAGGCCGCGGTGCAGAAGGCCCTCGCCACCGCGCTGACCGGCCGGACGTCGCTGGTGATCGCCCACCGGCTGTCGACCGTACGCGACGCCGACCTCATCGTCGTGCTGGACGAGGGGCGGATCGCCGAGCGCGGGACGCACGAGCAGCTGCTGGCCGCCGGCGGGCTGTACGCCGAGCTCTACCGGACGCAGTTCCGACCCCAGGCCGAGGCGCAGGGCACGCTGTAGCGCGGGGGCGCCCGCGCTACTTGGGGTACGACCTCAGATCGCGCGGGTGGCGCCACCGTCGACGGAGACCGTCGTACCGGTCATGTACGACGCCACCGGGGCGAGCACGAACGCCGCCACCCGGCCGAACTCCAGCGGTGAGCCGTACCTCCGCAGCGGGATCTCCGCCTCGCGCCGGCGGCGGTAGGCCTCCGGATCGGGGCTCTGGTCGGCGATCTCGCGGGTGCGTTCGGTGTCGAAGCTGCCGGGCAGCAGGGCGTTGACGCGTACGCCGGCCGGCCCCAGCTCGTCGGCCAGCGTCTTGGCCAGCCCGGCCAGGCCGGGGCGCAGGCCGTTGGAGATCGCCAGCCCCGGAATCGGCGCGCGCACCGAACTCGACAGGACGAACGCGATCGAGCCGCCGTCGCGGCAGGCCGTGGCGACCGAGCGGGCCAGCCGCAGGCCACCGAGGAACACCGACTCGAACGCCGACCGCCACTGCTCGTCCTCGGCGTCCATCGCGGTGCCGGGCGCGGGCCCGCCGACGCTGATCAGCGCGCCGTCCAGCCGTCCCCACTTCGCCATCGCGGTGGCGACGAGGCGTTCGGACGAGGCGGGCTCGGCGTTGTCGGCCGCGACACCGACGGCCCGCGCGGTGCCCAGGCTCGCGGCGGCGCGTTGCACGCCCTCCTCGCTGCGCGCGGAGATCACCACGTAGGCACCCTCCGCGACCAGCACCTCCGCCACCGCGCGGCCCAGCCCGCGACTCGCACCACTGAGTAGGAACACCCGGTCCCGCACGCCAAGATCCACGGTGCCTCATCCTTCCTCATGACGGTCACGCCATGCGCACTGACACGCTGGGTGGTCCGACCAGTCTGGGCATCCCGGAGCGCCGGGCCGGCCTCCGTCACGCCGGGTGCGCTCGGGTGCGGCGCCGCGGGACGGTCCGCTGCGGCCGGTCGCGGTCCGCCCGCGTCCTCGCGTACGGTCGGTGGCATGGCGGCTGGCGGCGGGTCCGGTGGTGTCTTCGAGGACGACCGCTCCGTGGGCGCCTGGCTGCGTACGGCCGGCACAGTCACCGTCCTCACCGGCGCCGGGATCTCCACCGACTCCGGCATCCCGGACTTCCGCGGCCCGAACGGCGTGTGGACCCGGGACCCGAAGGCCGAGCGCCTGTCCACTCTGCAGGACTACCTCGCCGACCCCGGCCTGCGCGCCGAGGCGTGGCGCCGCCGACTCGACCACCCGGCCTGGTCGGCCCGGCCCAACCCCGCCCACACCGCACTTGCCCGGCTGGAGGAAGCCGACCTGGTGGCCGCGGTCGTCACGCAGAACATCGACGGGCTGCACCAGCGCGCGGGGTCGCGGCGGGTGATCGAGATCCACGGCACGATCTGGTGGGTGACCTGCGTGGACTGCGGGCTTCGTACGCCCATGCGCGACGTGCTGGCCCGGGTGGAGACCGGCGAGGCGGACCCGCGCTGCCTGCGCTGAGGCGGCATCCAGAAGTCGGCGACGATCTCGTTCGGGGAGTCGCTGGACCGCGCGGTGCTGCTGGCCGCGCAGGAGGCGGCCCGCGCGTGTGACCTGCTGCTCGCGATCGGTACGTCGCTGCAGGTCCACCCGGCGGCCGGCCTGTGCGACGTCGCGCTGCGGGCGGGTGCCCGGCTGGTCGTGGTCAACGCCCAGCCGACGCCGTACGACGACGTGGCGTCGGCGGTCCTGCGTACTCCCATCGGCGAGGTGCTGCCCCGGCTGGCCGACGAGGCGACCGGCCACCCGGAGCTCTCGTAGAAAGTCCTGGGACGGCCTGTCGGAGGGATGGCCTAGGGTTCGACCCGCCTCGGAAGATCGCGACAGAAGATCGCAACAGAAGAGGCGGCTGAAGTGACCCGGACGGACCCCAGGGAGCGCCCATGACGCACGCCGTGCCCTCGAGCCGACGCCCGACGCCCGCACAGCTGGCCTGGCAGCGCGCCGGGATGGGGATGTTCTGCCACTTCGGCATCAACACGTTCTTCGACAAGGAGTGGAGCGACGGCACGCTGCCGCCCTCGGGGTTCGCGCCCACCGACCTGGACGCGCGGCAGTGGGTGGACACCGCTGTCGACGCCGGCATGCGCTATGTCGTGCTCACCGCCAAGCACCACGACGGCTTCTGCCTGTGGCCGACCGACACCACCGACTACTCCGTCCGGTCCTCGCCGTGGCGGGGCGGGCGCGGCGACGTCGTCGAGGAGCTCGCCCAGGCCTGCCGGGACGCGGGGCTCGGCCTCGGGCTCTACCTGTCGCCCTGGGACCGCAACGCCGCCTGTTACGCCGACCCGGCCGCCTACGACGACTTCTACGTCCGCCAGCTGACCGAGCTCTGCACGCGGTACGGCCCGTTGTTCGAGGTGTGGTTCGACGGCGCCGGCTCCGAGGGCCGGGTCTACGACTGGGACCGGATCATGGACGTGCTCGACCGGCACCAGCCGGACGCGATGGTGTTCAACATGGGCCGCCCCACCATCCGCTGGGTGGGCAACGAGGACGGGCTGGCCGCCGACCCGTGTGAGTACGTCGTCTCCGCGGTCGACGGCGACACCGGCAGCGAGGGCGGTGACCGGGCATGGCTCGGCGAGGGTCGCTACCTGCCGCCGGAGTGTGACGTACCGATCCGGCGGCACTGGTTCTGGCAGTCCGACGACCTGGCGACGCTGAAGAGCCTGGAGCACCTGCTGGCGATCCACCAACGCTCGGTGGGGCTCGGCGCCGGCCTGCTGCTGAACGTCCCGCCGGACCGGCGTGGGCTGCTGGACGACCACGACCGTGCTCGGCTGGGCGAGTTCGGTGCGGAGCTGCGACGCCGCTTCGGGTCCGGGCGGCCGGGTGTGCTGACCGCCGAGCCGGACCCGACGACACGTTCGGGGGCGCCGACGGACGCGGGCACGACGGACGCGGTCACGACGGTGGTCCGGGTCGACCTCGGTGCGCGGATGTCGTTCGACCACGTGGTTCTCGGTGAGGATCTCGCGGCCGGGCAGCACGTCACCGCGCACGAGGTGCTCGTCGACGGGACGGTGGTGGCGGCCGGCGGCACCATCGGGGTACGCCGGATTCATCCCTTCGGCGAGGTGACTGCCGATCGGCTGGAGATCCGGCTCACGGGAGCCGGCGCCGCGCTGGCGGAGGTCACCGCGCACCGGACCGGAGTGACCCGGGCGCCGGACCTGGAGGAGCAACCGGACTTCTCCGCGGAGAAGGTGGACGCGCCGGCGACCTGACCGGTGGTCCGGCTCCGGAAAACCCGCTGGAGCCGGCAGGCCGGGCTCGGCATACTGGGCTCGGCACACGTGGCTGGGCACACGTGGCACGGACGAGAGCCGTCCGGGTGACCGGTGCACGACACCGGCCGGGCGGCGTGAGCCGTCGGCAGCAGTCGACAACAACGACGTGAGCGAGAAGGGTCGAGCGATGCGGGTCGGACAGCGAGCTAGGTGCGCCGAGCTGGGCGCCGAGGTCCGTCTTCGCTGACTCCTCGACCGGCCCTCGGTCCGGCTCGGCGTGAACGCGATTCCCGTTCGCTCCGCCGATCTTCGAAGAACCGAGGCCTCTCGTGCGCACCGTCGACATCCGCCGTACCTTCCTGAACTTCTTCACCGACCGCGACCATCAGGTCGTACCGTCCTCCTCCCTCGTCACCGACGACCCCACCATGCTTTTCACCACCGCCGGCATGGTGCAGTTCAAGCCGTACTTCCTGAGGCTCTCCACCCCGCCCGCGACCCGGCTCACCTCGGCGCAGAAGTGCGTGCGGACCGTCGACATCGAAGGAATCGGGCACACCGACCGGCACACGACGTTCTTCGAGATGCTCGGCAACTTCTCCTTCGGCTCCTATGGACCGGACGAGGTGGTGCCGTGGGCGTACGAGTTCCTCACCGAACGCCTGGGCCTTGACCCCGGCCGGCTGTGGGCGACCGTCTACCGCGACGACGACGAGACCCCGGCCCGCTGGCAGCGGATCGGCATCCCGCCCGAACGCATCCAGCGGCTCGGCATGGCCGACAACTACTGGTCCACCGGCGGGCCCGGGCCGTGCGGGCCGTGCACGGAGATCTTCTACGACCGGGGCCCGGAGTTCGGCCGCGACGGCGGACCGGCCGCGGACCCCGACCGGTTCCTCGAGGTCTGGAACCTCGTGTTCATGCGGCACGTACGCGGCGAGGGCGGCACCGACGACGACTTCCCGATCGTCGGTGACCTGCCGCAGGCGTGCGTGGAGTCCGGGCTCGGCGTCGAACGCGCGGCCGTGGTGCTGCAGGACGTACCCCACATCCACCGCACCGACGCGCTCCTGCCGGTGCTGTCGAGCGTGCTCGGCCAGGCGTCGGGATCACGCACCCGGTCGCCGGAGCTGTCCGCGCGGATCGTCGTCGACCACGTGCGGGCGGCATCGTTCCTGCTGGCCGACGGCGTACTGCCCGGCCCGGACGGGCGTGGTTACGTGCTGCGCCGGCTGGTCCGCCGGGCGGTCCGGCACGCGCGTCTGCTCGGGGTCGAGTCGCCTGTGCTCGCCGACCTCGCCGACCAGGTGGTCGACACACACATGGAGTCCTGGCCGGAGCTTTCCGGGCACCGCGCGCTGGTCCGGCAGGCGATCGCGCACGAGGAGGAGGCGTTCGGCCGGACACTGACGCACGGCACCCGGCTGCTGGACACCGCGATCCGGCGGGCGAGGGCGGAGTCCGGAACACCGGAACCCTCGGGACCCTCGGGGTCCTTGGAGCCGGCGCGGACCGCGGGATCCTCGGGGCGGCGGCCCGCGCTGTCCGGCCGTACGGCGTTCGAACTCCACGACACCTACGGCTTCCCGGTCGACCTCACCGTCGAGGTGGCGGCGGAGGCGGGACTCACGGTCGACACCGACCGGTTCGCGGCGCTGATGGAGCACCAGCGTGAGCGGGCGCGGCAGGCGCGAACCTCGGCGTCCGGCGACGTCGACGTGCCCTACCGCGCGCTCGCCGAGCGACACGGGCCGACCCGGTTCGTCGGCTACGACCGCCACCAGGCGGACGGCACCGTGCTGGCGCTGGTGCGCGACGGCCGCGAGCTCGCGGTGGCGACCGAGGGGGAGCGGTGCACGCTCGTCCTGGACCGCACGCCGATGTACGCGGAGTCCGGTGGCCAGGTCGGTGACACCGGAACGATCCGGGTGGCGTCCGGTTCCGGGTCGCCGGGGCCGGACGGCGACACCAGCCTGCGGGTGCTGGACACCCGGCGTGGGCCCGGCGGCCTGCACGTGCACGAGGTCGAGGTGGTCCACGGCGAACTCCGGCCGGGTGAGCCGGCTCAGTCGACCGTCGACGTGCGGCGCCGGCAGGCGACCGCGCGTTCGCACAGCGCGACGCACGTGCTGCACGCGGTTCTCCGGGAGCACCTCGGCGGCCACGCGCGCCAGCAGGGCTCTCTGGTGGCGCCGGGACGGCTGCGGTTCGACGTGTCGCACTTCGCGCCGCTGGACCCCGACCAGGTGCGCGCGGTCGAGGACGGGGTCAACCAGCGGCTGCTGGCCGATCCCGAGGTGCGCGTGTGGGAGACCAGCCAGGCCGAGGCGCGGGCCGCGGGTGCGATCGCGTTGTTCGGCGAGACGTACGGCGAGGTGGTCCGGGTCGTCGACATCGGCGACTTCTCCCGAGAGCTGTGCGGCGGCACGCACGTCGGGCACGCGAGCGCGGCGGGGCCGGTACGGATCGTGGGAGAGTCCTCCGTCGGTGCCGGGGTACGCCGGCTGGAGGCGCTGACCGGCGTGGACGCGCTGCGGTACGCCGACCACGAACACCGGCTGCTGGAACAGATCCAGGACCTGCTCGGCGGGTCCGGCGGGTCCGGTCGGTCAGGCTCCGGCGCGTCGGGGGACCGGATCCTCGACCAGCTCCGGCGGCGGCTCACAGATCTCGCCGACGCCGAACGGGAGCTCGGCAAGCGCCGCCGGGCGGACCTGCTGGCGGGTGCGGACCGGCTGGTGAGCAGGCGCCGGGACACCGCGTCCGGCGGCTGGCTGGTGGCGAGCCGGGTGGACGAGCCCGGCGGTGTCGATGCGGGCGGTGTGGACTCGCGTGACGTCGACCTCCGGGAGCTTGCGCAGGCGGTGCTGGAACGCGGTCCGCGGGACCGGCCCGGCGGCGTCGTCCTCGCTCGCGCGTACGACGGCAGGGCGCAGCTGGTGCTGGCGGTCGACCCGTCGTCGGCGGGTCGCGGCACCGCCAAGGAGCTGTTGACACCGGCCGGTCGCGCGATCGGCGGGGGCGCGGGCGGCAACGGTTCGTTCGCGCACGCGGGTGGCCGCGACGTCGAGCGGCTGGACACCGCGCTCGCGCTGGCGGCCGACCGGCTGACCGAGCACCTCGACGCGACCGCCGGAGCCTGACCGCCGCGGGGTTCGCGGAGTTTTCCCAAGCTGGGAAGACTTGTGGGTGCCATAGGCCCCATAAGTCTTCCCAGCTCGTCCCGATCCCAGGTCGTTCCTCCGCGGAAGAACGCCGAGGACAAGGCGACAGGCGCCAGGGTCGTGCGGGGGGCGACGCGAAGCGAACGGGCCGATGCCTGGCGAACGTGAAGAGTCCGGGTGGTCAGAGCCACCCTCACTCTTCACACTCTCGCCTCGACCTGGCCCGCCGCGGCGAAGCGTGAAGACGACCGGTGCCCAGGACCACCGCCGGTCTTCACGCTTGCCCGGGCTACCGGACGTCCTCGGAAAAGCCGGCACTCACAAGGGATCGGAGTGGCGGATTCTTCCGCGGAAAAAGGGCGGAGGCCGTTCGGCGGCACGAGCATTCTTCCGCGGAAGAATCCTGGACGTCCCGAGCCCGGAGCTCATTCCTGCGAGGCGGCGTGGTTCGGGTCGCTGCGCACCGGGGTGCCGCCGTCCAGGTGCAGGGCCGAGTTGATCAGCGCGATGTGGCTGTACGCCTGCGGGAAGTTGCCCACCATCCGGCGGTGGCGCGGGTCGTACTCCTCCGAGAGCAGTCCGACGTCGTTGCGCAGGTCCAGCAGCCGGCAGAACAGGTCGCATGCCTCGCGCGTACGCCCGATCATCGCCAGGTCGTCGGCCAGCCAGAACGTGCACGCGAGGAAGGTCCCCTCGGTCCCGGGCATCCCGTCGGTGCCGCGCCGGCCGCCCTCGTCACTGGGGTAGCGCATCACCAGCCCGTCGCGGGTGAGCTCGCGCTGCACGGCCTCGATGGTGCCCACCACGCGCGGGTCGTCCGGCGGCAGGAAGCCGACCTGTGGGATCAGCAGCAGCGCGGCGTCCACGTCGCGGGAACCGAACGACTGGGTGAAGGTGTTGCGGTCGGCGTCGTACCCCTTGGCGCACACCTCGCGGTGGATCTCGTCCCGGACGGCGCGCCACTTCCCGACCGGGCCGCGCACCCCGTACTCCTCGACCGCCCTCACCGCGCGGTCCATCGCCACCCAGGCCATCACCTTGGAATGGGTGAACGGCCGGCGCGGACCGCGTACCTCCCAGATCCCCTCGTCGTGGTCGTGCCAGTGCTCACTGAGGTGGGAGATCAGCACCGCCTGCAGCGACCACGACTCCTCGTGCGGGTCGAGCCCGGCCTGGCGGGCCAGCGCGAGGGCGTCGATCACCTCGCCGTACACGTCCAGCTGGAGTTGGTCGACCGCCAGGTTGCCGACCCGGACGGGGCGGGAGTCCTCGTAGCCGGAAAGCCACGGCAGGTCGTACTCCAGCAGCCGGCGCTCACCGGCCACGCCGTACATGATCTGCAGGTCGGCCGGAGATCCGGCCACCGCGCGCAGCAGCCACTGGCGCCACGCGGCCGCCTCCTCGTCGTACCCGCTGCGGATCAGCGCGGACAACGTCATGGTGGCGTCGCGCAGCCAGCAGTAGCGGTAGTCCCAGTTGCGGCTGCCGCCGATGTCCTCGGGTAGCGAGGTGGTGGCCGCGGCCACGATCCCGCCGGTCGGCTCGTACGTCAGCGCCTTCAATGTCAGCAGCGAACGCTGCACCGCCTCCCGCCACGGGCCGGCGTAGATGGACTGCCCCGACCACGCCTTCCACAGCGCCTCGGTGTGGGCGAGTTCCTCGTCGGCGTCGACCGGGGTCGGCGGCGGCAGGTGGGAGGGATGCCAGGTGAGTACGAACCGCACCCGGTCGTTCGCGCACACCTCGAAGTCGGAGTACGTCGCGAAGTCCCGCCCGTACGTGGGTACGTCGGAGCGCAGCCAGACCGCGTCCGGACCGGCGACCGCGGCGATCTGCTGGTCGATCTTGCGGACCCACGGGACGACGGTGCCGTAGTCGAAGCGCAGCCGCAGGCAGCTGCGCATCGGCACCCGCCCGGAGATGCCCTCGACGATGCGCACGATGTCGGGCGCCTGGTGCCGGGGCGGCATGAAGTCGATCACCCGGACCGCACCCTCGGGGACCTCCCACTCGGTCTCCAGGACCAGCGTGTCGCCTCGGTAGCGCCGCCGGGCCGCACGCGCCGAGCCGCCGCGGGGAGCGACCGTCCAGTGGCCGTTGTCCGCCTCGCCGAGCAGGGCGGCGAAGCACGCGCCGGAGTCGAAGCGGGGGAAGCACAGCCAGTCGATGGAGCCGGACCTGCTGACCAGGGCGGCGGTCTGCATGTCGCCGACGATGGCGTAGTCCTCGATGGGTGCCGCCATGCCCACGCTCCTCACCGCCGTCAGGTGGAACGCCGTGCGCTGTCCTCGTCCTCCAGTGTCGCGCTCCCACCCGAGTGCCCGCGAGTGCCTGTCGGACCGGGCGGGCCGGGGCGGTCGGGCGGTCCGGGGGTTCGCCCCGGGGGTGTGCGTCCGGGTGCGGTGCGCCCGGGCGCTTGGCGGGGTTGGCCGGGTTGGCGGGGTTCGTTGGGTTCGACCCGCATGTTCCGGAGCCGTTCGCGCAGCCGGCCCTCGTGTGCCTCGTCGTACGCCAGGAAGATCGCGCCGCCGACCGCGATCAGCGCGAACATGTACCACTGGAACGCGTACGCCAGGTGCGGCCCCTCCGACAGCTCCGGCGGCGGCAGCATGTGGGGGAGGTCGGCGCGCTGGGCGGGGATCTGGCGGGCGAGTTCGATGTAGTCGCCGAGCAGGGGGTACGGCACGGCCGCCGAGATCGCCCGGACCTGGATGAACCGGACCTGCCCGTCGTTCACCGGCACCTGCCGGTCCGCGGCCTCGCTGGCCCGGACCCGCGCGATCACGGTGACCTCGCCGGCGGGCGGGGTGGGCGCCTTCGGTGCGCCGGTGGACCGAAGGCTGGGAATCCAGCCCCGGTTGACCAGCACGGCGTACTTCGACCCGGCCAGCCGGAGCGGGGTGACGACGTCGAAGCCGGGCTCGCCCTGCAGCGGGCGGTAGCGGACCAGGATCTGGTGTGCGGCGTCGTAGGTGCCGCGGGCCTTCACCGTCGCGTACTCCCTGCCCGAGCCCACCGAACGGCCCGGCACCAGCACGTCGCCGACGGGGCGGGCGGACACGCCGGAGTTGCTGGTGATCAGGGCGTTCTGCGCGCGGCGCGCCTCCAGGCGGTGCAGCTGCCAGCCGGCGAGTTCGACGCACACGGCGGCCGCGATCACGACCGCGACCATCATGGCGAGCCAGCGTGGCCGCAACAGGAAGCGGTACACGATGTGACGCTAACCGAACCAGCCCGGCGGGCCACCCATCGGGGTGGCGGTGGGCCGACCTCGGTGTTGGGTGGAGTCCGCTGGCGGGTACGGCCTCGAGCTGGGGCGTCTGTCGGAGGCGTGACCTAGGCTGGGCGAATGGTCGCGCAACTACTGGACTCCTTCGGCCGGGTGGCAACCGATCTGCGGGTCTCCCTGACCGACCGGTGCAACCTGCGCTGCACCTACTGCATGCCCGCCGAAGGGCTCGCCTGGCTGCCCGGGCCGGAGCTGCTCAGCGACGACGAGGTGGCCCGGCTGGTCGAGGTCGCCGTGTGCCGGCTCGGCGTACGCGAGGTCCGCTTCACCGGCGGCGAGCCACTGGTCCGGCGTGGCCTGGTCGACATCGTTTCCCGTACGGCCCGACTGTCGCCCCGGCCGGAGATCTCGCTCACCAGCAACGGCATCGGGCTCACCCGGCTGGCCGCACCACTACGCGACGCCGGGCTGGACCGGATCAACGTCTCCCTCGACACGCTGCGCCCGGACACGTTCGCCCGGCTGACTCGCCGCGACCGGTGGAACGACGTGGTCGACGGACTCGCCGCCGCGGCCGACGCGGGGCTGACCCCGGTGAAGGTCAACTCCGTGCTGATGCGCGGCACCAACGACCACGAGGCGCCCGACCTGCTGGCCTGGTGCCTGGAGCGCGGATACGAACTGCGGTTCATCGAGCAGATGCCGCTGGACGCCCAGCACGGCTGGGACCGCCAGACGATGGTCACCGCTGAGGAGATCATCGACCGGCTGGAGGCGCGCTTCGCTCTGGTGCCCGACGACCCCGCCCGACGGGGCAGCGCACCCGCCGAGTCGTTCCTCGTCGACGGCGGCCCGGGCCGGGTCGGGGTGATCGCCTCGGTGACCAGGCCCTTCTGCGGCGACTGCGACCGCGTCCGGCTCACCGCCGACGGGCAGGTCCGCAACTGCCTGTTCGCGCGGTCGGAGTCCGACCTGCGCACCGCGCTGCGGGCAGGCGCCGACGACGACGAACTCGCCCGGCGCTGGCAGGCCGCGATGGCCAACAAGCTGCCCGGGCATGGGATCGACGACCCCAGCTTCCTGCAACCATCCCGCCCCATGTCCGCCATCGGCGGCTAGCCCGGCGCCCCCGCATCCACCCGGGCGGCGTTGTCGTCGTCTCGCGTAGAACCCCGCTACGCGTTCCTCCTCCGCCTTGCCAGTGCGGCGCGGGAACACCGGGCCCGGCGCTGCCCCCGCATCCATGCCGGCGGCGTTGCCGTCAGGCGGGGGAGAAGGGTTCCACTTCGCGCAGGAAGCCGCGGGCCGACAGGAAGTCGGACAACTGGGCGCGATGAGCGTCACACGCGAGCCAGGTCTTGCGTCGTTCCTCGGTGTGGATGCGCGGATTGTTCCAGCGCAGCGCCCACTCGGCGGGCGCGGTGCAGCCCTTGGCCGAACAGATCGGCTCGTCCTCGAAGACGCTCTCGGTCACGACCACACCTCACCGCGCGACTGCCGCTCCTGCGAGGGCGACCCTGGGGAGCCGGGCCGACAGGGCCGGTTGGGGCTCCGGTCAGCCTGACTGCAAAGAGTCGCTGAGAGTGCCCACATTCGGCGGGGAAGCTCACGCTGAGTCATAAATAACGGTCCGTAGATGACAAGAAGCGATGCCGGGCAGCCACGGGGGAAGCCGCCCGGCATCGCATCACGTCGCACTCCGACGGGGGAAGCGGAGCGCGCAGAACGAGTCTGGCACGAAGGCACCAGGTAGGTCTAGCCGGTCCTCACGTTATTTTGCGGGGGGACAGGGCGCTCCGGGGGCGCCGGAAGCTCCAGCCGATGATCAGGCAGGAAGGCCGGCGGCGGAGTCTTGGTGCGTTCCCGGCCGGCGTTGGCGATCACGACAGCGATGTACGGCAGGAAGACCGCGGCCACGATGAGCAGCCATCGAGCGATGCCCTGAGTGACGAACGCGCCCACGAAACAGAGCGTCCGCACCCCCATGGAGATCAGGTAGCGCACCTCCCGGGACCGAACATCGGCCTTCAGACTGCGTGGAGCTCCGGAGATCCGGAACACGCTCTGATCCGACTTCTGGTTCATTCCACCTCCCGCACCTGATCTACGGTACGCGTGACCACCGACAGGTCCCACCGGCATCGGACCCCCGGTGCCCCCGAGCGGCCGGGATGCGCCCCGGTCCGCCCCGGATCACCGTGTCCCTACCCCCTCAGGACCGCCCGGCGTGCCAGAACGTGACACCGTCCGCCCCGGACGTGACAGATGTCATGCCGGGACCAGGATCACCGGCGCAGGGTGAAACGCCGCCGGACGGGCACCGTGGACTCCGTGACGACACCATCCAGTACGGCACGGTCCCGTACGAATTCATCCCGTACGTCACGACGGCGTACGGCATCCTCGGGCGCATTCCCGGCCACGACCGGCATGGCGGTCCACCTGTCCGGGCTGGTGAAGAGCTACGGCCACGTGCACGCGGTGCGCGGTGTCGACCTCGACATCGCGCCCGGCGAGGTGGTGGCGCTGCTCGGCCCCAACGGCGCCGGCAAGTCCACCACCGTCGACATGTTGCTCGGCCTGGCCAGGCCCGACCAGGGCACGGTCTCGTTGTTCGGTGTCGAGCCCGCGCAGGCGGTCGCGCAGGGACACGTGGGCGCGATGCTGCAGGCCGGGTCGCTGCTCCCGGACGCGACGGTCGGCGAACTGGTCGCGATGTTCGCGGCCCTGCACCGCGCGCCGTTGCCGGTGAAGGAGGCGCTGGAGCGGGCGGGCATCGCCGACCTCGCGGACCGGCCCACCGGCAAGCTGTCCGGCGGGCAGGCCCAGCGGGTGCGGTTCGCCCTGGCCGTCGTACCCGACCCGGTCCTGCTCGTCCTGGACGAACCCACCGTCGGGATGGACGTGGAGTCCCGGCGCGCCTTCTGGGCCTCGATGCGCGACCTCACCGCGGCCGGCCGGACCGTGCTGTTCGCCACCCACTACCTCGACGAGGCCGACGACTACGCCGACCGGGTGGTGCTGATGCGGTCCGGCCGGATCATCGCCGACGGGACCGCCGCCGCGATCAAGAACCAGGTGAGCGGCCGGCGCATCAGCGCTCGCCTGCCCGGCGCGGACGCCGCCCGGCTCGGTGCCCTGCCCGGTGTGTCCGAGGTCGCGGTGCACGGTGACCAGGTGACGCTGCACTGCACCGACGCGGACGCCGCGCTGCGCGCGCTGTTGCCGGCGTACGAGCAGGCCGCGGACATCGAGGTGCGCAGTGTCGACCTCGAGGACGCCGTGGTGGCTCTCACCTCCGCCGCCGAGGACCAGGCAAAGGACCGGGCCGGGAAGCTGGCCGCCGAGGACCGGAGGAGTTCCTCATGACCACGCGATACCTCATGCTGGAGGCGCGCCGCGCCTACCGGAACAAGCGGTTCCTCGTCTTCACCGTGGGAATGCCGGTGGTGCTGTTCCTGATCTACGTCCAGATGTACGGCAAGGGAGCCATCCACGGCGTGGACGTCCGGGCGTACCTCATGGTCTCGATGGCGGCGTTCGGCGCGATGAGTGGCGCCATGTCGGCGGGCACGCGGATCGCGCTGGAACGCCAGAGCGGCTGGAACCGCCAGCTCCGGCTGACGCCGCTCAAGCCGGTCTCCTACCTCGTGGCCAAGGCCGCGGTGGCCATGGTGGTGGCCGTTCCCTCCGTCATCCTGGTCTACGGCGCGGGCGCCCTGGTCGCGCACGTCCGGCTCAGCCCGCAGGAGTGGGTGGTGTCGGCGGCCGGGCTGTGGCTGGCGCTGATCCCGTTCGCGGTGATCGGGGTCGTCATCGGGTACGTCGCCTCGCCCGACAGCGCCCAGGCGATCTTCCCCGCGATCTTCATGACCCTGTCGCTGTTCGGGGGCATCTTCATCCCGGTGGAGGCGATGCCGAAGCTGATGGCCAACCTCGCGCAGCTGCTCCCGTCGTACTGGCTCGGCATCATCGGCCGCAGCCCGCTCGGCCTCGGCGGGTTCGAGTGGAAGGCCGTGCCGGTGTTGCTGGCCTGGACCGTGGTGCTCACACTGATCGTGGTGCGGCGCTACCGCGTCGACACCGCCCGAACGTGACCTTGCGAACACCTACCGCAAACTGGAGTCGATGAGCGTGACCCCAGTCGTGAACGGCAAGGATGCGGCACCCGATCGACCGGACGCCGGTCGACCGGTGGCCGCGTCCTCCGGTGCCGGCTTCCCGGACGTCGCGGGCCCGGGCGACTCCCGCGAGCCCGCATTGATCCGGCGGAGCCGCCTGGGACGGTGGCGTGGCGTCGTCGGCGCCTCCCTGTGGCTGGTCTTCCTGGCTTCGCCGGTGTCGACGGCACTGGAGCGGCATCCCTCCTGGGAGGGGCAGTTGCTCGTCGCCGCGGTCACCGTGGCGTTCTGCGCGACCTATGTCCCGATCTTCTTGTTGGTGCGACGGGGAGCCGATCAGCCGCGCGCGATGGTGTTGCTGGTGACTCTGGCGGCGCTGTGCGTCGCGTTCTGTCTGCTGGCCGGCGAGGACGGCATGTTCTGTCTGGTCTACCTCGCCGCGGGCGGTGCCGCCGAGCTCCCGGCGCGCACGTCGGCATGGTGGACGGCGGGATGCGTCGCGGCGACGATCGCGGCACCGCTGGCCGTGCCGGGATGGCACCTCACCCCGGAAGGCACGATGTCGGTGCTGCTGGGAGCGCTGGCCTCCTCGGCGTTCGTCAGCCTGCTCCGGCGCAACTGGCAGTTGCGCGAGGCCCAGGGCACGATCGCCCGGCTGGCCGTCGCCGACGAGCGGCTGCGCTTCTCCCGCGACCTGCACGACATCCTCGGGCACAGCCTCACCGTCATCACTGTCAAGGCGGAGTTGGCAGGGCGGCTGATCGAGCAGCGGCCCGAACGCGCCGCCGACGAGATCGCCGACGTCGAACGCCTGGCGCGGGAGGCGCTGGCCGACGTCCGGGCGACGGTCGCGGGATACCGCGCCACCAGCCTGGCCGCCGAGCTCAGCCAGGCCCGGCACGCGCTGGAGTCGGCCGGGATCGAGGCGGTGCTGCCGAACTCCGCCGACGAGGTGACCGGCCCGCCGCGCGAGGTGTTCGGGTGGGTCGTGCGCGAGGGCGTGACCAATGTCGTACGGCACAGTGGGGCGGCGACCTGCACCGTACGGCTGACGCCCACCAGTGTGGAGGTCGTCGACGACGGGAGCGGGTCGCGTTCCGGCAAGGGTCGCGACGGCCGGATCCGCAACGGTCACGAACAGGCCGGCCAGGCATCGGTCGAGCGGCCGTTCAACCTCTCCGACGGATTCGACGAAACCTCCTCCTCACACGGACTGGTCGGCCTGGCCGAGCGAGTCCGCGCCGCCGGTGGCAGCCTCACCGCCGGTCCGCTGCCCGAGGGCGGGTTCGCGTTGCGGGCGGAGGTGCCCGCGTGAGCGGGCAGATCCGGATCCTGCTCGCCGACGACCAGCACCTGGTCCGTGGTGCGCTCGCCGCACTGCTGTCGCTGGAGGCCGACCTGGAGGTGGTCGGCGAGGTGAGCCGGGGCGACGAGGTGGTGGATCGCGCGCGGGAGACCAAACCCGACGTGGCGTTGCTGGACGTGGAGATGCCCGGTGCCGACGGGATCACCGCCACCCGGGAGCTGCGGGCGGCGCTGCCGGACTGCCGGGTGCTGGTGGTCACGACGTTCGGCCGGCCCGGCTACCTTCGCCGCGCGCTGGCCGCGGGCGCGAGCGGGTTCGTGGTGAAGGACACCCCCGCGTCCCAGCTCGCCGACAGCATCCGGCGGGTGCACCAGGGGCTGCGGGTGGTGGACCCGACGCTGGCGGTGGAGTCGCTCACGGCGGGGGAGAGCCCGCTGACCGCGCGGGAACGCGACGTGCTGCTGGAGACCCGCGGCGGCGGTACGGTCGCCGACATCGCCCGGGCGCTGGTGCTGTCGGAGGGGACCGTACGCAACCACCTGTCCAGCGCCATCGGCAAGACAGGTGCGCGTACCCGCGCGGAGGCGGTGCGGATCGCCGACGCCAACGGCTGGCTGTGAGGAGCCGCCGGGACAGGCCCTACAGCGTTCCGGCGTACGTGGGAAGGACGATCCGCGACGCCGCCCGGCCGCCGCGGTGGACAGCCTGGTCACCGGCCGGGCACAGGTCGAACCTCGGGTAGTTCGACGACGCGATCTCCACCCGGATCCGGTGCCCGGCCCGGAATGTCATCGCGGTCGACCCGACGGTCACCTCCACCTCGGTGCTCCCACCCGCTGCCGGCTCCACCCGCTGGATCGAGTCGACCACCGACATCGCGGTGCCGTCCGGGTGCACGTCGACCAGCTTCACCGTGACGTCGGCGACCGGTGCCGTCGACTCCAACACCACGTGCGCGCGGACCGTGCCGAGCACCGTCAGGTCCTGGTTGAGCACGTCGCCGGTGTAGACGAGCACGTCCGGCCGGCGTTCCACGTCGCGCTGGTCGCGCGGACCTGCCTCGGGGAGTACGGGATGCAGGGTGCGCCCGCCGTTGGTGGGTACCGGGTCGGCCGGATCGTGGCGGTAGCGGTCGGCGCCCGACTCCTGAGGTGTGGGCCGGTCCAGCCGGCCGTCGGCGGCGAGATAGAAGGCGGTCTCGTTCGAAGGGGGCGGCCAGGCCGCCAGGTCGAGCCACCGGTTGGCACCCATGACGTAGACCCGTACGCCGTGCGGCACGTCCCCACCGGCCAGGCCCGCGGCGAGGAAGCCGGACTGCTCCTCGAACAGCCCGTTGAAGTCGCCCATCGCGGCGACGCCGAAGTCGAGCTGCCCGGTCGTCCGCCGCAACATCGACAGGTGCGACCACGGGCCGACGACCAGCCGCTGGCGATGAGCCGCCCGCCCGTCGTCGCCGGCCAGCAGGGAGTAGCCGGCGATGGTGTTCTCGCAGAACAGGTCGTGCCAGCCGGCGAGGTGGTAGCCGGCGACGTCGGCGCCGGCCCCGTCGAGGCTGGTGGTGGCGTCGAGCTCGGCCCACGGGTCGCCCGCGGCATCGCCCGAGCCGGCGGCGGCGCCGGACGCGGCGCCGGTGGAGCTCAGCCAGTTCTGCCAGTCCGGGCTGATCGCCGCCAGGGTCTTCTCGGCCTGGGGGAGGGAGGCCGGCCAGGTGTCCAGTGCCCCGACCGCCGCCTGGCGTACGCCGTCGTCGAGGTTGCTGCCGAGCGCGCCGATCCCCAACGTCCAGGAGGAGAAGACGCCGAGCTGGAGCGCGCCGCCCTCGTACACCGCCGACCGGATCCGCGGCCCGGCCACGGCCGGCGCGACCACCCGCAGCCCGGCGGGGCGGTCGGCCAGGGCGAGCCACTGGGTGAAGCCGTTGTAGGAGGCGCCGATCATCGCGACCGCGCCGGCCGACCACGGCTGGGTGGCGCACCAGGCGACGGTGCGCGCGCCGTCGTCGCGTTCGGACCGGAACGGCGTGAACTGCCCGGCGGAGTCCCAGCGCCCGCGGACGTCCTGGGTGACGACCGCGAAGCCGAGCCGGGCCAGGCCGACCGCGTCGTGTGCGGCCCGGGCGGACGCGCGGCCGTAGGGGGTGCGGACCAGTACCGCCGGGTGCTGCTGCCCGTCGTCGGCGACCGTCACGTCGGTCGCCAGCGCGGTCCCGTCGGCGGTTGTGACGGTGGTGTCGAGGGTGAGGACGCGCGGGGCCGAGATCACGTGGGGAGCCTACGTTCGCGACGCCGCGTGAGCGGTGGCCCGGCGGCCTGGCTGTCCGGCCCTGGTCGCCTGCGCTCGCCGGCGCCCTTAAGCGAACCTCCCGCGCCCTGACATCGAAGTGGCGCTGGCTGACGCCTTGTTGACGTTGACATGACGTCTTTGTGACGCCATGCTGCCGTCATGACATTGGCCGAACGAGTTCGTGCGCTTCCGCGCCGTTGGCCCGGTTTCGAGTCGATTCGGGGCATTCCGATCCTGTTGCGCCTGCTGCCCTCGGTGAGCCGGCGGCTGTCCGTCCTGCTGGGGGTGGGTGTCCTGCTGGCCGCCGCGCTTCCGGTGGCCGCCATCGCGCTGACCGGCCTGCTGGTGGGCTCGATCCCGGCGGCTGTCCGGGGCGGACTGGACTCCGCGGCCGGCCACCGGACGCTCGACCTGCTCGTCGCCGTCGGCGTGCTGATCGTGGTGCAGCGCTTCGTCGCGCCGCTGCTGCGCGCGGTCTCGATGACGCTCGGCCGGGAGACCGACCGCTACCTGCAGGATCGCGTGCTCGCCGCGGTCGGCCGCCCGGGCGGGATCGCGCACCTGGAGGACCCCGACGTCCTCGCGCACGTACGCCTGGTCAAGGGGCTCGGCGCCGACGCGCAGCGGCCGGGTCTCGCGGTCGAGGGACTCGGCTACGTCCTGCCGTCCTGGCTGCAGGCGCTCGGCTCGGCCGTGGTCCTGTTGTTCTTCTCCTGGTGGATCGGCCTGCTGTGGTTGGTGGTCTGGCCGATCGTGGTGTTCGCGATGCAGCAGGAGTACCTCCGCGTCGGCGAGGTCGGCTACGGCCGCAGCGACGCCCTGCGCCGTGCCGAGTACCTCCGCGACGTCGCGCTCGGACCCGCCGCCGGCAAGGAGGTGCGGGTGTGGGGGATGCTCGGCTGGCTGGTCGCCGCGTTCGAACGCGCGTGGTACACCGCGATGGCGCCGGTGTGGAAGGTGCGCAGCCCACGGGGGAGCGTGCTGTTCGGGGCCAGCGGTGCGGTGCTGGCGGTCAACGCCGTGTCGTACGGACTGCTGGCCTGGGCCGCGACCCGCGGCGACCTGTCCGTGGCGGCGGTGGCGATCTACACGCAGGCGCTCGCCGGGGTGAACTCCTACACCGCCTTCGACGACCGCAACGTCTACCTGTCCTACGCCGCGGTGACGGTGCCGAAGGTGCTCGCCCTGGACGCCCGGCTGGGTGGCCCGGGCGGCTACTCGGACGCAAGCGGTGGCTCCTCGCGGGCGCCGGTCACCGTCGTCGAGCCGACCGCGTCGGCGACCGGACGGGACCGCCCGCGTACCGACGTCAGGTTCGACGACGTGACGTTCCGGTACCCGCGCGGCGAGCGTACCGCCCTGCACGGACTCGACCTCACCATCGCGGCCGGCCGGTCGCTGGCGATCGTGGGGGAGAACGGCGCCGGCAAGACGTCGCTGGTCAAGCTGCTGTGCGGCCTGTACGCGCCGACCGAGGGGCGGCTGCTGGTGGACGGCCACGACCTCGCCGGCCTGGACCCCGCGGCGTGGCGGGACCAGGTGGCCGTGCTCTTCCAGGACTTCGCCCGCTACCACCTGCCCGTACGCGACAACATCGGGCTCGGCGCACCGGCGTACGCCCACGACGAGGACCGGCTGCGGTCGGCCGCCCACAAGGCCGGCGTCCTGGACCTGGTCGAGTCGCTGCCGCACGGCTTCGACACCGTGCTGTCGCGGGAGTACACCGGCGGCGTCGACCTGTCCGGCGGCCAGTGGCAGCGGATCGCGCTCGCCCGGGCGATGTTCGCGGTGCAGGCCGGCGCCCGGCTGCTGATCCTGGACGAGCCGACCGCCGCGCTGGACGTGCGCGCGGAGGCGGAGCTGTACGAGAGGTTCCTGGAGCTCACCGAGGGGCTCACCACGTGCCTGATCTCGCACCGCTTCTCGACCGTACGCCGGGCCGACCGGATCGTCGTCCTCGCCGACGGCGGCGTGGTCGAGGACGGCAGCCACGAGGAGCTGATGGACCTGGACGGGCGGTACGCCGAGATGTTCACCCTGCAGGCCTCGAGGTTCCTCGACGAACAGACCGCGCACTCGGCTGACGGGCAGGGGCTCGCGGCCACCGGAGAAGGGACGCAGACCCATGCGTGAGGCACTACGCGCCTACCGGATGACGATGGCGATCGGGTTCCGCGCGGCACCCTGGCGAGCGACGTTCCAGCTGGTCACCGGTGTGATCGAGGCGCTGGTGCCGGTGGTGCTGGCGTACGGCGCGAAACTCGTCGTGGACGCCGCGATGGCCCGCGACCTGGGACCTGCGCTGTGGGCCGCCGGCCTGCTCGCCGGTGTGGTCGCGGTCAGCCTGGTCAACGTCTTCTACTACTGCGACTGCGTGTTCGGCGTGATCGAACGGGCCCAGGCCTACGCCGAACGGCGGCTGATGGTGCTGCTCGGCGGGGTGGACGGCCTGGCGCACCACGAGCGCCCGGAGTACCTCGACCAGGTGCAGCGCATCCGGGAGGAGAGCCGCTCCCTCGGGACGATGGTGAACGCCACCGCCGGGATGCTGCGGTCGCTGGTGTCGCTGGCGGGGGCCGGCGTGCTCCTGGGCCGGGTGCACCCTGCGCTGCTGGCGCTGCCACTGGTCGCGGTCGTGTCCATCGTGATCGGCCGGCGGGCCCGGGACCTCGACGTCGCCGCGCAGGAGGTGACCACCGAGCCCGAACGCCTGCGCCGGCACCTGTTCGACGTCGCGACCTCCGCCTCGGCCGGTAAGGAGCTGCGGGTCTTCGGGCTCACCGGCGAGCTCCGCGCCCGCCACGACGAAGTAGCCGGCCGCGTCGTCGCCGAACGCAACCGCGCCACCTGGCGGGGCGCGGTGCTGGGTGCGGTGGACGCGCTGGTGTTCGCCGCGGCGTACGTCACCGCGATCGCGTTCGTGCTGGTCCTCGCCGTGCGCGGGCAGGCAACCCCCGGCGACGTGGTGCTGGCCATCGGGCTGGCGGCGCAGCTGACCTCGATCGTGTCCACGGCCGTCTCGTACGGCACGAGTCTCATGCACGTGCTGAAGGTCGGGCTGCGGCTGCTCTGGCTGGAGGACTACGCGGCGAAGGAGGCGTACGTCCCGGCCCACCCGGCGGCGGTGCCGACCCGGCTGCGCGAGGGCATCGAGGTGCGCGACGTGTCGTTCGGCTACCCCGACACCGGCGGGAAGGTGCTGGACCGGCTGTCGCTGCGGCTGCCGGCCGGCAAGGTCGTCGCCCTGGTCGGCGAGAACGGCGCCGGGAAGACCACCCTGGTGAAGATGCTGTGCGACTTCTACCGTCCGGACGCAGGGGCGATCCTGGTGGACGGTACGCCGCTGGCGGACTTCCCGGTGGAGGAGTGGCGGTCCCGGCTGAGTGCGGCGTTCCAGGACCACGTGCCGTTCGAGTTCACCGCCCGGGAGGCGGTCGGGGTGGCCGACCTGCGCCGGGTCGACGACGACGCGGCCGTGCTGGCCGGCCTGGAACGCGCCGGCGCGAGCGGGGTGCTGACGGCGCTGCCGAACGGCCTGGACACCCAGCTCGGCACGTCCTGGGAGGGCGGGGTCGACCTGTCCGGCGGCCAGTGGCAGCGGCTGGCGCTCGGCCGCGGCCTGATGCGCACCGACCCGCTGCTGGTGGTGTTCGACGAGCCCACCGCCGCGCTCGATCCGCAGACCGAGCACGCGATGTTCGAACGCTTCGCCGCGGCCGCGCGCAGCGGGGCGCGCCAGGGCACCGTCACTTTGCTGGTCTCGCACCGGTTCTCGACCGTACGCATGGCCGACCTGATCGTCGTGCTGTCGCGCGGGCGGGTGCTGGAGCAGGGCAGCCACGCCGAGCTGATGGAGCACGGCGGGTTGTACGCCGAGCTGTACGGCCTGCAGTCGCGCGCCTACCGGTGAGGGTGAGCCGGGCGCAGCAGGTCGGGCGTGACGTCGGCGATCGACGCGCATCCGCACAGGGCGAGCGTCTCCTCCAGGTCGGCCCGCATCGCCACCAGCAGGTCGCGCACCCCGGCGGCGCCGCCGGTGGCCAGCGCCCACACCGCCGGCCGGCCGATGAAGGCCGCGGTGGCGCCGAGGGCCAGCGCGCGGACGACGTCGCGGCCGGTGCGGATCCCGCCGTCGACGTACACCTCCACCTCCTCCGGCAGCGCGGCCCGCACCTCGGCCAGCGCACGCGCGGTGGGTACGGCGCCGTCCAGCTGGCGGCCACCGTGGTTGGACACCCACACCGCGTCCGCGCCCGCGTCGGCACAGGCGCGGGCGTCGTCGCCGCGCACCACGCCCTTCACCACCAGTGGCAGCCGGCCGGACACCTCGGCCAGCCAGGCCAGGTCGGCGAACGTCACCCCAGGGTCCTGCCACACGCCCTCGTCCCCGCGGGCGCGCAGCTCCGGGACGAGCACGGGGGAGACCGCGGCGGGCGGGAACGCCGTGGACCGCGCCTTCTTCGCGACGTACGGCGTGTCGACGGTCAGCACCAGCGCCCTCGCACCGGCGGCCGCGGCCCGCTCGACCACGGTCGCGGTGAGGTCGCGGTCGCGGAGGACGTACAGCTGCAGCCACCACGGCCCGGCCGCGCCGGCGAGCTCGCCGAACGTCGCGGTGGCCCGGGTGGACAGGGCCAGCAGGGACCCCGCGTGTGCGGCGCCGGTGGCCGTGCCCAGCTCGCCGTCGGGATGCACCAGCCGCTGGTAGCCGGTCGGGGCCACCTGGACCGGCGAGCTGACCGGCGTACCCAGCACGGTCGTGGAGGTGTCCACCCTGCCCACGTCACGCAGCACCCGCGGCGCCAGGGCCAGCTCCCGCCAGGCGGCCAGGTTGGCGGCCAGCGTCTCCTCCACCCCGGAGCCGGTGGCGATGTAGTCGTACACCTGCGCCGGCAGCACCGCCCGGGCCGCCGCCTCGAGGTCGCGGGGCTCGACCGGCGGGGCCGTCACGGCGGCCGACGCCGCCACGGGAACGGGAGTGGGTGCGTCCGGACGAGGAGTGGGAGGCACGGAGGTCATGACGGCCATTGTTCCGTCTCTCTTCCGCAGTTCCGCCGGTCGCCGGGAGTTTCCGCGTCGCCCGAGGTTCCGTCCGAGGCGCTGTCCGGATGGCGACGCCCACCGTGCCTGGACCGATGATCGACACCCGGGCTGCTAGCGTGCCTGGGATCGAAGGACGGCAGCTGACCAGGGAGGCGTACGTGGGTCGATCCGTGCTGGTGACAGGGGGGAACCGCGGCATCGGACTCGCTGTCGCGCAGGCGTTTCGCGAGGCCGGCGACGACGTCGCGATCACCTACCGAGGCGGGGAGCCCCCGGAGGGCTTCCTGGCGGTGAAGTGCGACGTGACCGAGCCGGAGACGGTGGAGGCGGCGTTCGCCGAGGTCGAGGAGAAGCAGGGGCCGGTCGAGGTGCTGGTGGCCAACGCCGGCATCACCCGCGACACCCTGCTGCTGCGGATGAGCGACGAGGACTGGTCCAGCGTCATCGAGACCAACCTGACCGGCGCCTTCCGCTTCGCCCGGCGGGCCGCGAAGGGCATGCTGCGGTTGCGCCGCGGCCGGATCGTGCTGGTGTCGTCGGTGGTCGGGCTGTTCGGCGGCGCCGGCCAGGTCAACTACGCGGCCAGCAAGTCCGGCATGGTCGGCATGGCCCGGTCCATCGCCCGCGAGCTGGGTTCGCGGGGAATCACCGCCAATGTCGTGGCCCCGGGTTTTGTGGAAACCGCCCTGACGGCCGAGCTTTCCGACGAGCTACAAAAGCAGTACCTCAAGCAGATCCCGCTCGGCCGGTACACCAGCACCGAGGAAGTGGCGCGGGTGATCCGCTGGGTGGCAAGCGACGAGGCGGCATACATCACCGGGGCCGTCATCCCGGTGGACGGCGGACTAGGGATGGGGCACTAAGACATGGGCGGGATCCTCGAGGGCAAGCGCATCCTGGTCGCGGGCGTGACCATGGACTCCTCGCTCGGCTTCGCGGTCGCGAAGGTCGCGCAGGAGCAGGGCGCGCAGGTGGTCATCACCAACTTCGGCCGGGCACTCGCGATCACCCGGCGGATCGCCAAGCGGCTGCCGGTGGAGCCGGCGGTGCTCGAACTCGACGTCACCAACGAGGAACACCTGGCGGGGCTGGCCGACGCGCTGCGGTCCCACGTCGACGGGCTGGACGGCGTGGTGCACTCCATCGCGTTCGCCCCGCAGGACGCGCTCGGCGGCAACTTCCTCAACACCAGCTGGGCCGACGCCGCTACGGCGATGCAGGTCTCGGCGTACTCGCTGAAGTCGCTCACGATGGCCACATTGCCGCTGATGAAGGAGGGGTCGTCGGTCGTCGGCCTCACCTTCGACGCCACCGTGGCCTGGCCGGCGTACGACTGGATGGGGGTGGCGAAGGCAGGGCTGGAGTCCTGCGCCCGCTACCTCGCCCGCGACCTCGGGCCGAAGGGCATCCGGGTCAACCTCGTCTCCGCGGGCTACACCAAGACGATCGCCGCGGGCGGCATTCCCGGCATCGAGAAGGTGGAGAACGTCTGGAGCGAGCGGGCGCCGCTCGGCTGGGACCCGACCGACAGCAACGCCACCGGCCGCGCGGTCGTCGGGCTGCTGTCGGACTTCTTCCCGAAGACGACCGGAGAGATCATCCACGTCGACGGCGGTTACCACGCGATGGGCGCCTGACCGCCGCAGGTCCCGAAAGCCGAACGAGTTCGATCGGACAGGCGCCGCGCACCGTGCGCGGCGCCTGTCCGCGTCCTCAGGAGGTGGTCGCCTCCAGCCAGGACCGGGCGATCAGCGCGTGCCCCTCGTCGGTGGGGTGTACGCCGTCGGCGGCGAGGTCGGTCGCCTCCCGGTCGGCGGCGGCCCCGGCCATCAGCCCGTCCAGCGGGACCAGCGTCGCGGCGTACTCCTTGGCCAGCCGGCGGACCACCTCGAGCTTGGGGTCCAGATCCTCCCGCCAGCCGTGCTGGCCCGCCGTCACCGGCAGCAGGAACGGCTCCACCAGCACCAGCCGGGCGGGCAGCGCGTCGGTGGTCCGGGCCAGGATGTGGTCGTAGTCGCGGGCGAAGTCGTCCGCCGAGGTGGCGTCACCGCTGTCGTAGCGGCGCCAGGTGTCGTTGATCCCGATCAGGATCGACACCACGTCCGGGGTGAGATCCAGGCAGTCCTCCTGCCACCGGGCGCGCAGGTCGCGGACCCGGTTGCCGCTGATGCCGCGGTTGAGGAACCGCACGCCGTCGCCGGGCCGCGCCCTGGTGTAGGTCTCGGCGACGAGGCGGGGGTACCCGCCGCCGAGGCCGTTCGGGTCGGAACGCTCCCGGCCGGCGTCGGTGACGCTGTCGCCGATGAACAGGACCGTGGTGTTCGGGGTCAGTACGCTCACGTGTTCGAACCTAGGCCGACTCGCCCCGTTCGGCGGCCCCGGGGTCCGGTCCTGGACTGCGTTTCGGACCGGTGCGTGCACGAGGTTGCCGGTCAGGGCAACAGCAGGTTGACGTCGCCGAACTCGTGCCACAGGTAGCCGCCGTCCACCGCGGCCGAGTAGCACTGGCGTACGAGATCCGGCCCGGCGATCGCCTCCAGCATCAGCAGGTGCGACGCCTGCGGCTCGTGGAACCCGGTGAGCAGTCCCGACACCACCGCGACCCCGCGCTCGGCGGTGATCACCAGCTCGGTCCAGCCGGAGGCGCCGCGCACCCAGGGTCCGTGCGCCGCGGACTCCAGCGCGCGCACCACCGTCGTGCCGACCGCCACCACCCGGGCGCCGCGCCGGTTGGCGTCGTTCACCACCGCGGCCGTCGCGGCCGGCACCTCGAACCACTCGGCGTACGGCGGCTCGTGGAACTCCGCGGACGCCACGCCGGTGTGCAGGGTGATCGGCACCACGAGGATGCCGCGGGCCACCAGTTCGGTCACCACCTCCGGTGTGAACGGCCGCCCGGCACTGGGCATCTCGGCACTTCCGGGCGTGGTGGCGAACGCCGTCTGGTAGGCGTGCAGCGGCCACTCCCGGCCGACGTAGCCGTACCGGATGGGGCGGCCGTGCCGGGCGAGATACGCCGGTACGTCGGGAACCCCGGACGGAAGGATCGGTACGGCATGCCACAGCCGGCCGGACCGGTGCCGTTCGCGGAGCACCAGCGCGGCGCCGCCCTGCCGATCACCGGGGAGGTCGACCCGCTGACCCGGCCGGCCGCCGGGGTCGGGGCCGTCGCCGCGGCGGAGCTCTACCAGCCACGAACCGTCGGCGGCGAGGGTGGAGAAGTGCACGCTGCGCCGCTCGCCCGTCCCGGTGCCGTCGGGTCCCGGGGGCAGGTCCACGGCGGCGGGCCGGGTGCCGGACCGGTTCACGACCACGACGTCGCCGGGTTCGAGCAGCCGTGGCAGGTCGACGAAGCTGTGGTGCGCGACCTCGTTCGCCGGCCCGTCGCCGGAACCGTCGCCGCGGCCGAGCAGCAGCCGCACGCCGTCCCGGCTCAGGCCGCGGGCCTCCGGCGGCTCGTGCGCCTCCAGCTCGGGCGGGAGAACGAAGTCGACCCTGGGCGCCGGGAGGATGGTGGGCGCGGTCCGGGTCGCCTGGACCCCGGTCTTCGTGCTACTGCTCATGCCGCCACCTCGGTGAGCAGATCCGTGGCGCGGTAGCGGCCGCTGGCGGGCCGCTCGGTCGCCAGCCGGACGAACGCCGGCACCACCGTGTCCGGCAGCGGCCGATCGGAGATGTCCTCGCCGGGGAAGGCGTCCTGGTGCATCTGGGTACGCAGGTCGCCCGGGTCCACCCACCACACGCGCACGTCGTCACCGGCCTCGGCGAGCTCGACCGCGAGGACGCGGGACCAGTGCTCCAGCGCCGCCTTGGCCGAGCCGTAGGCACCCCAGCCGGGATAGGCCTCCACGGCCGCGTCGCTGGTGACGTTCACGATGGCGCCGGACCGTTCGCGCAGCAGCGGCAGCGCCAGCTGGGTGAGGGCGAGCGGGGCGACGACGCCGACCTCCAGCACTTCCCGGTACGCCGGAGCGCCGAGCGTCGCCAGCGACGGAAGCGGGCTGGGGCCGAGCAGGCCGGCGTTGTTGACCAGCAGGTCCAGGCCGCCGAGATCGCGGGCGGCGGCCACCAGGTCGGCACGGTGGGCGGCGTCGCCGACCGAACCGGCGCGGGCCTCCACCCGCGCGCTCGGGCCGGCCCGGCTGGTCAGCTCGGCCGCCGCGTCGCGCAGCGGGGCGTCGTTGCGGGCGTCGACGACGAGGGACCAGCCACGGTCGGCGAGCCCGCCGGCGAGGGCGAGCCCGAGGCCGCGGGAAGCTCCGGTGACGAGGGCGACAGGCATGGCGTACCTCCGGATGGTCAGGGTTCCGGCGGCTCCTCGCTGGTCGGGAACCGCCTGCTTCGATGCGCTGGTCCCGACGCTAGGAGCGCCGGCGGCCCGGGCCATCGGCCCGCGGATCGGACCGGTCTCCGCCGATGGGCCTAGGACCAGCGACGGGGCGGCGTGGCCGGTCCGATAGGCCCGGTCGGCGAGTAGCGTTCGGAACGTGTCCACCCCCGACCAGCGCCCCGACCAGCGCCCAGACCCCGCCGACGGCTCGCGGCGGGACGATCTCGAGGCGCTGTCGCGCGCGCTGCTCGCGATCACCGAGCAGACCGCGACCCGCGAGGTGCTGCAGATGATCGTGGAGTCGGCACGCTCGCTGGTGAGGTCGGAGTACGCCGCCCTGGGCCTGCCGGACGAGCGCGGCCGGTTCGCGGAGTTCTACGCCAGTGGGATCAGCCCCGAGCAGTGGCAGGCGATCGGTCCGCTGCCCCGCGCGCACGGCCTGCTGAGCGTGATGATGGCGCAGGCCCGGCCCTACCGCGCCGAGGACGTCCAGGCCGACCCGCGCTTCTCCGGCTGGCCGGCCGCCCACCCGCCGATGCGGGGCTTCCTCGGCGTACCCATCGTCGACCGGGGAGAGATCATGGGCGCCATCTACGTCGCGAACGGGCCGGACGCGCGGGTGTTCGGCGACGAGGACGAACGCCTGCTCGGCATCCTCGCCGCGCACGCCGCGATCGCGCTCACCCGGGCCCGGATGTTCGAACGCGACCGGGAGCTCACCCTGGTGGAGGAACGCGCCCGGATCGCCCGCGACCTGCACGACGCGGTGGCGCAGAAGCTGTTCAGCCTGCGCCTGACCGTCGGTGCCGCGGAAGCCCTTACGGTGAAGGGGGATCGCGACCGTGCGCGCGAACAGTTCGCCCGGGTGAAGGAACTCGCCGGCTCCGCGCTGGACGAGTTGCGGGCCGTGGTGACCGAGCTGCGCCCGCCCGCGGTGCGCGAGGACGGCCTGGTGCCGGCACTGCGCAAGCACGTCGCGGTGGTCTCGCGCGCCTATCCGGTCCGGGTCAGCTTCGACTCCGACTGCGACGGCCGCTGCGAGCTACCCGGCGAGGTGGAGGACGTGGTGTTCCGGGTGGCTCAGGAGGCGTTGCACAACGCGTTGCGGCACGCCGAGCCGGCGACGGTGAACATCGACCTGACCACGTCCGACCACGAGGTGGTGCTCGTGGTGTCCGACGACGGGAAGGGGTTCGACGGCGACCCGGCCCGCGACGGCGGCCACCACCTCGGCCTGGCGTCGATGCGTGAACGCGCCCGGCAGGCCGGCGGGCGGCTCCGGGTCGACTCCCGTCCCGGCGCGGGCACCACACTTCGGCTGGAGGTTCCGCATGAGTGACAGTGCCCCCATGAGTGACAGTGCCCCCGAGAGCGCGCCGGACGCCGCCCGGCCGGCCGGTCCGATCCGGGTCGTCGTCGTCGACGACCACCAGGTCGTACGACACGGCCTACGGACGTTCCTCGACATCCAGGACGACATCGAGGTGGTCGGCGAGGCCGGCGACGGCGGCGCCGCGGTGGAGCTGGCCGAGACGCTGCGGCCGGACCTGATGCTGCTCGACCTGCAGCTGCCCGGCGTGGACGGCGTGTCGGCGCTGCGGATGCTGCGCGACCGGGGGAGCACGGTGCGGGTTCTCGTCCTCACCTCGTTCACCGAACCCGCCACCGTGGTGCCGGCGCTGCGGGCGGGCGCGGCGGGCTACCTCTTCAAGGACGTCGATCCCGAGGCGCTCGCGCAGGCGATCCGGGCCGTGCACGCGGGCCAGGTGCTCCTCGAACCCGAGGTGGCCGACGCGCTTCTCCGCGGGGAGGATCCGGCCGAACGCGCCGGCGGGGCCCTCACCGAACGCGAACGGGAGGTACTGGTCGAGATCGCCCACGGCCGGTCCAACCGGGAGATCGCCCGGGCGCTGGTGCTGTCGGAGAAGACCGTGAAGACCCACGTGTCGTCCATCCTGGCCAAGCTGGGCCTGGCCGACCGGACCCAGGCGGCGCTGTACGCGGTCCGCCGGGGGCTGGCCTGAGCGGCCGACGGACCGGACCATAGGCTGGGGCGCGTCCCACGTACTGCCGTACGCCTCATACGCCCCGCACGCCCCCGGATCCCAGGAACCCATTCGAATGAAGACGTTCGACGAGTTGTTTGCCGAGCTGGCCGCGAAGGCCGCCACCCGCCCGGAGGGTTCGGGCACGGTCGCGGCGCTGGACGCGGGCGTTCATGCCATCGGCAAGAAGCTCGTCGAGGAGGCGGCGGAGTCCTGGATGGCCGCCGAGCACGAGGGCCGTGAGCGCGCCGCGGAGGAGATCTCCCAGCTGCTCTACCACGCCCAGGTGCTGATGCTCGCCTGCGACCTGAAGCTCGAGGACGTCTACAAGCATCTGTAGGGGTGAGCGGCCCTCACCCCCGACCGACGACCGAGTACCGCCCAGGACTCCCAGAATCTCTCCGGGTTTCCTTCCAGGCTTGAGGAAAGAGCGTCCGACCATGTTGCGTGTGGCCATTCCGAACAAGGGTCAGCTGGCCGAGCCCGCCGCCCAGATGCTGCGCGAGGCCGGCTACCGCCAGCGCGGCAGCTCCCGCGAGCTGGTGCTGATCGACCCCGACAACCAGATCGAGTTCTACTACCTGCGTCCCCGCGACATCGCGGTCTACGTCGGCGAGGGCACCCTCGACGCCGGCTTCACCGGCCGGGACATGCTGCTGGACTCCGGCGCCCCCGCCAACGAGGTCCTCACCCTCGGCTTCGCCCGGTCGACGTTCCGCCTCGCCGCCCGGCCGGGGACCGCGAAGTCCGTGCACGACCTCGAGGGCCTGCGGATCGCCACGTCGTACGCCGGACTGATCAGGGGCTACCTCGCCGACAACGGCGTCACCGCGCACGTGACGCACCTCGACGGCGCGGTGGAGACCGCGATCCAGCTCGGTGTCGCCGACGCCATCGCCGACGTGGTGGAGACCGGCGCCACCCTCCGCCAGGCCGGCCTGGAGCTGTTCGGCGACCCGATCCTGCGGTCGGAGGGCGTGCTGATCCGGCGCAACGGCACGGCCGACCCGGAGGGGTTCGACCTCATGCTGCGCAGGCTGCAGGGTGTGCTGGTCGCCCGCGACTACGTCCTGATGGACTACGACATCGCCGCGGACCAGGTGGACGAGGCGTCCAGGATCGCGCCGGGCCTGGAGGGTCCCACGGTCTCGCCGCTGCATCGGTCGGGCTGGGTCGCGGTGCGGGTGATGGTGCCGCGCGCGGACGCCCAGCGGCTGATGGACGAGCTGTGGAACGCCGGCGCCCGTGCCATCCTGGTGACCAGCATCCACGCCTGCCGACTGTGAGCGGATCGGTGCCCTCGATGTCCGTACGCCAACCCGATCCGGGCGACGCCGGTGACCATGCCGGTGCTCGCGGTGGTGGCGGTGACCGCGGCGGCGCCGGGCCGGAGGTCCCGCCGCTGCCGCACACCTGGCGTTCCCAGCTGGGCCTGGTGGTCGCGGTGGCGATGGGCATCCTGCTGGCGGCCGCCGCGGCGGGCCTGTGGATCGCGTTCCCGGCCGAGATCCGGGCGAAGTTCAGCTGGCCGCAGACGCTGACCCTGCTGGCGTTCCTCGCGGTGCTGCTGTTCGGGCTGTACCGCCTCGGCCGGATGCGGGCGCGCGCGGACGAGACGGGGCTGACCATCGTCAACCTGACCCGCACACACACGCTGGAATGGGCCCAGGTGGTGCGGGTCAACCTGCGCCGCGGCGACCCCTGGGTGCAGCTCGACCTGGACGACGGGACCACCGTCTCGGTGATGGCCATCCAGTCCGCCGACGGCGACCGGGCGCGGTCGGCGGCCCGGCAGCTCGCCCGCCTGGTCGTCGCGCACTCCGGCACGAGCCGCGACGACTGAGTGACGACTGAGTACGGCCGTACTCCCGACCGACCGGCCCGAACTCCCGATCGCCCGGTCTGCCGGGCTCGAACCGCGCCGAACGAGGCGTGAATCCGACTCGGCTCGTTCATCCGTGTCCGGAGCGTGACCGTTTGGCCGGTGACTCCGGGCCGCTCCGAGTCGTTCACCACGACGGGTGTGCGATGGGTTCGTGACCGCCCTCCTTGGGGCGGCGCCGCCACCGGCCGGGCGCGATCGCTGTCCGGTGTGGGATCCGGGCTTGCGTTCGAACACGCGTTCGATACCCTGGGGGTACTGGGTATGGGGAGGGCAGCTGGTGAGCGATCGATTCGAGGTACGAGAAACCGAGTACGGCTACGGTATCTGGGACATGAGGGCGGGCGACTGGTGGATTCGGCGGCTGGACATGACCCAGCGCGACGCCGAGCAGATCGTCGCCGAGCTTCGGCGCGGTGAGGCTGAGCTGTAACGACACCGACGGTGCCTGCCGATGGTGCGGTGCCGACGGGTGGAGGTGCGGGCGTGACGCGGGTGGTGGCGCAGATGCGGCCCGCGCCGCCCGCATCGTCGCGTCCGGCGCCCTTGACGGCGTTCGCGGTGGCGGTGCTGCCGGCCCTTGGTGCGCTGGTTCTCTACCTGTTCCGGATCGGCACCCCGGCGCTGTGGCTGGACGAGGCCGCCACCGCCGGCGAGTCCGGCCGGTCGCTGTCCGGACTGCTCGGGTTCCTCGCCGAGCGTGACGCCGGACTCGGCGCCTACTACCTGTTCATGCACGGCTGGACGTCGTTCGGCGACGGTGAGGCCTGGCTGCGGCTCCCGTCGGCGGTCGCGATGGCGGTCGCGGTCGGGATGCTGGCCGACCTGGGACGGCGGTGGTGGGGGAGCGGTGCTGGGGTCGCCGCGGGTCTGCTGCTGGCTCTTTCGCCGATGGCGTCGCGGTACGCCCAGGAGGCGCGGCCCTACGCGCTCGCCGTGCTGGCCTCGGTGGCCGCGGCCTGGTGCCTGTGGCGGGCGGCCGGGTCGGCAGAGTCGCCACGGTCGGCAGGGTCGGCGCGGCGTTGGTGGATCGCGTACGCCGTGGCGTCGGCCGCGCTCGGGGTCGTGCACGTGGTCGCGCTGGTCGTCCTGGTCGCACACCCGCTGCTCGTGTCGGCAGCATCCGGGCGAACTCGCCGGACCCGGGGAGACGATCCGCAGCAGGCCGGTGCGCAGGGACCCGGTCCGCAGGGAAGCGGGGCGCCGTGGCGGGCGTACGTCCTCGCCACCGGCGCCGGGCTGGTGCTGCCCGCCCTGGTCGCGGTGGCGGCGTTCGGTCAGCGGGCGACGGTCTCCTGGATCCCACCCACCAGCCGGTCCGTTCTGCTCGACAGTTTCGTCGCGATGGCCGGCGGCGGTGCGTACCTCCTGCTGCTCGGCGCACTGGCGGTGGCCGGTGCGCTGAGGGCGACCCGCGGTCCTGCACGTGCCGAACGAGGCCGGCTCCTCGTCGCCTCCCTGTGCTGGCTGGCCGTCCCGCCGCTCGCGCTGGCGGCCCTCGGCCTGGTCACGCCGGTGTTCCTTCCGCGCTACCTGCTGGTGTGCGCACCCGCCCTGGCGCTGCTGGCCTCTTCGGCGTTCGCCGCCCCCGGCAGGTCGCGTACGACGGACTCCCCGCCGGGGAGGACGATCGCGGCGACGGCTGCCGGCCTCGCCGTGGTTGTCGCCCTCGCCGGCACGGTGGCCTGGTCCTCGCTCGCGCAGGTACGCGGCGTCACCGGGCACGGGCCCGACATCCGGTCCGCGGCCGGGGTGGTCGCCGCCGGTTGCCGCCCGGGCGACGGCGTACAGCGCACGGTCTCCACCGTGCAGACGCTGCCGTACTACCTGCGCCAGGCGCGCTGCGTACCCCGCTGGCTGGACGGGCGACTGCCCGACGACGTACGCCGGGTGTGGGTGGTGCAGCCGGACTGGCAGCACGGCGACCCGGCCGGCGTCACCGGCCTGCGGCACCTGCGGACCGTGGGCGTGCCCGGCCTGCGGGTCGGCCTGTGGGCCCGGACCGGCTTCACCGGCTGAGCGGTCAGGGCAACAGCGGCGGTCAGGACTCCGGGGCGTCCGGCAGGGTGAGGATCTGGGCGCCCTGCTCGGTCACCAGCACGGTGTGCTCGAACTGCGCCGACCGCCCGCGGTCCTTGGTGACGACCGTCCACCCGTCGTCCCACATGTCCCACTCGTGCGTGCCGAGGGTGAGCATCGGCTCGATGGTGAAGGTCATCCCGGCCTCGATCACGGTGTCGAACCGCGGCTCGTCGTAGTGGGGGATGATCAGCCCGGAGTGGAAGGCGGTGCCGATGCCGTGGCCGGTGAACTCCTCCACCACGCCGTAGCCGAACCGCTTGGCGTACGACGCGATCACCCGGCCGATCACGTTGACCTGGCGGCCGGGGCGAACCGCCTTGATACCGCGCATCATCGACTCGTGGGTGCGTTCGACCAGCAGCCGGCTGTCCTCGTCCACGTCGCCGACGAAGAACGTCGCGTTGGTGTCTCCGTGTACGCCGTCGAGGAACGCGGTGATGTCGACGTTGACCAGATCGCCGTCCTGCAGCGGACGGGAGTCCGGGATTCCGTGGCAGATGACCTCGTTGACCGAGGTGCACAGCGACTTGGGGAAACCGCGGTATCCGAGCGTGGAGGGGTAGGCACCGGCCGCGACCAGGAACTCGTGCCCGATCTGGTCGAGTTCGTCTGTGGTGACACCTGGCTTCGCGTGCCGCCCGACCTCCTGCAGCGCCTGGGCGGCGAGCCGGCAGGCGACCCGCATCCGGGCGACGGTGCCGGGATCCTTGACCTCCGAGCCGGTGAACGGGCTCGGACCGCTCCGGTCGACGTATTCCGGGCGTTCGATGGTGCGGGGTACGGAACGACGCGGTGAGATGGTGGCCGGTGCGAGAGTGCCCATGATTCCCGGAGTCTACGACGCCCCGGGGTACGCATCGTCAGGAGTTGCCGGGACCGCCCGGCTGGGGAAAGCTCGGGTCATGAGCACCGAGCACCCGGAATGGTACTTCTGTCTGCGGCACCACACCGTCGAGCCCGAGGAGGGGTGCAAGGCCGCCGACCGGCTCGGCCCCTACTCCTCGCGGGCCGAGGCGGAGCGGGCGCTGGACAAGGTGGCCGAGCGCAACGAGTCGTGGGATCACGACCCCAACTGGTCCGACGACGACGAGGACAAGTGACCGCTGCCGGACGCTGAGTCCCGATCCCGCCGGGTGCGGAGTCCGGCCGGCTCGCCCGATCCCGTCGGACGCCGTGTCGGCCGAGCCGACCGGACCGGCGGAGGCGCTCCACCCGTGCCGATGGGTGTGGTGGCGTGCCAGCAGTCACGCCTCCACACCCAGGCAGCGGATTCAGCCTCGACGCGTCGAGCGGGGCGAGCTCGCCGGCCGCACCATCGGCATCATGGTGTCGGTGTCGACGGGCATGTCGATGGGCATGGCAGTGTCCATCGATGCCGCCCGCGTGCGTCCGCGCGTCGCCGTCTTCCGGGTCCCGGTGGTGGTCCGCCGGGCCGTCGTGCGCTTCGCGGTGGCGCGCTTGGCCGTGGTCCGCTTGGCCGTGGCCCGCTTGGCGGCCGCCTTCTTCGCCGGCGCGCGCTTGGCGGTCGACTTCTTGGCGGGAGCCCGCTTCGCCGTCGACTTCTTCGCCGGAGCCCGCTTGGCTGTGGCCTTCTTCGTGGTGCGCTTCGCCGCGGTCTTCTTGGCGGTCGTGCGCTTGGCCGTGGTCCGCTTGGCGGTGGCGCGCTTGGCCGTGGTCCGCTTGGCGGCGGCCTTCTTGGCCGTCGTCTTGCGCGCAGTCGTCTTCTTGGCCGCGGTCTTGCGAGCCGTGGTCTTCTTGGCCGTGGTCTTCTTGGCCGTGGTCCGCTTCGCCGCGGTCCGCTTGGCCGGTGCGCGCTTCGCCGTCGTCCGCTTGGCGGTGGCGCGCTTGGCCGGCGACTTCTTGGCCGTGGTCTTCCGGGCCGCGGTGGCCCGCTTGACTGTGGTCCGCTTCGCTGTCGTTCGCTTGACCGCCGGCGAGGTCGACTTCCCCGTGACCCGCTTGGTGACCTTGCGCGCGACCGTCGAGGCGGTCCGCTTGGCAGCCGTGGTCCGCTTCGCGATGGACCGGGCCGCGGTCTTTCTTGCTGATGTCGCTGTGGTGGGCACCGCACTGCCTCCCTCTGAGGGGACATCCGGTATTGACCGGACCGTTGCTATGGCAAGGACGTGACCCCGCCATCTGGAGGGGATCTGCAACATTCGGCGGCTTCGTAAACCACAAGGGAGACAGCAACTTCTCGACTACCGGTCGCGCACTCGTGCTTTCTTGAGGATTAACGATTTCTGCCCGACAGAGCTTTGCTGAATTTCTCCGGGCGCTCGGGATTCTTGTTCCTCGTACGCCGGTCATCCGATGGTGCGCGGACGTGCGGTGAAGTGCGTTCAGGAACTCGGCCCGGAGATCAGATCGAGGAGTCTGGCCAGGCGAGAGCGCATTCCCCCGGCGTCCGCACTGCCCGCGCCGGTGCCCCTGGGGCCGCCCGAACCACGCGTGCCGGACGCGGATTCGGCGGCCGCGATGCTGAGCAGATGCTGTGCACTGTCGAAGGAGACCGGCGCACCGATCGGGGATTTCCACGCGGATTCGGAATTGGCGCCGGCAGCATCTCCGTCCGGTGGAAAGCCGAACGTCCCATCGTCCACAGGTCCTGTGTCGGTAATAGTCGAGTCCACGGAAAGGATTTCGTGGGCGAGACCCGCGAGTTCGGTCCGGCCGGTGTCGATGGCGAAGATGGTGGCACCCGCCCGGCGTACGTCCTGGACGCGTTCGAGCAGGGACTCCGGCGCGGACTCGGCGACCACCAGCAGGGACTCACCGCGCCGGGCGGCGGCCAGCCGGTCCAGTCCGACCGACAGGTGCCGCGGCGCGTCCGGCGGAGGGTTCCAGCGCACCAGGGTTGGCGAGAGTTCGGGAAGCTGGGCGTACCTCGCCTCGTCGTCGAGGTGCGCGGTGAGGTGCCACGGCTCGGCGGCGGGCGGGCCGACGAGGAGCAGGCCGCCGGGAGTCCTTGTCGACGTACGCAACGCGGCGCCGAACGCCCGGGTGCGGTCCCACCATCGGGTGTCGGCCAGGAGGTCGCGGAGCACTCTCGCCTGCTGAAGGTCCATTGGCTCTAGCGTGCCAGACTGACGAAGGGGTATCACGCGGTCCGCGAACGCCGCGCGGCGGGCGGGACCGCGGAAGACCAGCGTGAACGGCGGAAGGGGAGCGCAGTGAAATACGGCTACAAGGCGTCGGCGGAGCAGTTCGGCACCCGGGAACTACTCGACTACGCGCTGCTGGCCGAGCGACTCGGCCTGGACATCGTGGCGGTCTCCGACCACTTCCAGCCCTGGCGCCATCACGGAGGGCACGCGCCGCTGGTGTTCAGCTGGCTCGGCGCCCTCGCCCAGGCCTCGGAACGCATCGAGATGGGGACCAGCGTGCTCACCCCGATGCTGCGCTACCACCCCTCCGTGGTCGCCCAGGGATTCGGGACCATCGACCAGCTCGCGCCCGGCCGGGTCTTCCTCGGCGTGGGCACCGGTGAGGCGATGAACGAGGTGCCGGCCACCGGCTCGGCATGGCCGGGCGGCAAGGAGCGGCGGGCCCGGCTGGCCGAGGCGGTGACGCTGATCCGGAAGCTGTGGACCGAGGACCGGGTGACGTTCGAGGGCGAGTACTACCGGACCGACAAGGCGTCGGTGTACGAACACCCCGACGTGCCGCTGCCCATCTATGTCGCCGCGGGCGGGCCGCTGGCCGGCAAGCTCGCCGGCCGGATCGGTGACGGTGTGATCGCCACCAGCGGAAAGCCGCCGGAGCTGTACGAGAACGTCCTCGGCCAGGTGGCCGAGTCGGCCAGGGCGGCCGGTCGCGACCCGGGCAAGTTCCCGCACCAGATCGAGATCAAGGTGTCGTACGACACCGACCTGCAGGCGGCGAAGGAAGCCTGCACCTGGTGGGCGGCGCTGGGGCTGAGCGCGGAGCAGAAGCAAGGCGTCGACGACCCGCTGGAGCTGGAGCGCCTCGCCGACGAGGACCCGCTGATCGCGACGAAGCGGTTCATCGTCACCGACGACGCCGACGAGGTGGTCGAGCGGGTCGCGCCGTACGTCGACCTCGGCTTCACCGAGCTCGTCTTCCACGGGCCCGGCAACGACCAGCGGCGGTTCCTCGAGCTGTTCACCCGGGACGTGCTGCCGAAGCTGCGGGACCGCTGGTCCTGACCTGACCGCACTCGCCTCACAGGGCTGACGGGCAGGACTGACGGCCAGGACTGACGGCCAGGACTGACGGGCGGGCGGTGCGGACGATCTCTCGATCGTGGTCCGGGGTATCCACCCTGGTCCGCCGAGGTCGTCCGCGCCGCCCGCCCGTCTCGTTCGTCTCGTTCGTTCGCCCGGCACTTGCCGCGTGAGGGCGCGCCCCGCGCGCCGGCTCCGCTTGACCTTGACACAGTGACAACGTCTTCACTGTGGCGGGGAGGTGGTCCCGATGACCATGCAGGAGCCGGCGCAGGGATCGACGCAGGACCTGGAGCCGGCACCGCGGCAGGAGACGTACGCGACGCGGGCCTTCCGGGCGCTGGAGCACGCCGGCGCGTCGGTGCGGGTGCAGGCGGCGCTGGCCGTGGGCACGAACCCGAACCCGCGGTTCGTCGGAAAGCTCGTCGAGCGATGCGCGGTCGAGCCCGAGTTCCACGTACGCGAGATGCTCACCTGGGCGCTCACCCGCCACTCGCCGTCGATCACGGTTCCGAAGCTGATGGACGAACTCCGCTCCGAGCGGCCCCAGGCGCGAAGCCAGGCACTGCACACGCTGTCCAAGATCGGGGACCGGCAGGCGTGGCCGGCGATCACCCGGGCGCTGCTGACCGACACCGACGACGAGGTCGCGCGCGCCGCCTGGCGGGCCGCCGTCGTACTCGTGCCCGACGGTGAGGAGGCAGCGCTGGCCGCGGTGCTGGCGACCCAGCTCGGGCGCGGAGACCGGGAGACGCGGTTGAGCCTCAGCCGGGCGTTGATCGCGCTCGGTGAGGGGATGATGCCGACCCTGCGGGCCGCGATGACGGCCTCGGACTCTCGGGTACGGCAGCACGCGGTCGTCACGGAACGGCTGTGGTGCGACCCGGACGCCGGATTCGAGCTCGCGGTCGAGGAGGCGAAGCGGGTCGCCGCCCTGGGGCCGACCAGCCAGGAGGGTTGACCTGCCGGGAACGGTGACGGCCGGGAGCGGTGATGGCCAGGATGGATGACGGCCAGGAGGGGTGGCGGCGGTGTTGATCGGTGACGTGGCCCGGCGATCCGGGGTCAGTGCCCGGATGCTCCGGCACTACGAGTCGCTCGGCCTGGTGCGGCCGACGGGCCGGACCGACGCCGGCTACCGGGAGTACTCCGGAGAGGACCTCCGGCGAATCCTGCACGTCGAGATCCTGCGGTCGCTGGGACTGTCGCTGCGTGAGGTCGGGCAGGCGCTGGACGAGCCCGGTTTCCGGCCGGGTGAGCTGGTCGACGACCTTGTCCGCCGTACGCGAGAACGCGTCGCCGCCGAGCTGGAACTCCTCACCCGGCTCCGGCGGATCGGTGCCGCCGGCCCCGCCGGCTGGGAGGACGTACTCCGGATCGTCGCTCTCCTACAGGGGCTGGGATCCGACAGCGCCGGGAAGCGCCAGCGCGCGGCACTGTCCTCGACGGGGGAGGTTCCGGTGCCGGTGGAGGCTCTGGTCGAGGCGGCGCTGAGCGAGTCCGACCCGAGCGTCGCGGGAGCCCTTCGATGGGCGCTGGCCCGGTCCGGCGAGGGCGGGGGCGGAGGTGATCGCGGGCTGGCGCTGCTGGCCGAGGGGCTCGGCTCGCCGGCGGCCGAGGTGCGCAAGCGGGCGGTCGACTCGATCGCCGAGATTCCGGACGCCGAGGCGACCGCACTGCTGAGGGACGCGCTCACGAACGCGGACCTCGCGGTCCGCCGGAGCGCGGCGCTGGCGCTCGGGACACGGGGAGTGGCCGATGCGGTCCCCACGCTCGTCGACATGATCGTCGAGGAGGTGAACGACGTCGTCGCGGCCGACGCGCTGAGTGCGCTGGCGAACGATCCGGCGTCGGCGGACCGGATCGTCGCCAGGCTCACCGGCCGCCTTGCCGAGGATGGCGCCGGTTCGCCGGCTCGTCAGCGGCTGACGCAGGCGCTCGCGGACATTCCGGGAGACGCGGCAGCTCGGGCGCTGGCGGAGCTGTCCCGGGACGAGGACCGGGTGGTCGCGCTGATCGCGACGTACATCCTCACCATGCGCGACGAAACCTTGCGCGACGAACGCTGACGAGACGGTCGGTCACCGGCTGGGCAGCGGTCGGTCAGGCGAAGCCGGCGACGCCGGGCAGCCAGAGCTCGCCGTCGCAGGTGCCGCAGGGCCGGCGGACCAGGCCGGTCCCGGCACGGTCGCCGTGCAGCTCGACCGCCGAGCGTTCGGCCATGACCACGCCGGTGCCACCGCAGCGGGGGCACACCACCCGCACGACCGCACTCTCCGGGACCTCGGTCACGGCTTCGGCCCCCTCAGGTCTGTGCTGGACACGCCCGGGCCTGTGCGGGACACGTTCGGAACGGGTTCGGCGGTGCGGGTCGCCGCCGCAGCCGGCCCGGCGCGGGTGACGCCGACGCTGGCGAGGACCACCAGGGCGATCGCGAGGAGTTGCCAGCCGGTGAGCCGCTGCCGCAGGACGGCGAACCCGACGAACGCGGCCACTGCCGGCTCCAGGCTCATCAGCACCCCGAACGTCCGCGGCGGGATCCGGCGCAGCGCGGCCAGCTCCAGGGAGTACGGCAGCGCCGAGGACAGCACGGCGACGCCGAGTCCCAGCAGGAGCGTACCCGGCTGCACCAGCTCGGGTCCGGAGGTGAACGCGGCCACCGGAACGATCGCGACGCTGGCGACGGCGAGCGCGACCGCCAGGGCGTTCGTACCACCGAGGCGCCGCCCCGCCTGGGCGCCGAGCAGGATGTAACCCGCCCAGCACACGCCAGCGCCCAGCGCGAACGCGACGCCCGTCGGGTCCAGCGGCTCGAACCCGGTCTCGCCCAGCAGGAACACCCCGGCGCCGGCCAGCCCGACCCACAGCAGGTCCCGCACCCGACGCGACGTCGCCACCGCCAGGCCGAGCGGGCCGAGGAACTCGATCGTGACCGCGGCGCCGAGCGGCAGCCGGGCCACCGCGGAGTAGAAGCAGGTGTTCATCAACACCAGGACCAGCCCGAACGCGACGCCGACGAGGAGGTCGCGCCGGTCGAGGTGACGCAGCCGCGGCCGCACCAGCGCCCACACGATGGCGGCGGCGAGAACCATCCGCAGGGTGACCGCTCCGACCGGGCCGATCCGGGCGAGCAGGACCACCGCGAACGCCGCACCCACCTGCAACGACACCGCACTGCCGAGCACCAGGCCCACCGAGCGGGCCTCACCTGCGCCAGGTGTGGGTGAGCCGCCGCGGGTGCCAGGACCGCGGACCTCGGTGACGTCCCTGGCCGCCACGACCTAGGCCCGAGGACCCTCGCCGGGCGGAGCGGTGCGCACGGGCGCCTTCGGCTGGTGGCCCGCGACGACCGCCTCGCGCCAGCCGTTGGTGATCGGCAGCCGCCGGTCGCGGCCGAACGCCTTGAACGTGATCTTCGGGCCCGGGGGGTACTGCCGGCGCTTGAACTCCGCGGCGTCCACCATCCGGATGATGCGCTCGACGACCTCGACGTCGAAGCCCGCGGCCACGATGTCGGCCGCGCCGGCGTCCTCCTCGACGTAGTCCTCCAGGATCTGGTCGAGCAGGTCGTACTGCGGCAGCGAGTCGGTGTCGCGCTGGTCCGGGCGCAGCTCGGCGGAGGGCTCCTTGGTGATGGAGTTCTCCGGGATCGGCGGGGTCTCACCGAGGTCGAGGGCGGCCTGGTTGCGCCAGCGGGCGAGCGCCCAGACGCGGGTCTTCGGCACGTCCTTCAGCGGCGCGAACGCGCCCACCGCGTCGCCGTACATCGTGGAGTAGCCCACCGCCAGCTCGCTCTTGTTGCCGGTGGCGATGGTCAGGTGGCCCTCCTCGTTGGCGATTCCCATCCAGATCATGCCGCGGATGCGTGCCTGGAGGTTCTCCTGAGCGATCCCTGTCAACTCGAGGTTGTCAGCGAACGCGGACACCATCGGCTCGATCGGGATGACGCGGTAGTTGAGGCCGGTACGGGCGGCGAGGTCGGCGGCGTCGTCGCGGGAGTGCTGGCTGGAGAAGCGGCTGGGGTTGGACACGCCGTAGACGTTCTCCGGGCCGAGGGCGTCGCAGGCGATGGTCGCCGCCAGTGCGGAGTCGATGCCGCCGGACAGGCCGAGGACGACGCTTTCGTAGCCGTTCTTGTGGATGTAGTCGCGCAGGCCGGTGACGATGGCCGTGTAGATCTCGGCCTCCTCGTCCAGCCTCGGCGCCTCTCCGGACGGGCTCACGTCGTAGGCGGGCAGCGCGGTGTCGCTCACCACCGTGCGCTCGATCCGGATCCCGGCGTACTCGTCGGCGCCCCGGGTGGTGGTGGCGAGGTCCAGGTCGACGGTCAGCAGGCCCTCGGTGAACTGCGGCGCGCGGGTGAGCACGGTGCCGGTCTCGTCGACGACGAGGGAGTCCCCGTCGAAGACGAGCTCGTCCTGGCCGCCGACCAGGTTGACGTAGGCGAGCGGGCACATGGCCTCGCGGGCCCGGCGGGTGACGAGGTTGAGCCGGTCGTCGTCCTTGGCCAGCTCGTACGGAGAGGCGTTGATCGTCAGCAGCAGCCCGGCACCGGCGGCCCGCGCCGCTCGGACCGGCCCGCCCTCCTGCCAGAGGTCCTCGCAGATCGTCACCGCGATGTCGATGCCGTGCACTGTGACCACCTGCAGGCTGTCGCCCGGCACGAAGTAGCGGAACTCGTCGAACACCCCGTAGTTGGGCAGGTGGTGCTTGACTGCCCGGGCGACGATCCGCCCCCGGTGGATGACGGCGGCGGCGTTCTGCGGCGACCCCTTCGGCCGGCCGGTACGTTCGTAGCCGTCCTCGGCCCGGTCGAGGTAGCCGCAGACGACCACGAGGTTGCCGAGCCCGGCCGCGGCGAGCTTGCCGGCCAGCTCCTCCACCGCGGTCCGGCTGGCCTCCACGAACGACGACCGCAGGGCGAGATCCTCGACGGGGTAACCGGTCAGAGCCGTCTCGGGGAACGCGACCACGTGGGCACCGCGGTCGGCGGCGTGCTGTGCCCACCTCTTGATGGCCTCGGCGTTCCCCGCGATGTCCCCGACGGTGACGTTGAGCTGCGCGAGCGCGAGACGGATTTGTGCCACGTTCGCAGCGTAATGGGTGCGAGGTGATCTGACCGACGCAGCCGGTGCGGCCTCGCACGGTGTCGGGCGGACCCAGGCGGTAACGTGCTGACAAGCGAGCCGGCGTCGGCCGGAACCCCGCAATCCGAGCGGAGATGGGACCAGTGGACAAACAGCAGGAGTTCGTACTCCGTACGCTCGAGGAGCGAGACGTACGGTTCGTCCGACTGTGGTTCACCGACGTGCTCGGCTTCCTCAAGTCGGTCGCGATCGCGCCGGCGGAGCTGGAGGGGGCGTTCGCGGAGGGGATCGGCTTCGACGGCTCGGCGATCGAGGGCTTCGCCCGGGTCTACGAGGCCGACATGGTGGCCCGTCCGGACCCGTCGACGTTCCAGATCCTGCCCTGGCGGGGCAACTCCCCGGCCACGGCGCGGATGTTCTGCGACATCCAGATGCCCGACGGGTCGCCGTCGTACGCCGACCCGCGGTTCGTGCTCAAGCGCACGCTGAGCCGGGCCGCCGAGCTGGGCTTCACCTTCTACACCCACCCCGAGATCGAGTTCTTCGTCTTCAAGGACGCGCCGGAGAAGGGCCGGGTGCCGTCGCCGGTCGACCGCAGCGGCTACTTCGACCACACCGCCCACGGGATGAGCCAGGACTTCCGCCGCGAGGCGATCACCATGCTCGAGGCGATGGGCATCTCGGTGGAGTTCAGCCACCACGAGGGCGCGCCCGGGCAGCAGGAGATCGACCTGCGATATGCCGACGCGCTGGCGACCGCCGACAACATCATGACCTTCCGGGTGGTGGTCAAGGAGGTCGCGCTCGGCCAGGGCATCTACGCGTCGTTCATGCCGAAGCCGTTCACGCAGTGGGCCGGGTCCGGCATGCACACGCACATGTCGTTGTTCGAGGGCGACCGCAACGCGTTCTTCGAGTCGGGCGCGGAGTATCACCTGTCCAAGGTCGCGCGGTCGTTCATCGCCGGACTGCTCCGCCACGCCGGCGAGATCACCGCGGTCACCAACCAGTGGGTCAACTCCTACAAGCGGCTGTGGGGCGGCGGTGAGGCGCCGGCATACGTCTGCTGGGGCCACAACAACCGCTCGGCGCTGGTCCGGGTGCCGATGTACAAGCCGGACAAGGGCCAGTCGACCCGGATCGAGTTCCGTTCGCTGGACTCCGCGGCCAACCCCTACCTCGCCTACGCCGTCCTGCTGTCGGCCGGCCTGAAGGGTGTCGAGGAGGGGTACGAGCTGCCGGCGGAGGCCGAGGACGACGTGTGGTCGCTGACCGAGGGCGAGCGCCGGGCGATGGGCATCGACCCGCTGCCGCAGAGCCTGGACGAGGCCATCCGCACCATGGAGAACAGCGAGCTGGTCGCGGAGACCCTGGGCGAGCACGTCTTCGACTTCTTCCTGCGGAACAAGAAGGCCGAGTGGGAGGAGTACCGCCAGCAGGTGACGGCGTTCGAACGTGACCGGCTCCTCCCGGTGATCTGAGACACGTTGACGGAGCTGCGAACCCCCGACGAGGCCAGACTTCCCGGCGAGGGACAACTGGTGCGGTGGGGGTTCGCCGAGCCCGAGGCGGCCCTGCGCCGCATCGCCGAACTTCCGGCCGCGCTGGTCCCGGCGCTGGACGCGACCGGAGCGGCCGCCGACCCGGACCAGGCGGTGGCGTTCCTGGCCGACCTGGTCGAGGACGAAGGCGAAGGGGCCGCCCTGGTCGCCGCGCTCGTGGACGACGAGACGCTGCGGCGCCGGCTCCTGCGCCTGCTGGGTGCCAGCACGGGGCTGGCCGAACACCTGATCCGGCACCCCGAGCACTGGCACGACCTCGCCGACCCGCATCTGTCCATCACCCGGCCCACGACCAGGGCACTGCGCGCCCAGATGCTGGCCGCGGTCGGCGCGGACCCCGAGGCGGAGGCGCCCGTCGCCGCGGACGGTGACCCCGGCACCGCGGACGCCCTGCGGGTGGCCTACCACCGCCTGCTGCTCCGGCTCGCCGTCCGCGATCTCGGGAACGAGGTACGGGTCGACGACGCGGCCGCCGAGCTCGCCGACCTCGCTGCCGCCGCGCTGGAGGCCGCACTCGCCGTGGCCCAGGCCAGGCTGCCGGAGAACTCCATGCCCTGCCGGCTGGCGATCATCGGCATGGGCAAGACCGGTGGGCGGGAGCTCAACTACGTCAGCGACGTGGATGTTCTGTTCGTCGCCGAACCCGCCGAACCCGCCGCGGAGGCAGCCGAGCAGGCAGGGGAGGGCGACGCGACCCGGACGGCGACCCAGCTCGCCACGCAGGTGATCCGGATCTGCTCCGAGCACAGCGGCGAGGGCACCCTGTGGCCGGTCGACGCGGGCCTGCGGCCCGAGGGCAAGGCGGGCCCGCTGGTCCGGTCGGTGGCGAGCTACGACGCCTACTACCAGCGCTGGGCGAAGACCTGGGAGTTTCAGGCGCTGCTCAAGGCCCGCGCGGTGGCCGGCGACCACGAGCTCGGAGGCCGCTTCCTGGAAGCCATCGACCCGCTGGTGTGGCGCGCGGCCGAACGCGACGGCTTCGTCGCCGACGTGCAGGCGATGCGGCGCCGGGTGGTCGACCACATTCCGGCCGCACAGCTGGACCGGCAGCTCAAGCTGGGGCCGGGCGGGCTGCGCGACGTGGAGTTCGCGGTGCAGTTGCTGCAACTGGTGCACGGCCGCTCCGACCCGTCGCTGCGCCGTCCGTCGACCCTGCGGGCGCTGGACGCGCTCACCGCGGGTGGCTACGTCGGCCGCGACGACGGCGCCGCGCTCGCCGAGGCCTACCGCTTCCTGCGTACGCTCGAACACCGGATCCAGCTGTCCCGGTTGCGGCGTACGCACCTGCTTCCCGAGGACGAGCAGGACCTGCGTGCGCTCGGCCGCTCCCTGGGGATGTGGGCGGAGCCGGTCAAGGAACTCACCCAGGAGTGGAAGAAGCACGTCCGGGAGGTACGCCGGCTGCACGAGAAGCTCTTCTACCGCCCGCTGCTCGCGGCGGTCGCACGCATCTCCACCGAGGAGACCCGGCTCACTCCGGACGCCGCCCGGGCCCGGCTCACCGCCCTCGGCTACACCGACTCCGCTGCCGCGCTGCGGCACATCGAGGCGCTGGTGGCCGGGGTGTCGCGGCGGGCGTCCATCCAGCGCACGCTGCTGCCGGTGATGCTGGAGTGGTTCGCCGACGCACCCGACCCCGACGGCGGCCTGCTGGCGTTCCGTCAGGTGTCGGAGGAGCTCGGGTCCACGCCGTGGTACCTGCGGTTGCTGCGCGACGAGGGCGTCACCGCCGAACGCATGGCCAGGGTGCTGGCCTCCAGCAGGTTCGTCGTCGACCTGCTCCGGCGCGCGCCGGAGGCGGTGGCGATGTTCGGCGACGACCGGGAGCTTCGCCCCCGCAGCCGCGAGCAGGTGGAGACCGAGATGCTCGCCGCCGCCGGGAGGTACGACGACCCGGGGTCGGCCGCCGCCGCGGTTCGGGCGATCCGGCGCCGGGAGCTGTTGCGGCTGGCCGCGGCGGACGTCCTGGAGCTGATCGACACCGACGCCGTCGGGGAGGCGCTCACCGACATCGCCGCGGCCACCCTCAGCGGAGGGCTGGTCGCGGCGGTCCGTTCGGTCGCCGCCCAGGGCCGGCCCACCATCCCCACCCGGTTGGCGGTGGTGGCGATGGGGCGGTTCGGCGGCCACGAGATGAGCTACGGCAGCGACGCGGACGTGATCTTCGTGCACGAGCCGTACGACGGAGCGGACGAGAAGGAGGCCGCCGACGCGGCCACCGCGGTGGTCAGCGAGCTCCGGCGGCTGCTCGCCGCGCCCGCACCCGACCCGCCTGTCGGGGTGGACGCCGACCTGCGTCCCGAGGGACGCCAGGGCCCGCTGGTGCGCACGCTCGCGTCGTACTCCTCCTACTACGCGCGCTGGTCGCACGTGTGGGAGGCGCAGGCTCTGCTGCGGGCCGAGGCGGTGTGTGGCGACCCGGGGCTGCGCGAGAGGTTCATGCAGCTCGTCGACGGGCTCCGCTGGCCGGACGCCGGACTGACCGAGCACGACGTACGGGAGATCCGCCGGATCAAGGCCCGGGTGGACGCCGAGCGCCTGCCCCGCGGCGCGGACCCGACCACGCACACCAAGCTCGGCCGGGGCGGCCTGGCCGACGTGGAGTGGACCGTCCAGCTGCTGCAGCTGCGGCACGGTGCGGAGGTGCCAGGCCTGCGCACCACCCGCACCGTCCGGGCGCTGGAGGCGGCTGCCGACGCCGGGCTGCTGACCCGCGAGGACGCCGACGACCTGCTCGCCGCCTGGCGGCTGGCGACCCGTGCCCGCAACGCGATGATGCTGGTGCGCGACCGTCGCTCGGACTCCCTGCCCCGCGACCCGAGCGACCTCGCCGCGGTGTCGCGGCTGCTCGGCTACGGGCCGCAGGAGTCCGGGCTGTTCCTCGAGGACTACCGCCGGATCACCCGGCATGCCCGCTCGGTCGTCGAGCGTGTCTTCTGGGAGTGAGCTCGGCGCCGGAGTGAGCCGGGCCGTCACGAGGCGGCCCGGCCGACGCCTCGGCGCGCGCCCAGGTCCGCCATGTCGGCGGCGAGTTTGCCGGCCGCCCAGCCGTCCCGGTTGGACGTCGACACCGCCGACTTCCGGATGCGGGGGAACAGCTCGGTGACCAGCTTCTGGACGGCCTGGTCGCGGGCGGTCAGCGCGGGCAGCAGCCGGGCGGAGGCGCCGGGGTTTCCGGTGTCGTACTCGGCCATGGAGGCCTCGCTCGCCTCGGTGAGCCGCTGGCCGATCCTGGTGGCGTAGGACACCAGGAAGGACTGCCGCCACGAACGGGTGCGGCTCTGGCCACCCGCTCGGGTCGACGGCGGCGCCGCGAGCATGGCGCGGTCGGCCTGCAGGAGCAGCGACGTGAGCAGCAGCTCCACGAGAGCCAGGTCGGCCTCCACGCCGATGATCGTGACGAATCCCATTCCGGTGCAGGCCACCACGCGAGAGCGATTGGCCTCCGCGACGACGGACGCCAGCAACGCCTTGGCGTTGAGGTAGGGCGTCCGCAGCCAGACCCTGCGGATGTGTGCGTGCGCACCGGCGGCGCGGGACGCGCCGACCGGGGACCCCGCCGGATCGGTGGCCAGCATGGCCTGGTCCAGGGAGAACTTCGTCATCAGCGCCTGCGCCTTGCTGCTCAGCGCTTCGGCCTCCTCGGGGAACTCGGTGGACTCGGCCTTGGCCAGCAAAGCCCGGATCCGATGCAGCATCTTCTCCCCGGCCGCGTCGGGTCCGGGACGCTCGCCCGAGCCGGGCGGTGACCCGTGCATGCCGGTTGCCCCCGCGTGACCGGTCGCCGCGGATCGGCCGGGAGGGGGAAGCACCGACTCCAGCGCCGGTGCGGCGTACAGGAAGGTCAGCACGCTGAGCGCCACGCTGATCGTTTCCGTCCGGTCGAGTCGCCGGCGGGCCGCCCACCGCGTCAGCCGCGCGCCGTCGGTCGCCCAGTGGGGGGAGGTCTCCAGCTCTTCCAGCTGGGATCGCCAGCGGGGGTCGAGCGTGGACCTGGGATAACGCGCGGCCTGGTGTGCCGTCATGTCGAGCGCCAGCTGGCGGGCGGGCGCGGACAGGCGCCGGGCCGCGAACTCCGCCACGTCCAGCGGTTGCCAGCCGCGTTCCCAGAGCCCGCCGACGGCACCGGTGAGACATTCGTCGACCACCCCGTCGACCAGTTGCGCAGGCAGACTCGGGTCGGCCAGCTCGACGACGGCGGCCTCCCATCCGTAGCGCATTCCGCCGGCCGCCCGCCGCGCCGTCTCACACAGCAGCGCCTGCGCCCATGTCGTCGGATCCTGGTGTCGCACGTGACCATCTCCCCGTGAGTTCTGGACATCGGTGTCGTCGATGTTGCTGGTGGACGGCGAGAATGCCAGGGCCCACCGACAACACCGAAAACCCTGTCCCTGTTGGCGTAGGGGGAGATCCACGGCCTCGCGGGACACCGCGACGGGCCGTGAGGAACGAGCCGGCAGGTCAGTCCGTAGGCGCTACCGAACGGCGGGAACGCACTCCGGCAGCCAGCTCCCGCAGCACCTCGACCGTGGGCTCCCAGCCCATGCAGGCGTCGGTGATGCTCTGGCCGTACGCCAACGTGCCGGCCGCGCCCTCGACGAGGTTCTGCCGGCCGGGCTCGAGGAAGCTCTCCAGCATCACGCCGACGATTCCGCGCTGACCGTCGGCGAGCTGGCCGGCCACGTCCGCGGCCACGACGGGCTGGCGCAGGTGGTCCTTGCCGCTGTTGCCGTGGCTGGCGTCGACCACCACGTGCTCGCGCAGGTCCGCCTTGGCCAGCCGACCGAGGGCGTCGGTGACGTTGGCCGCGTCGTAGTTGGGTCCGGTCTGCCCGCCGCGCAGGATGACGTGACAGTCGGGGTTGCCGCTGGTGGTGAGGATCGCGGCCACGCCGTCCTCGGTGACACCGGTGAAGACGTGGCTCACGGCGGCCGCGCCGATCGCGTCGATCGCGCCCTGCACGTCGCCGCCGGTGGAGTTCTTGAAGCCCACCGGCATGGACAGGCCGCTGGCGAGGTGCCGGTGCACCTGGCTCTCGGAGGTACGCGCGCCGATCGCGCCCCAGCTCACGGTGTCGGCGATGTACTGCGGAATGATCGGGTCGAGGAACTCACATCCCGCCGGCAGACCGGTGGCCAGCACGTCCAGCAGGACCTTCCGCGCGGTGCGCAAGCCCTTGTTGACGTTGTAGCTGCCGTCCAGGTCCGGGTCGTTGATCAGGCCCTTCCAGCCGACCGTCGTACGCGGCTTCTCGAAGTACACCCGCATCACCACACACAGGTCCGCGGCCACCTCGGGCACGAACGCCGCCAGCCTCCGGGCGTACTCCAGTCCCGCCTCGGGGTCGTGGATCGAGCACGGGCCCACGACGACGAGCAGCCGGTCGTCCTCGCCGGCCAGGATGCGCGTCACGTCGTCGCGGCCGCGGACGACGACCTGCGCGGACTCGTGCGGGAGCGGGAGTTCGTCGCGCAGCAGCGCGGGGGAGAGCAGGGGACGGGACCGGGTGATCCGGACGTCGCTGAGGGCCCGCGGCGAGCCGGGCACGGCGTCGGTGGAGAGCGCGGAACCTGACGAATCGGAGGCGGGGCCGGCGGACGAGGCGGGGCCGACAGATGAAGCGGGGCTGGCAGACACGGGGACGGTCCTTTCGCTGGGTCTACGTCGGGAGCCGGCCCGCGTCACCTCGGGCCGGCCCCCTGGTCGGGGCATGCAAAAAGGGCAGGTCCTTTGCGGACGCTGCCCTGCCGGCTCTGGGTGGTGGATGTCAGCGGATGCGGTCGCTGCCGGGCCCACCCAGGGCCGGCTCGCCAAACCGATAGCACCACTGCATGCGGAGTACCTTAGCCGCCGATCCCGGCGAGCGGCAACGCGGTGTCGGGATCCGATGGCAGGACGCGCCGCATCGGGGCAGTCCGGGCGAAGCCGGACAGGTACGCGCATACAGCCCGGGGCCGGGTCAGCCGGCCCAGGATTCTTCCGCGGAAGAAATTCCGGGGCGGCCCGGTGCCGAGCTTGCCTAGGGTGAACGGCGTGAAGAGCGTGGACGGCGAGTTCGAGTTCGACGACGACCCCGACCGGGTGGACCTGGACGCCCTGTGGGAGGTGCTGTCCACCCAGGTCTACTGGGGCAAGTGGCGTACCCGCGACCACGTTCGCCGTCAGGTCGCCTCGGCCTGGCGGGTGGTCGGCGTGTACGAGTCGGTGAGCGGGCGGATGGTGGGTTTCGCGCGGGCGGTCTCCGACGGGGTGGCCCTCGCCTACCTCGCCGACGTGTACGTACTCCCGGACCTGCGCGGCAAGGGGCTCGGCACCCGCCTGGTGGAGGTCATGGTGGAGGGCGGGCCGGGCGCGGACTTCCGGTGGATGCTGCACACCGCGAACGCCCATGGCCTGTACGGGAAGTTCGGCTTCGGGCCGCCGGACCCGTCCTACCTCGAACGCCCTGGCAGACACCCCGGCACAGGCACCCCCTGAGGCCGTACGACGGATCCGGCACACATCGGTCGGTGCTCGGCGGTCGGCCTCAGCGGTAGCCGCGTGCCTGCAGTTCGTACAGCTCGGCGTAGTGACCGCGCGCCGCCACGAGTTCGGCGTGGGTGCCGACCTCGGCGACCCGGCCGCCGTCCAGGACGACCACCAGGTCGGCGGCGGCCACGGTCGAGAACCGGTGGGTGACCAGCAGGGTGACCGCGCCCCGGCCGCCGGCGGCCCGCGCGGCCTCGGCGTAGCGTTCGAACAACGCGTGTTCGGTGGCGGCGTCCAGCGCCGCGGTGGGTTCGTCGAGGACCAGCAGCAACGGCTCGGTCCGCATCATCCCGCGGGCGATCGCCAGCCGCTGCCACTGCCCACCGGACAGCTCCACCCCTTCCGGCCAGGACGAGCCGAGCTGGGTGGCCAGGCCGGACGGCAGGGAGGCGAGGACGTCCTCGCCGGCACCCTCGCGCAGCGCGCGGCGTACCTCGCGGTCGTCGTCCACCCGGGGCAGGTCGCCGACCCCGACCGACTCCTGGGCGGTGAACTCCACCTTCGCGTAGTCCTGGAAGGCACCCGACACCCGCGCCCGCCAGGCGGGCAGGTCGAGGTCGGCGAGGTCGACGCCGTCGACCAGCACCCGGCCCGCCGTCGGGCGGTACAGCCCGGTGAGCAGCTTCACCAGGGTCGACTTTCCGGCGCCGTTCTCACCCACCAGCGCGACGACCGAGCCCGCCGGCAGGTGCAGGCTGACGTCCCGCAGCGAGGGTTCGACCGCCTCCGGATAGGCGTACGCCAGACCCTCGATCGTGATGCCGTCCCGCAGGATCGCCGGCGGCGCCTGCGTCCCGTCGTGCGCCTCGCGGACCTCCCGCTCGTAGTCGCGCAGCCAGAGGAACCGCCCGGTCGTACGGGCCAACTGGGTGATGTTGCCGATCGACCAGCGCAGCACGTTAGCGGTGTTCTGCAGCCGGCCGACCAGCATCACCGCGAGCACCAGGGTGGCGACCGGCACCTGCCCGCGGATCGCGTCGTGCACCATCCAGGCGAGCACCGCGACGGCGCAGCCGAAGAAGAACACCGAGCAGGCGGCGTTGACCACCTCGGTACGCCGGGCGAGCGCGACCATCGGCGCCCGCCAGCGCGCGACCGCATCCGTCAGCCTGGCTCGTACCACCTCGCGCAGACCGAACACCCGGACCTCCGCACCGGGCCCGGCGGTCGTACTCAGCTCCAGCAGGTGGGTGGCCAGGCGCCCCGGCTCCGCCGACTCCTCCTCCGCCCGGGCCTGCCAGCGCACGATCCACCGGGTGGCGACCACGCTGGGCAGGCCGGCGAGGACGAGCAGCAGCAGCCGCGCGTCGGCGCCGGCTGCGAGCACCAGCGTCCCGCCGGCGAAGACGACGTTGCGGAACGTGTTGAGGAAGCTGTTCAGAGCGCCGCCGAGCGCGCCCTGCTGGTCACGCAGCGCCTGCAGTTGGTCGAGATATTTGCTGGACTCCAGGTGGTCGAGGGTGGGGATGGACGCGGTGATCCGGGCGATCTCGGTGTCGAACGCGAAGCCGACGCGTTCGAACTGCCGGACCCGCGCGTCGCAGCCGGCCATGTTCAGGGCGCCGCTGAGGCCGGTCGACGCGGCGACCGCGGCCACGGCGAGCGCCATCTTGCCGGTGTCGTGGTGGAGTACGCCGTCCACGAACCACGCGAGATACAAGGGCTGCAGCAGCGAGATGACGCCGCCCAGCGACTCGGCCATGCAGAGCAGGCTCTGCCAGGGGCTGACCCGGACCGACTTGGCCACGACCAGCCAGATGCCGCGCAGTGCCGTCTTCATCGGCGTTCCACCGCCGTCTCGTCCGGCCCGGCCGTCTCGTCCGCCCCGGCCGTCTCGTCCGCTCCGGCGGCCGCGAACCGCGCCGCCTGCAACGAGAACATCCGGGCGTACGCACCACCCGCGGCCATCAGCTCCTCGTGGCTGCCGTCCTCGACGATGCCGGTTCCGGTGCGAGTCGGGTCGTCCGTCGGACCGATCACCACGATCCGGTCGGCGTGCCGCACGCTGGACAACCGGTGGCTAACCAGCAGTGTGGTCATCCCGCGGGTCACCTCCAGGAACCGGTCGAACAACGCCGCCTCGGCCCGGACGTCGAGAGCGGCGGTGGGCTCGTCCAGCACGAGGACGCCCGCGCCGCCGGCGACCGCGGCCAGTGCGCGGGCCAGCGCCACCCGTTGCCACTGGCCGCCGGACAGGTCCGTGCCCTCGGCGTACTCCGCACTGAGCACGGTGTCCCAGCCGTGCTCGACCCGGTCCAGCAGCGAGGTGCCGCCGGCGTCCTCGAGCGCCCTGGCCAGCACCGCCTCGTCGTCGTGCCGGGTGTGCGCGCCGAACCCCACGTTGTCGCGCAGCGGAAGGTGGTAGCGCACGAAGTCCTGGAAGATGACCGCGACCCGGTTGCGGGTCGCCTCGTCCGCCGACGGGTCGCCGTCGTCGATGCGGATGGTCCCGGCGTCGGGCGGGTAGAGCCCACACAGCAACTTGATCAGGGTGGACTTGCCCGCGCCGTTGATGCCGACGATCGCGACCGACTGCCCGGCCGGGACGTGCAGGGACAGCCGTTCGACCGTCGGCTCGTCGCGGGTCGGGTAGTGGAACGTCACCTCGCGCAGGTCGATCGCCGCGGCCGCGGAACGCGTGCTCTGCAAGGGCTCCGGCTCGTTGCCGCCCGGCGCACCGGGGGAGTGCGGGGGAACGTCGGGCAGGCCGAGCCTCGTCCGCAATCCGACCAGCATGGTGGTCGCCGAGGTGTTGCGGGCCAGCGCGCTCTGGCCGTCGCCGAGCGGCCCGAACGCCTCCAGCGCGAGCAACGCCTGCACCAGCGTCACCAGGGAGGCGAGGGAGACAGTGCCCGCCGAGGCGTCGCGGGCCAGCAGTGCGAACACTCCCGCGTTCACCACAAGCATGACTGCACACGCGCCGAGGATCGGCCGCAGGTTGTGGTAGCGGTTGCGCCAGACGACGGTCATCGCGTCCCGCCAGGCAGTCGTGTAGCGGTGCACCAGCCAGTCCGCCATCCCGAACAGCCGGAGCTCCTTCGCCGCCGGTGCGCCGGTCATCAGGTCGCGTACGTAGCTCGCCTGCCGGCGCTGGTTGCCCGTCACCTCCAGCAGGTCGTCGAAGATGGTTCCGATCCAGGCGACGAACACCTTGGCCAGCAGGACGTACGACCCGGCGGCGAGCAGTGCCGCCCACCAGTTCCAGGTCGCCACCAGGATCAACGAGCCCAGCCCGGTGACGCGGGTCGCCAGCAGGCCCCAGGTCCACTCCACCCCGCTGACGAACGTCCAGTCCCGCATGGCCCGCTTGACCGCGTCCAGGCGGCCGGCGAGCTCGGGGTCCTCCAGATGCCCGATGCCGTACGGCGCGGTTCCGACGTCGGCGACCATGCCGAAGACCAGCCGCAGATAGCGGGCGGAGACGACCTGTGCGACCACGTTCTGTCCCGCGTTGATCAGCGGGGCGAGGGCGTACGCCGCGGCGGCCGCCGCCAGCCACCACCACACCCGGCCCGCAGCGGGTGAGCCGGCGCCCGCCCGCACCGCCGCGGGCAGTGCGCCGACCAGGTGTCCGGTCGCGACGATGCCGAACGTCACCGTTCCCGCACTGGCCAGTACCAGGAACAGGTTCAGTACGGAATGCCCCGGCGCGGCGCGCCACAGCAACCGGGCGTGCAGGGCGTACCGCCGAGTTGTCTCGGTGTATCGGTGCACGTGTCCCCTCCCCGTTCCCGCTGCCGTGCGGGCGCCGAAGAAAGCTCGCAGGTACGCCCGGCCCGGTCAAGGAAGTTGCGGCCCGGGCACCTCGGCTGGCCGCTCCCGGACGCTTCCGCCGGCCGGGCGCGAGTTCAGGTGGCCTCGGGGTCCGGGCCCTGGGCCGCGCGGCCACCGTCGACCGGAAGCACCGCGCCGTTGACGAATCCGGCGTACGGGGAGACCAGGAACGCGATGGTGTCCGCGACCTCGTGGGCGGTGCCGACCCGGCCGAGAGGATGCAGCGCGGCCATCTGCTCGTCGACCTCCGGGTTGGCCGTGCGGTAGGCCTCGTACCGGTCGGTGCTGATGGATCCGAGGGCCACCGCGTTGGTGCGGATCCCGTTCGGCCCGTGGTCGACCGCTACCGCGCGGGTGAGTCCTTCCACGGCCGCCTTCGCCGTGGCGTAGGGGAGCGCGCCACGGACGGGGCGCTGTGCCTGGTGGGAGGAGACGTTGACGATCGCCCCGGGGCGACCGCGGGAAAGGTAGTGGTTCACCGCGACGTGGCAGCCGGTGACCGCGAGGGCCAGGTTGGCCGTGACGAGTTCGAGGATCTCCTGCGCGGAGGCCTGATCGAGGCCGGCGTCCCGGAAGATCGCGGCGTTGTTCACCCAGCCGGTGAGCGCACCGCGTTCCTCGGCTGCGGCCGCGGCACGGCCCGCGACGTCGGGGTCGCGGGCGTCGCCGCTCACCAGTTCGACGCGGGGGTGGTCCCAGTCCAGGTGGGCAACCGGGTCGAGGACGACCACGTGCCCGTCCTGGGCGAGACGCTCGGCCGTCGCGCGGCCGACGCCGTGGGCGCCACCGGTGACGACGTAGGACTGTGGGTCAGGCACGAGGTCGATCTCCTTTGCGTACGTACGACACGCCACGGCCCACCGTACGCAAAGAGATCGCGAACGACCGATGAGCCGGCGCCCCCACGGCGGTCTACCCCGCGAGCACAACGAACCCGAACGCCCAACGGAGGCAGGAATCATGACCACCCTCACCCGCACTGTCGACGGCCTGGAACTCCCCGTCCCGGGCACGTACGCGATCGACGTCATGCACAGCAGCGTGGCGTTCCAGGTGAAGCACCTCGGCTTCTCGAAGGTGCGCGGACGTTTCACCGACTTCGAGGGAACGATCACCGTCGCCGAGGAACCACTGCACTCCTTCGTCGAGGTGACCATCCAGGCCGACAGTGTGGACACCGCCCAGGCACAGCGGGACGCGCACCTGCGGAGCACCGACTTCTTCGGCGTCGAGGACCATCCCACGTTCACTTTCTCCAGTACTGGCGTGGAGTTCGCCGGCGAGTCGCTGCAGATCCACGGTGACCTCACCATCCACGGTGACCTCACGATCCACGGCAAGACCTGTCCGGTCATCCTCGACGCGGACTTCGACGGCGCCTGCCCGGATCCGATGGGCGACGCGACCCGCCCACGCATCGGATTCTCCGCAACCACGACCATCGACCGGTACGAGTTCGGCATCACGTTCAACCAGCCGCTGGAGACCGGCGGACTGCTGCTGAGCAAGCTGATTCGCGTCGAACTCGACGTACAGGCGGTTCGTCAGTGATCCTCCACTGCCCGTGCCGACGTGGCGTCAGCGCTTGGGCCACTGCCACGGCGGGTGGTCGAAACGTCCCTGCCCGTCGACCTGGGTCTCGCCGAGTTCCTTCACCAGTTCGATTCTCGTCGCCTTGCCGTCCCGGGTGAGCGCGTCGATCAGGGCACGTGAGTGGCTGACAACCACCACTTGCGTACGCTCCGCACCGGCCGCGATCAGGTCCGCCAGCGGCCGGATCAGCTCCGGGTGCAGGCTGGTCTCCGGCTCGTTGAGTACGAGCAAGGCGGGCAGTCGCGGGGACAGCAGCGCGGCGGTCCACAGCAGGTAGCGCAGCGTCCCGTCGGACAGCTCGGCCGCGCCGAGGGACCGCAGCATCCCGGGCTGGTGCAGCCGCACCTCGAACCGCGTGCCCTCGACCCCGATCTCCACCCGGCTGCCGGGGAACGCGGTGTCGATCGAGGCGGCGAGCGCCGCCTCGTCGCCGATCTCCAGGATCGTTTGCAGCGCGGCGGCGAGATCGGCGCCGTCGGGGGCGAGTACCGGCGTACGGGTGCCGATCCGGACCTGCCTGGCCGGTGCCCCCTGATCCGTACGGATCTGGTCGTAGAACCGCCACGACCGCACCCGTTCGCGGAGCATCAGCAGCTCCGGCGCGCGCTGCGGATCGGTGTACTCGCTGAGCATGCTGTCGAAAGGCCCCACCGAGTCAGGGAAGGTCGACCACGAGCGGCCGTCACGGATCTTCAGCATGGTGCCGGCCCGCTCCGCCAGCAGGGCCGCCGGCCGCAGGACAGGTCCGGACCACACCGCCTCCCGCTTCACCAGCGGGTCCAGCTGGAACGCCGACCGGGCGGGCTGCGGCAGTCCGAAGTCGATCGCGTATCCGAAGTCGTCGTCGGCGAAACCCAGGCGCAGGGCGACCGGCTGGCGGCGTACCGTTCCTTGCACCGGATGCTCGCCCGCACGCACCGACCTGCCAATCGTCTCCGGCCCGGCCCACAGCGTCGAGGGAAGCCCACCCTCCCGGGCCAGCGCGGCCACGGCGCCGTTGCGAGCGGAGTCCGCCAGCAGCCGCAGCGCGCGGTAAAGGCTGGACTTGCCGGTGCCGTTCGCCCCGGTCACCACGGTCAGCTGGTCGAGTTCGACGATCAGGCTGCGCAGCGACCGGTAGTTCTCCACGGCCAGACAGCGAATCACCTCGGCTACGCTACCCAGCCGATTGCCCTTGCGACAATCAGATGTCCTGCTCGAGCCGATACCGCAGGGTTCCAAGATTCACTGCTGGACGCTTGCCGAACGGACCGCCTCCTTGCACTACGGGGTGAGCGGGATCCGCTTCGTCATCACGCCTGTCCGCTGAGCGGCTCGGAACCCGCGGTGCTGGTAGAACCTGTGGGCGGCACCGTTCTGCTCGGTGAGGAGGTAGATCTGCTCCACGTCGCCCAAATGTGCCTCCAGCGCGCCGAGTAGTGCGGTGCCGGCGCCCTTCCGTTGCAGGTCCGCACGCACGCACATCTCCTGTAGCAGAAAGTGCCGCCCGGTGAACCACTGCTCGGTGTGTCCGATCGCGAACCCGCCGAGTTCGGCACCGTCCACAAGGGTCACCCCGACAAAGCCCGGCGTCCCCACGACATCCGCAAGGCGCGCTCGGGCAGACGCCTCACTCCAGCTGTCGTTCCATGGCGCGGCGTTGAACACGGCGACGAACAGACGAGCAGCGGTGTCGAGGTGCTCGGCTTCGAAGGCGTCGATGATCTGGTCGGACATGCCGACCAGCATCCCAGGGTCGCCAGCGTCGGTGACTTCCCTCCTCGACGGTCCTAGAGTGCTCGGATCGCGACGATGAAGGGGCCACGAACTTGGACGCCGAAGTGACGCGCTCTCCACTCGGGCCCTTCGTTGTTCGAAAGGCCGTTCGCGGTGATGCGACCGCGATCGGGGAGGTCCATGCCGCTGCGTGGGTGACCGGCTTTGCCCATCTGTTCGACCGTGACTATCTGGCCGCCGCTGCCAGTCGACGGCGAGGCATGTGGAGCGGCCTGTTCGACGATCCGAGGATGCGGGACACGACCGTGCTTGTGGCCGAGGACGGTAGCCGGTCGGTTGGGTTCGCCCACTTCGGACCCGCCGGTGGCTGGAGCGACGACAAAGGGCTTTCCACCACCCTGGGTGAGGTGTACGGGTTCTACGCGCATCCGACGGCATGGGGGAGCGGCGTGGCCGCGTTGCTCATGTCCCATGCGTGGATCGGTCTCGCTGAGCAGTCGTTCGGCAACGTGTGTCTGTGGACGCTCGAGGGCGCCGCTCGCGCTCGCCGGTTCTACGGCAAGGCAGGATTCCGCGGGACCGGCAACGCCAGGGTCCACGACTTCGGTGGTGGAAGACAGCTTCGTGAGGTCGAGTACCAACGCTCGCTCATCGGGATCCACGAGGATCGCCATGAGGTGCACTGACCGCGCGTTCGCGACGGGCAGCACCGTCGTACGCCGTGACGTCCTCCGCGGCAAGGTGTGGACCGCTACACCGTTCCGGGTCGTGAGCGACACCCGCGACCTCCTCGCAGTCGCCATCTGGCCCGGAGTGAGCAGACTCGCGCCCACCCACCAGCCGGCGCTGTCGTCCTCGCGGCGAGAGGAGATCGTTCGCGACGTCGCGCTACCGAACCTGGTCAACGGCAAGTGGGAGTTGACAGCCTTGACCTGGCAGACCCACACGAAGCTCACCCTCGTGGAGCCGGGCACTTACTTCGGCGTGGACCTCTTCTTCGGTGCTGCCGGTGAGTTGGTGATTTCGTACGTCAACTTCCAGCGTCCCTTCCGGCGTACGCCGATCGGCGTCGACACCTTCGACCTCCTGCTGGATCTGGTGATCGAGCCGGACGGGACATGCCTGTGGAAGGACGAACTCGAGGACGACCAGGGACGCCGGCTCGACATTGTGACCGAGGACGAGCACCGCCACGTGCAGGAGGCACGCGAGCAGGCGCTTGCGCTGCTCGACCAGCGCTCCTGGCCGTTCGACGAACGCTGGCACTCATGGCGCCGCGAGACCCGCTGGGAGCTACCGACCCTGCCTGTCAACGCAACGGCCGTTCCAACGGAGTGGAGTGAGCTGGGTGACTGACATCTTCGACTTCTCGACATTTCCCACGCTGACGGGCAAGGGGGTGGTGCTACGGGAGTTCCAGCCCGAGGACGCCGCCGATCTGTTCGTCTGGCGTAGCGATCCGGAGGTTCAGCGATACAACTCCGAGCCGATGTGGGATGTGCGGCAGGCCTCGCAACTGATCGAGGAACTGCGAGCCGAGTACGCCGCGCGGAAGGGCATCCACTGGGCAGTCACGCTTTCCGGTGACGGCCGCGCCGTCGGACTCTTCGGGTTCGTCTCCTGGCAGAGGTTCCATCATCGAGCAGAGGTCGGCTACGACCTTCGCCGGGACTACTGGGGACGTGGGATCGCAAGCGAGGCGCTCGGCGCGATACTCCGGTTCGGGTTCACCACGATGCAGCTCAACCGCGTGGAGGCACAGACGATCGCCGACAACCACGGCTCGGTACGCCTCCTCCAACGAGTTGGCTTCCAGCGTGAGGGCCTGCGCCGGGCGTACTCCCTGGAGGACGACGGCACGTACCACGACGGGGCCATCTACGGCCTACTCCGGCGTGACTACGATTCGGCCGGCCATGAGGTGTGAAGCATCGGTGACTGCCAGGACCAGCGGATACTCGACGTCGGCTGTGGTGCCGGCCACTACGCCGCCGAACTCACCGCGCGTGGAGCTTCGGTAGTCGGCATCGAGGGAAGTCCGCGACTTCTCGAACATGCCGCCAACCGGCTCGAAGGGCGGGCCGAACTCCGTCAGCACGACCTCGAGACGCCGTTGGCATTCGCCGATGACGCGAGCTTCGACGGAGCCGTCATGGCATTGGTTATTCACTACGTCGACGCACGCGACCAGTTGCTCGCCGAGCTCGCCCGCGTCGTACGACCAGGCGGCTGGCTGGTGGTGTCCACGATGCATCCGACCGCCGACTGGAACCGCTTCGGTGGTTCGTACTACGCGGTCGAGAAGGTCGATAGACCTGTGGCGAAAGGGCGTTGGCGTACGCACTACTGGCGTATGCCGCTGGAGACGTTCCTCGGCGAACTCCTCGGCGCCGGGTTCGTGCTGGAGCGCCTTGTCGAACCTCGCCCCGTACCGGAGCTACAGAAGCTCGATCCCGAAGCACACGACAAGCTGCACACCGCTCCCTGCTTCCTCTCCGTCAGGCTGCGACGAGGACCGAACGCGGGGTAGCGCTAGCCTGCGCAGGTGCTCCGGAAGATCATGATCGCGACGGTAGTCGCGTTCCTGGCGGTCGCGGTCGTGTTCGTCGCGCCGGTGATCTGGCTGGCTGTCGACGAGGCGGCTGTGCCACCGCGCTCGGATGTTCCCGCGCTGCCTACTGGCGTGCGGGTCGTCGACGAACAGGTGCAGTGCGGTTCCGGTGGCTGCTGGCGCGAACTGACCCTGGCCGGGCCTGCGAACGAGTCCCCGACAGAGATCGCAGCCAGCCTCGGCCTGCGGCGGGAGACGTGCAGCCCTCGCAGCCTGGTCGACAGACGAGAAGTCTGCAGGGGTGTCAACGTGACCGGCGGGAACGTCCGCCTGTACGTCAAGTTCCACCGCCCGCTCTAGCGGCACGCTGTTGAGCGTCGCTCCAGTCCTGCCAGCCATCGACGTACCTGCCGGCGGCTGGTGAGCGTGACGATCTCGGCATGGCCGGCGAGATCGTCAAGCTTCTTCAGCACACGTGGCCGCATCCTTCGCCGGTACGTCGCGACGTAGCGCAGGAAGTCCAGGTCGACGCGGTTGAACACCCCGTGGGTTCGGTTCTGCCCGTGACCGTGCGCGGCCTGGCGAGTGAGGACACCCCAGAAGCATTCACGAGTGGGGAGATCAAGGAAGATCACCGCGTCGCACGCTGGAAGCCGTACGTGCAACGTCGAGTTGTAGTTACCGTCGATGACCCAGGTCGGGCTCCGGACCAGGTCACGTTGGGCCGCCTCGAACTCCTCCGTGGGCAGTCGATTCCATGCCTCGTCGTAGAAGACGACATCCAGATGGGTAACCGGCGCACCGAGTAACTGCCCGAGCTGCCGGGCGACGTGGGACTTTCCACTTCCTCCGCAGCCGATCACCGCAACTCTCCTCACGACTCGGCCCGGGCTCGGCCGGTCACCCACACCAACGTCACGGACGAAGCGTCGCACGATGTACGTCGACCAGCGCAGCTGTCCCCGTCAGGCGAACCGGTCACCGCCCGCAAATCTCTCTCCACAGGAGGTCGTGCGGACCCCATAATCAGTCGAACGAAGCGGGGACGAGTACGGGGGAGACGTGCATGAGGGGACATCGGTGCTTCACCGCCCTGACGGCGGCCTTGTTGCTGACTGTGGCGGCCACGGCCTGTTCGGCACAGCGAGAGGCCGACCTGGAGGAGGTTCTCGGAATCCCGCCGGGAGTCAACTACATCGTCGAACCCTTCCGCCACACCGGCGACCACACGCTGTCGTTCACCCCACCCACCGAGGTCTTCAGCGTTGCTTTCGTTTGCAGGGGAGGTGGGCATTACCGCATCTTTCCCGAAGGAGACGAGAGGTCGAGGCTGTACACGTGCGACGGCGGTCAATTCAGTGGGGCGTACCCCACCGATGGCGGTCCGCAGACTCTCCGGATCGACGTGGAGCCCGACGCGACCTGGCAGCTGGCGGTGGTCGAGGACGACCCGTTGGTTGCGAAGTTCCACTAGCCCCCGGGGGAGTTCCTCCGCTCGGCGCCGGAAGCGCCGCGAGCTTGCCGGCCCGGCATTCGTCGGCGCGGCAGGTGATCCTTGTCCGGGGGTGACGATGGCGATGCGCGCCCCTGGCCAGGCCCTCAAGCGCGGATTGTCGGCATTGGTGCCTCTGAGCTCATTGGGCAGCTTGTCCGCCTTTGCGCCGACGGTTGCGCAACGACGATCAAACGCGGCGGGCTCCGGCACCGGCAGGATGAGGGCATGCCAGCAGCAGCAGACCACTTCCTCGGGTTCGTCGACGTCCTCGCGTCGGTGCTCGACGACCACGACGCCACCGCAGCTGACCTGGCCGCACGCCTGCACCTGTCCCGGTTCCACCTCGACCGGATCGTGTCCTCGGCGGGCGGGGAACCTCCGGCCGCCCTGCGCCGCCGGGTACTGCTCGAGCGGGCGGCGTACCGCCTGCTGTCCACCCAACTGACCATTCTCGACATCGCGATCGAGGCCGGCTACGGCTCACACGAGGCGTTCACGCGGGCCTTCACCCGGGCCTACGGGGTGGGACCGGACCGGTACCGGACCCGGCCCACGCGGCTACGCCTCGACGGGCCGAGCAGCGTGCACTTCCACCCACCCGGCAGCCTTCGGCTGCCTGCCCAGAAGAAGGTGACCTCGATGGACCTGCTGACCAAGATGGTCGAGCACCACATCTGGCTCGTCGGCGAGATGGTCGAACGCGCCGCCCGGCTCGACGACGAGCGGCTCGACGCCGTGATCGAACTGTCGGTCGACGAGGACCGGCAGACGATCCGATCCCTGCTGTCGCGCCTCGTGGGGCAGATGGGCATGTGGAACGCGGCGATAGCCAACCGGCCCTATGACTGGTCGGTCGAGGAGCACGAAGCGGTGGACTCGCTGCGCAGCCGGCTTGCCGAGGAAGGCCCGACCTTCCTGGCGCACGTAGTCGGGACCGCCGGGCAAGGCCGGCTTGACGACACGTTCGTCGACGCGCTGTGCGAGCCGGCCGAGGTGTTCACCTACGGCGGGATGATCGCCCACGTCCTGACCTTCGCCGCCCACCGGCGCACGCTGGTCGCGCTGGCACTGGACGCGGCGGGCATCTCCGACCTCGGCTGGGGTGACCCGATGCGCTGGGTCGCGCAAGGCGCCACCTAGCCTGTTCGCCGGCCGGCGTGGACGACGAACATAGCGCTCACATCCCGGACGTGATGGGGCACCGACGCAGCAGGCGTATGTCGTCAATGCTGCGCCGCTCTCGACTCGACCCGTTGTCGCTGGCTCTGCCAATCGCGGTCATGCTCACGATGGCCCATCCCGCCGGGACGCGGAGATCGTCAGTCAACTTCTCGAGGTCGAACGCTCGGAACTGTCGACAGGACAGGCCCATAGTCGTTGCCTGGATCGTCATGTGGGCGACTGCTTGCCCAAGGTCGTAGTCGGCGAACTCCGAGTACGGCCAGTCCGTTCCTTCCACCTGGCGATGCGCGAGGTTGACCACGAGCGCACTCGCTGACGGCGCCCATCGGGCCGAACTTGGAGCCAGCCGCGCCACGAGACCGTCATGGCCCGACGTGCTGCGGCGCAGGAAGTGGAACATCCACGGCTGTGAGTTGCCGGCCGATGGTGCCCATCGAGCCGCCTCCAGCAGTATGTCCTCAGCAGCATCTGTCAGGCGGTGCGCAGGGTCGAAGACCAGGGGACTGAATCGGGCTGCGAGCGCCGGATGTAACCGTGGCCTCTGCTGGGAGTAGTCACCGTCGTCGGTGTCTTAATCAAATGTCATCGACGTCCTCACTGTCGGACCGGGGGCCATGTGCGCCGGCCATCACGGGTGACTTCGACGTCCGGAAAGCAGTTCACGGACGTCGATGTCCCGCAGGTTGGCCAACTGTTTCGTGGCAGACGTTTTGTTGTCAGCGGCTACCGGATCGGCGTACATGACTCCGCGCAGACGAGCGCGGCTTCGAGAGAACTGCACTCGCCCCATGGGGCCCTGACGATCTCAGCGTCGGTGAGAGGCGCCACGGCCAGGTAGTCATCGCGCTCGGGAAAAGTCACCCCCGGAGCCTATGTGGACGTCCCGCTCCAGGGTGACGTGTTGGTGCCACGACGGGAACGGTGCGGAGCTGATCACAGCCCCCACCGACGCGCCAACGCTCCGATGGCCGCGGCTTTCGACCGCGCCGGGTACCGCAACACACAGATCCGGATGATCTTTTCCGCACCTCCGGCTGAAGTTGGTCTTCCACGCGGCGGCCGGTAGGGGTGCGGCTCGGCCCCTGCCGGCCGGAGCCGCTCGGTCAGGCCCGGGTGAAGTCCATGACCCAGTTGGGTTCCCAGGTCTTTCCGCCGTCGGGGGAGAACTCCTGCTCCCACCGCGCTGAGGTGGGCGTGATGTCGGACCAGATGAAGTGTGCCTTGATCGGCTTGCCCTCATGGGTGTCGTCGCCGTAGAAGTCGCCCCGGCCGTCGGTGAAGGTGCCGACGACCGGCGGGAAGAGCACGCCGGTGCGGCTGTTCGCCCAGTAGATCGACCATTCCTTTCGCTCGGTGTCGAACAGGCGCAGGGTGAAGCCGCGGTTGCCGGCCGTCGGGAAGATGATCTCTTCGGTGTTGCCGGCGCCGTCGAAGATCGGCTGGCAGGTTGTGGTGCCGGGAAAGGTCTCCCAGTCGTCGCTCTCGGCGAAGAGCGTCCTGAGTCGTTGGTTGACCACGTTCCACGAGCCGATGAAGAAGTCGAAGTCGTTCATGACAACGATGGTGGCGGACTACCCCTGACATCCTCTGTCAGTGGTCTGGCAGACTGCCTCCGGTGCGCGCGAGCCGACTGCTGTCCCTGCTGCTGTTACTGCAGAACCGGGGGCGGATGAGCGCCGCACAACTCGCAGGGGAACTCGGTGTCACCGCCCGAACCGTCTACCGCGACGTCGAGGCCCTCGCCGCGGCAGGTGTGCCGATCTATGCGGAGCAGGGCCCGACCGGTGGCTACCAGCTCATGGACGGCTACCGCACGCGGTTGACCGGGATGACCTCCGACGAGGCGGAGTCGCTGTTCCTGACCGGCATGCCGCAGCCGGCCGCCGAACTCGGCCTGGGCGCCCAGGTGGCCGCCGCCGAACTCAAGCTGATGGCGGCGTTGCCGACCCCGTACCGGGACGCGTCGATGCGGATCAGGCAGCGTTTCCATCTCGACACACGTGGCTGGTACCGGGAGCCCGACGCGGTGCCACACCTGCTCGCCGTCGCCGAGGCACTCTGGCAGGACCAGACCATCGAGGTCCGGTACCGTCGCTGGGCGCCCCGGCCCGGCGAGGTCACCCGGCGGCTCCACCCGCTGGGACTGGTGCTCAAGGCCGGGGTTTGGTACCTGATCGCCGCGCGACGCGGTCAGCCACGTACGTACCGCGTCTCGGCGATCGTGGACCTTCGCCCGCTGCCCGAGACAGTCACCCGGCCTGAGGACTTCGATCTGGCTGCGTTCTGGGCGTCCCATGTCGACCGGTACGAGCGGGCCGAAACTGACGAGGTCGCCGTCGTGCGCCTGACCCCGAGCGGGGTCACCGCCCTCCCCGACGTCCTCGGTCCAAAGGCCGCCCGGCTGGCCCTTCGCACCCTCACGCCCGCTGACCCGGACGGCTGGCGGAACGCCACCATCCCGATGGAGAACGTTGCGCATACCGCGGCGACGCTGCTTCGCCTCGGCCCGAACGTCCAGGCCCTCGCCCCGACGCAGCTCGTCACCCACCTGACCGACGCCATCCAGACGATGGCCCGCCTCTATCCCGCTTGACCCATGCGAAACGGGCGTTCGTCGGATCCGTTGGCCCAAAGGCCGAGCGGCGCCTCGCAGCGCCGTGACCAGGCCCGAGCACGGTCGAGCAGTGTTAGAACGGTGTCCGACTTCGCGGCCGAGTAGGCACGCAGATGACCGGTCCGTACGGCGGCCGCCTTCTTTGCTGCGCCGTACTCGCGGGCAGCCTCGGGGTCGCCGCGCAGGAAGTCGCGCAACATCAGGTTGTCACGCCAGAGCGTGCCGCCCAGTTCGACGATGTGGGCGTTGGCCCAAGGGGAGCCCGTCCGTCGTCGGAGATACTCCCGTCCTGGTGCACCGAAATCGTGCAGATACTCGTAGCCGACACGGTGAGCGAGCAGTTCGGCCACGGGGTGTCGCTGGTCGTCCCTGCAACCCACCATCAGGTCGATCACAGGCTTCGCCGCCAACTCGGCTACTGCGGTCGAGCCAATGTGCTCCACGCATGCCGGGTCCATCCCCAATGCGTCACACACCTCCATGCGCAGCACCTGACCTTGTGCCTGCCATTCGGGCCTGGCCGCGACAACCTCGATGGGCTCATCCACAGGACTCATATGGATCATCGTCGCTGCTCGGGTCCAATGCTCGCAACTCTCTGTGACTACGAGTGATGACCTCGGCCGACCGGTCCGCCGCATGATCGTCAGTGCTCCATGTGGATGCCGCGTGAGGCGCACCAGCTCAGGGGCCGCGCCGGTACACATTCGGTACACATGATTGTGGAAAACGGCGGCCGACCCGCACGCCGCCACTGGGGCGAGTGCGGGCCGGCCGCCGTTCGTCGGATCCGTCGGCCCGAAGGCCGGGCGGATCAGATGTCGTAGTACAGCTCGAACTCGTGCGGGTGCGGACGCAGACGCACGGGGTCGATCTCGTTGGTGCGCTTCCAGTCGATCCAGGTCTCGATCAGGTCCGGGGTGAACACGCCACCTTCGAGGAGGTAGTCGTGGTCGACCTCGAGCCGGTCGAGGACCGCGCCCAGCGACGCCGGAACCTGCTCGACCGCCGCGTGCTCGTCCGGCGGCAGCTCGTACAGGTCCTTGTCGACCGGCTCCGGCGGCTCGATCTTGTTGCGGATGCCGTCGATGCCGGCCATCAGCATGGCGGCGAAGGCGAGGTACGGGTTGCAGGACGGGTCCGGCACCCGGAACTCGATCCGCTTGGCCTTCGGGCTCGTACCGGTGACGGGGATCCGCACCGCGGCGGACCGGTTGCGCTGGCTGTAGACCAGGTTGACCGGAGCCTCGTAGCCCGGGACCAGCCGGTGGTAGGAGTTGACCGTCGGATTGGTGAACGCCAGCAGGCTGGGCGCGTGCTTGATCAGCCCACCGATGTACCACCGGCCCATGTCCGACAGCCCGCCGTAGCCGAGCTCGTCGTAGAAGAGCGGCTGGCCGTCCTTCCACAGGCTCTGGTGGCAGTGCATGCCCGAACCGTTGTCACCGAACAGCGGCTTCGGCATGAACGTCGCGGTGTGGCCTTCGTTCCAGGCGACGTTCTTGACGATGTACTTGAACAGCATGAGCGTGTCGCCCGCGTGCTGCAGCGAGTCGAACTTGTAGTTGATCTCGGCCTGGCCCGCGGTGCCCACCTCGTGGTGCGCGCGCTCGACCTCGATGCCCGACGCCAGCAGCTGGGCAACCATCTTGTCGCGCAGGTCGGCGAAGTGGTCGGTCGGCCCGACGGGGAAGTAGCCACCCTTGTAGCGCGGCTTGTATCCCTTGTTGCCGCCCTCCTGCTCCTTGCCGGTGTTCCACGCACCCTCGATCGAGTCGATGTGGTAGTAACCGGCGTTCTGCTTGGTCTCGAACCGCACGTCGTCGAAGACGTAGAACTCGGCCTCGGGCCCGAAGTAGGCCGTGTCGGCGATGTTGCTCGCCCTGAGGTAGGCCTCGGCCTTGGCGGCGACGTTGCGCGGGTCGCGGCTGTAGGGCTCGTCGGTGAAGGGGTCGACGATCGAGAAGTTCATCGCGATCGTCTTGTGCTCCCGGAACGGGTCGACGAACGCGGTCGCCGGGTCCGGAACCAGCTTCATGTCGGATTCGTGGATGGCCTGGAAGCCGCGGATCGAGGACCCGTCGAACATCAGGCCGTTGGCGATGTCGTCTTCGGTGAACGACCCCGCCGGCACGTTGAAGTGCTGCATGACCCCCGGCAGGTCACAGAAGCGAACGTCGATGAACTCGACGCCCTCGTCACGTACGAATGCCAACAGCTCGTCGGCGCTTTCGAACATTCGGCCCTCCTCCGTCTCTTGGCAGGCGACGCTAGGAGCTGGCCGTTTCCCTGCCGTATCGCCAATGTTGCGCGCGTGTTACGGCCAGTTTGGCGCACTCGGACCTGGCGCGGGGCACCGACCCCGCACCTCGCCGGAGGGCGCGGAAGGAGCCGCGCCGGAGGCCTCGTGGGGCCTTTCGGCCGCCTGACGGGACCCGTCCACGGTCCCGTGGGACCGGAAGTGTCAGAGGATAACCTCAGACCATGCCCGAGCAGCAGAGGTCTCGCCGGAGTCCGGACGCGGCCACCGAGCAGCAGTACGCCGGCTATCGACTGGGCCTGCCCGAGGAAGGCCGCGGCGCGCTGGCCGGCTGGGGCGCCCGGGTCACCGCACTGCTCCTGGACTGGCTGCTGGCCAACCTGGTGGCGATCGCCCTGGTCCGCGACGTAGGCGTCTGGCAGTCGCCGGTGACGGCCGTCGACTTCGTCCCGCTGATGGTGTTCGGGGTGGAGATCTGGCTGATGACGGCGTTCGTCGGCGCCAGCATCGGCCAGCGGATGCGGCACCTGGTGGTCGCCCGCCTGGACGGCCGGCCGGTGGGTTTCGCCCGGTCGCTGATCCGCGCGGTGCTCGTCCTGCTCGTCATCCCGCCGCTGGTCGTGGACTCCGACGGCCGCGGTCTGCACGACCGGCTGGCCGGCACCGTCCTGGTTCGCGCACGCTGACCGCACACCCGGACGCCTGGACACCCCGGGACTACCCGGGGCGCGGGACGTCGCGGGCTAGCGGGGGCGGGAGGCGCCCGGGGGCAGTTTGGCGTTGCGGGGGAGCGGACCCTTCGGGATCGGCAGCTGGCTGCGGTTGGCCGACAGCGCCTTCAGCCGGTTGAGCACCTCGGTGACCTCGGCCGGGCGGAGGTTGCGGGGGAGCTTCATGACATGGCCGGACAACCTGCGCAGCGGAACCTGTCCCTCACCGTCACCGACCACGACGTCGTAGATCGGCGTGTCGGGAGCGACCCGGGCGTGCTTGCGCTTCTCGTTGGCGAGCAGGTTGCCGACCCGGTTGGGCGCGCCCTCGGCGACCAGCACGATCCCCGGCCGGCCCACCACCCGGTGTACGACGTCCTGGTTGCGCGTCACCGCGACCGCCGGGTCGACCGTCCAGCCCTTGCGCAGGGTGGACAGGGCGTTCGCCCCGGCACCGAGCTGGCCCTCCAGGCGGGAGTAGGCGGCCTTCTCCACGCGCCGGCCGAAGAAGATCACGGTGAGCAGTACGGCGAACGGAATGCCCGTGACACCCCACAGGATGGGGTTCTTGAGCACGAAGCCGACGGCGACGAACACCACGATCACGGCGAGGAAGATCCCCGCGAGCATCAGCCCGATCCGCGGCTGGACTTCCTTCGTGATCGAGTAGGCGGCACGGACCTGGGCGACCCGGCCTTGTTGCTTCTCGGGAGTCTCGTCGCGCTTGGCCATGGTCGGCTGCTGGGTCCTTCCTCAAGGTCTGCTGGGCCATGCCGGGTCGGCTGCCCCGGCACGGGTGGTTGCGTCAGGCGGACGGCGCCGGCTGCTCCCGGGACTCCAGCGCCTGGCGGTAGAGCCGGCCGGCGCGGTAGGAGGAGCGGACGAGCGGTCCGGACATCACTCCCGCAAAGCCTAGTCCACTCGCCTCCTCGGAGAGTTCGACGAACTCCTCCGGCTTCACCCAGCGCTCGACCGGGTGGTGGCGCACGGAGGGGCGGAGGTACTGCGTGATCGTCAGCAACTCGCAGCCGGCGTCCACCAGGTCGCGCATCGCCGCGCTGATCTCGTGGCGTTCCTCGCCCATGCCCAGGATGAGGTTGGACTTGGTGACCAGGCCGTACTCCCTGGCCTGCCGGATGACGTCCAGCGAGCGTTCGTACCGGAAACCGGGGCGGATCCGCTTGAAGATCCGGGGCACGGTCTCGACGTTGTGGGCCAGCACCTCCGGCCGGGAGTCGAACACCTCGCGCAGCAGGTCGGGCTTGCCGTTGAAGTCCGGGATGAGGTTTTCCACCCCGGTGTCGGGGTTGAGCTCGTGGATGACGCGCACCGTCTCGGCGTACAGCCAGGCACCGCCGTCGGGCAGGTCGTCGCGGGCGACGCCGGTGATCGTGGCGTAGCGCAGGCCCATCTGGCGGACGCTCTCGGCCACCCGGCGCGGCTCGTCACGGTCCAGGTCGGCCGGCTTGCCGGTGTCGATCTGGCAGAAGTCGCACCGCCGGGTGCACTGGTCGCCGCCGATGAGGAAGGTCGCCTCGCGGTCCTCCCAACACTCGTAGATGTTGGGACAGCCCGCCTCCTGACACACCGTGTGCAGCCCCTCACGTTTGACCAGTGAGCGGAGCTCGGTGTACTCCGGACCCATCCGGGCCCGGGTCTTGATCCATTCGGGCTTCTTCTCGATCGGTGTCCGGCTGTTGCGCGCTTCGAGCCGCAGCAGCTTTCGTCCGTCAGGGGCCAGCGCAGTCACCCCCTCAGCGTACGGTGCGGTGGCGAGTCGTCCGGAAGTGCGTGCGTACGCCGCCCTCCCGTGCCCCGGGTTTGCCGCTCGGGGTTAGGTTGTGCGCGTGTCTATGTGTGTAGTCATCGCCTCGGGCAATCCGGTCAAGCGCCGCGCCACTCTCGAAGCAGTCAAGGTCGCCCTGGGTCAGGACGAGGTGGACGCCGTCACGGTGGACGTCGCCTCGGGAGTGCCGCAGCAGCCGGTCGGCGACGAGGAGACCCTGCGCGGTGCCCGTAACCGCGCCGAGGCCGCCCGTCAGGACCGCCCGGACGCCAACCTGTGGGTCGGGGTCGAGGGCGGCGTGATCGAACGCGACGGCGCCCTGGACTGCATGGCCTGGATCGTCGTCCTCGGCCGCCGCGGGCCCGACGGTCCGGTTATCCGGGGCGAAAGCCGGACCGCGACGTTCGCCCTCCCCGCGGAGATCGCCGACCGGGTTCGCGCGGGTGTGGAGCTCGGCACCGCCACCGACGACGTACTGGGCGGAACCGACACCAAGTCCACGACCGGGACGGTCGGCCCGCTCACCGGCGGTGTCATCGACCGGGTGGCGTTCTACGCCCACGCGCTGGTGCTGGCGATGGTGCCGTTCCGCAACGTCGACCTGACGTTCCCGTCGGCGGAGCCGGTGCTCGGCGGACGCCCGGAGTAGTCCTCAGGCCACCTGGCCGGCCACCGGAGCCAGCGCCTCGGTGAGCCGGCGTTCGACGGAGTCGAGCACGTCTGCCACCCCCACCGGCCGGCCCAGCTCGACCGACAGCGAGGTCGTGCCCGCGTCGGTGATGCCACAGGGTACGAAACGGTCGTACGCCGACAGGTCGCAGTCGCAGTTGAGCGCGAACCCGTGCATGGTTACGCCCTGGGCGACCCGCAGCCCGATGGCGGCGATCTTGCGGTCGGGGCCGCGTTCGTCGGCTCGCACCCACACCCCGCTGCGGCCCTCGATCCGGTCCGTGTGGACACCCGCGTCGGCGCAGACCGCGATCAGCGCGTCCTCGAGCCGGCGGACGAACGCCACCACGTCGATCGGCTCGGTCAGCCGCACGATCGGGTAGCCGACCAGCTGACCGGGACCGTGCCAGGTGAGCTTGCCGCCGCGGTCCACGTCGATGACGGGGGTACCGTCGACCGGGCGCTCGTGCGGCTCGGTCCGCTTGCCGGCGGTGAAGACCGCCTCGTGCTCCAGCAGAAGCACCGTGTCGGGGGCCTGGCCGGCGACGCGCGCGGCATGCACCTCGCGCTGACGTGCCCAGGCGGTGGTGTAGTCGACCGCGTCCGGCCCGAAGCCGGCCCGGACGAACCGCGGGGAACCCATGCCCGCAGCTTAGAACGCTCCCGGATCCCCGCCGTGGAACGGGTCTCGCCGCGACGCGCTCCCGACTCGATCACCATGGAATCATTGGCCCACTATGCAGGGTGACTTCCACGTCGACGGATACGACATCGAGGGGTTGCTGGGCGCCGGACCGGCGGGTGAGGTCTGGCTGGCCCGGGAGCCGGCCTCGGGTGCACAGGCGGCCCTGAAGCGGGTCCGTCCCCGGGACACCGCCGCGCAGGAGGAGGCCGGCCGGATCGTCTCCGCGCTGGAGCCCCTGGACCACCCGCACCTGCTGCGGATCCGGGAGATGCTGCCGTACGAGCGTGAGGTGGTGTTCGTCCTCGACTACGCCGAGGGCGGCAGCCTCGGCCAGCTGCTGCTGGCCCGGCCGGCGCTCGACCCCGGTGAGGTCGTCACGGTGGCGACCGCCATGGCCGGCGCGCTGGAAGCGGTGCACCGGCGCGGCATCGTGCACGGGGACGTGACGCCGGAGAACGTACTCTTCACCGCCGACGCCCGCCCGCTGCTCGCCGACGCCGGGCTGCTGCGACTCGTGGAGGGCGGCGAGGCTGGCACCGTCGGCTACTCCGACCCGGCTGGCCACGACGGCACGCCGCCGACGCCGGCCGGTGACGTCTACGGGCTGGCCGCCGTCTGCTACACCGCGCTGACCGGGGCGACACCGGAGACCGGGGTCGGCCGCCGCCCGCTGCACCAGATGGCGCCGGGGGTTCCGCCGGCGCTGGCGCACATCGTCGAGGCCGGCCTGCAGGCCCGGCCCTCACAGCGCCCGGCGATGGCGCAGTTCGGCGCCCAGCTCGCCGCGGCCTGCCCGACCTCGCCGGTCCGCTTCCCGTCCGGTTCGGGTGGCGGAGACTCCGCGCCGTTCGGTCCGAACCTCGGGCCCGGCACCGAGTCCGGCACCGACTTGGGCAGCGACTCCGGCACGCGGGGCGGATGGGATCCGGCACGGGGGAGCGGGACCCGGCCGCGCGCAGCCGGGCCGACCCCGCCACCGGACTTCCCGAGCGCGTACGGCGACACCGGCGCGGCGCCCGCGGAAGCGGGCCACGCGCCGGCGGCCGAGGCGACGGACTCGGAAGACTCCGAGGACACCGAGGACACCGAAGGCGTCGACGAGGCCAGGCGTTCGGGCCGCCGGCGGCTGCTCCTGCTGGCCGGTGTTCCGGTGCTGCTGGTGGTGGTCGCGGTCTCCGGCGTACTCGGCTGGCGGGCCGTCCGCGAGCCCGCCGCCGATCCCACACCGACCTCGACCATGGCGGCCATGTCGCCGGCTGAGGCCCGGTGGGCGAAGGTGCTGGACGACCTCGACGTACGCCGGGCCAGGGCCTGGAAGGAGTGGAAACCCGCACTGCTCAACCAGGTCTACACGCCAGGCTCCGTCCCGATGAACGACGACCTCACCAGGCTGCGGAAGTACGAGCAGGGTGGCGTCACCAGCGTGGACGGTCTTCGTACGCCGATCCGTTCCCTGCATGTGGTGTCGCAGGGCTCGGACCGCGTGGTCGTGGACGCCGAGAGCCAGCTGCAGCGCTACCGCATCCAGATCGACGGCAACTACTATCCGCGCGACGGCGAGCCACCGAGGCGTTTCCGCATCACCCTCGAACGCTCCGGCACCGACGGCGGCTGGCTGATCGCCGCGAGCAGGGAGATCGCCGGGACGACGCCGGCCGAGCCGTCCCGCTAGGGTTTCGGCCTCCGGCGAGACCGTTCGAGACCGTTCGAGACCGTTCGACAAGCGACACCGTTCGAGGCTGTTCGACGAGCGACACCGTCCGACGACGACACCGTTCAGACCGTACGAGAGGCGACCATGGGGGCGCAGTTTCGCGTTCAGGGGTACGACCTGGGTGCGCTGATCAGCGCGAGCGCCACCGGCGAGGTGTGGGAGGCCCACCGCCACGGCACCGGTGACCACGTTGCCCTGCGGCGGATCCGCCCCCGCACACCGGACGCACGGGAGGACGTACGCCGGTTGGCGGCCGTCCTCGCCATGATCGGCCATCCGCACCTGGTGCGGGTGCACGAGGCGCTGCCCCTCGGGGACGAGGTCGTCTGGGTGCTGGACCACGCCGACGGCGGCAGCCTCGACCAGCTCCTGCACGGGCGCGGCCAGCTGGATCCCGGTGAGGTGGTCACCACGGCCGCACCGGTGGCCGAGGCACTGGCCGCGGCGCACGAGCGCGGGCTCCTGCACGGCGACGTGACTCCGGAGGCGATCCTCTACACCGCCGAGGGGCGGCCCCTGCTCACCGACGTGGGCGTTCTCGCGCTGGTCGAGGGCGGCGAGAGTCTCGGCACGCACGGCTACACCGATCCCGACGGCCCGCCCGGACCCGCGACCACCCCGGCCGGGGACGTCTACGGGCTGGCCGCGGTCTGCTACACCGCGCTGACCGGGGTGGTCCCGCGGCCGGGCCAGGCCCGCCCGCCGCTGGCCGAGGCCGTGCCCGACGCACCACCCGGCCTGCTGCACGCCGTCGGAGCGGGACTTCAGCCGGTGGCTGCTCGCCGGCCCACCGCCGCGCAGTTCGCCGACCTCCTCTACGCCGCGTGCCCGCCGGCGCCGGTGCGCTTCCCGGTCGGGCTGGTACTCACCGACGCCGACCTCGCGGCGATGACCGGCGCCTCCCCGGCTCCGGAAGCCCCTGCTGCCACCCCGGAGGACGGATCGCCTCCGGCGAGCCCGACCGCCGAGCGCACCTCGGCTGATCCGGGTGAGTTCACCGTGCCCGGTGTACCCGGCGGCCCGGACGGCGACCTGGATCTGGACCTGGACGACGAAGACGACGAACGCCGCTCACGGATTCGCGTGATCGCCGCCGCGGCGGCCGTGGTGGTGCTGGTCGCCGGCGCGGTCGTCGGCGGGATCGCCTGGGCGAAGCGTTCCGACAACGCTCCGGACGCCGGGCGGACGGCGGCGCCGAGCACCTCGCCGACGGCCCCGGCCGCGCCCGAGACTCCGGCCCCGAGCGCGACGAGCCGTCCCACGGCGAAGCCCACGCCGACGCTGAACAGGTCCGCCACGCCGCGGATTCCACCCGGCCCGGCCGGCGCGGAGGCCAGGTGGCGAAAGGTGCTCGCCACCCTGGACGCGCGCCGCGCGCAGGCGTACGCCACGAACGACCCGGCAGTGCTCGCGGGCGTCTACTACCCGGCCGGCTCCGACCTGGCTGCCGACGACCGCACCGAGATCGACAAGTGCGTGCGCGCGGGCTGCCATCTGGAGGGCCTGCGGTTCGCGGTCCGGACGCTGCACGTCGACAGCGAACGCCCTGACCGGGCGGTGCTCCGGGTCGTCGACCAGTTGCAGGCGTACTCCGTGGTGTCCGACGACGGGGAACGAGTGCCCCGACCGGCCGGTGAGCCGAAGAACCGCCGGATCACGCTCGTACGGACCGGCCAGGGCTGGCTGATCTCCCGGATAGAGGAGCGCTGACCCGGCGCGTCGCAGCAGCGGATCGGCCCGGCCTCAACGGTGCAGCGCCCTGTCCACCAGTGAGGAGACGTCGGGTGCGGCGAAGGTGAACCCCGCGTCCAGCAGCCGGCGCGGCACCAGCCGGACGCTGCCGAGCATCTCCGCGGAGAACTCCCCGAGCGCCGTGCGCAGCGCCACCGCGGGCACCGGCAGCAGCGTCGGCCGGCGCAGGGCCGCGCCGAGCACCTTGGTGAACTCGGCGTTGGTCGTGGGCTCGGGGATGGTGAGGTTGTACGGGCCGCGCGCGTCCGCTCGGCCGACCAGGAACCGCACGGCCGACAGCCAGTCGTCCAGCGCGATCATCGGGAGGTACTGCCGGCCCGATCCGAGCCGGCCGCCCGCACCGAGCCGGAACTGCAGCTCCATCACCTTGAACGCCCCGCCGGAACGGTCGAACACCGGTGACGTACGCAGGTGCACGACCCGGACGCCGGCGCGTTCGGCGGGATCGGTGGCCGCCTCCCAGTCGCGGCACAGCTCGGCGAGGAAGCCGTCGCCGGGAGGTGAGTCCTCGTCCAGCAGCAGGTCGCCGCGGTCCTTGCCGTAGTAGCCGGTGGCGCTCCCGGAGACGAACACCGGCGGCTCGGGCAGGTCGGCCAGCGCCCGGGCGAGCGTCGAGGTGGTGGCGAGCCGGCTGGTCCGGATCGTCTGCCGGTAGGACGGCGTCCACGGCACCCGGCCGATGCTGGCCCCGGCGAGGTTGACCACCGCGTCGGCGCCGGCGAGCACCTCGGCGTCGACCTGGCCCCGGTCGGGGTCCCACTGTGCCTGGTCCGCGGCCTGCGGCGGCCGGCGTACCAGCTGGGTCACCTCGTGCCCCTCGCCGGTGAGCCGCGTACGCAGCGCCTGTCCGAGGAACCCCGACGCACCCGCCAGAACGAATCTCATGCGGCCAGCATGCCCTGGGAGGCGGCCCGCATGCTCAGCCAAGATCAGGTCCCGGACAGCTCGCAGTTGGCTCGGGGCTGGCTCGGGCAGGTTCAGGACGCGCGTCGGCCCGTCCCCGGAGAGTCCGGGAACGGGCCGACAGGTGTCCTTGCCGGATCTGGTTCAGTCGTCACGAACCGAACGCGGGGACCGTGCGCGGAGAACTCAGCTGCTGAACTCCGCGGCCACGCTGCCGTCCTCCAGCCGGGTCTTGACCGCGACCAGGAACCTCGCGGCGTCCGCCCCGTCGATCAGCCGGTGGTCGTAGCTCAGCGCGAGGTAGACCATGTGCCGGATGGCGATGGTCTCCCCGAGCGGGGTGTCGACCACGACCGGCCGCTTCACCACCGAGCCGGTGCCCAGGATGGCGACCTGCGGCTGAAAGAAGATCGGCGTGTCGAACAACGCGCCCCGGCTGCCGGTGTTGGTGATGGTGAACGTGCCGCCGGAGATCTCGTTCGGCGTGATCTTGTTGGTACGGGTGCGCTCGGCCAGGTCGGTGATCCGCTTGGCGAGCCCGGTGACGTTGAGGTCACCGGCGTCGTGGATGACCGGCACCATCAGCCCGCGCTCGGTGTCGACCGCGATCACGAGGTTCTCGTTGGCGTGGTAGGTCACCTCGCCCTTGTCCAGGTCCAGGCTGGCGTTGAGCTTCGGGTGCTCCTTGAGTGCCTCCAGCGCCGCCTTGGCGAAGAACGGCAGGAAGGACAGCTTGATGCCCTCCCGCTGCTGGAAGCCGCGCTTGGCCCGGTCACGGATCCGGGCGATGGCCGTCACGTCGACCTCGACCACCGTGGTGAGCTGGGCGGTGTTCTGCAGCGACTCGTGCACCCGCTGGGCGATCACCTTGCGGGGCCGGCTGAGCTTCTCGGTCGTGCCGCGCAGCGGGCTGGGCTGGGCCGGCGCGGACTGGACGGCCGGCGCCGCACCGGGCAGGCCCTCGGCGGACTCCGCCTGCTGGCTGGTGGCCTTCTCCGCCTCCTGCCGGGCCTTCGCCGCGTCCAGCACGTCCTGCTTGCGGATGCGCCCGCCGACGCCGGTGCCGGACACCGAGGACAGGTCGACCTGGTGCTCGGCCGCCAGCTTGCGTACCAGCGGAGTGACGTACGCCGCCGATCCCTCGTCGGTGGCGGCCGGCTTCTGCGCCGCGGGGCGGGCCGGCTCCTGGCGGGCCGCCGGCTGCTCGGGCTCACGCCTCGGCTCGGGCTTGGCCTCAGGCTTCGGCTCGGCCTTCTGCTCCGGCTTCGGCTCCGGCTCGGCCTTCTGGGCCGGCTTCTCCTCGGCCTGCTCCGGCTCGGTGGGCTTCGGCGCGGCGTGCCGGGGGGCCGCCGCGGCACCGCTGGAGATCACACCGAGTTCGGCGCCGACCTCGACGGTCTCGTCCTCGGCGACGGTGATCTGCACCAGGGTGCCGGCGCTCGGGGCCGGGATCTCGGTGTCCACCTTGTCGGTGGAGACCTCCAGCAGCGGCTCGTCGACCTCGACCTTGTCGCCGACCTGCTTCAGCCAGCGGGTGACGGTGCCCTCGGTGACGCTCTCGCCGAGCGCGGGCAGGGTGACCGAGGTGCCCTCGGCGGACCCGCCGTCCGAGGCGTTCGCGGACGCCGGGGCGGGCTCCTCCTGCTCCTGCGCGGCCGCGTCCTCCGCCGGCTCCTCCTCCTGAGCGGGTTCCTGCTCGGACTCCTGCTCGGCCTGGGCGGAGTCGTCCGCGCCGCCGTCCTCGGCCTGTTCGCCCTCCGAACCGATGACGGCGAGTTCGGCGCCGACCTCGACGGTCTCGTCCTCACCGACGGTGATCTGCAGCAGGACGCCGGCACTCGGCGCGGGAATCTCGGTGTCGACCTTGTCCGTGGAGACCTCGAGCAGCGGCTCGTCAGCCTGGACGGTTTCGCCCACCTGCTTCAGCCACCGCGTGACAGTTCCCTCGGTGACGCTCTCCCCTAGGGCGGGAAGGGTGACGGAGACCGGCATGCTTGCTCCTTGTCGTGGTTATTCCGAACCTGGGCCTTGGGGATGAGGCGCCTCAGCCGTGCACGTGCAGCGGCTTTCCGGCGAGGGCCAGGTGAGCCTCGCCGATCGCTTCGCTCTGGGTCGGGTGCATGTGGACCAGCTGGGCGACCTCCTCGGGGAACGCCTCCCAGTTGTAGATCAGTTGGGCCTCGCCGACGAGTTCGCCGACCCGGGCACCCACCATGTGGATGCCGACGACCGGGCCGTTCTTGGCCCGGACCACCTTCACGAAGCCCTGCGTCTTCAGGATCTGGCTCTTGGGGTTGCCGGCCAGGTCGTAGGTGAACGTCTCGATCCCGTCCGCCCCGTGCTTCTCCTTGGCCGCGGCCTCGGTGAGGCCCATCGACGCCACCTCGGGGTCACAGTAGGTCACCCGTGGGATGCCGGTCTCGTCGATCACCGGCGGGTCGAGCCCCGCGATGTCCTCGGCGACGAAGATGCCCTGCTGGAAGCCGCGGTGGGCCAACTGCAGGCCGAACACGATGTCGCCGGCCGCGCGTACGCCCGGAACGCTGGTGCGCAGCCGCTCGTCGACGCGGACGAACCCGCGGTCCAGCTCCACACCCACGTCCTCGTAGCCGAGGTCGGCGGTGGACGGGCCGCGGCCCACGGCGACGAGGAGTAGCTCGGCGTCGTAGGTCTCACCGGACTCGACGGTCAGGCGTACACCCTGGTCGGTGTGTTCGACGCTCTTGTAGGGCGTGTTGGTCTTGTAGGTGATGCCGCGCTTGCGGAAGCCGCGTTCGACGGCCTTGGAACAGGCCTCGTCCTCGGCGGCCAGTAGCCGGGGGAGTGCCTCGATGATCGTCACGTCGGCGCCGAAGGAACGCCAGACGCTGGCGAACTCGACCCCGATCACGCCGCCGCCGAGCACGATGACCGAGGACGGAACGTCGGTGAGCTGCAGGGCGTGCTCACTGGTGAGGACGCGCTCGCCGTCGACGTCGAGGCCGGGCAGGGTGCGGGAGTAGGACCCGGTGGACAGCAGGATGTTCGGTGCTTCGTACCTCGTGCCGTTGACCTGGACGGCGTTCGGCGCGACCAGCCGGCCCGCGCCCTCGACGACCGTGACGCCACGGGCCTTGAGGAGTCCGCCGACG